>JBOHUC010000024.1:0-75436 GCA_050733935.1 Candidatus Eiseniibacteriota bacterium | reverse complement strand
CACGCGGCCCGCGTGGCCCGCGCGGAATGCCCCGACAGCCCGGGACTCGCGCTCCGCGTCCCGGGCGCGATCTTCGTTTTCCGCACCCTCTGCATCCGCCGGCGCGTGTCCGAGGCCGGGGAGCGAGGGCGGGAGATCCGCGCGCACGGATTGGAGCGCGTGCTCGAGTCGTTCGATCTCAGGATCGGGCGTGCCGCTCCGATCCCACAAGTAGTCTTCGCGCGGTTCGTTCACGATCTCGACTCCTCGGCGAGCTTCTCTCGCAAGAGCTTCATTCCGCGATGCAGGTTGACCCGCACGGACCCCGGCGTGAGACCGGTGAGCTCGCTGATCTCCGGTCCCGAGAGTCCGTGCACGAGACGCAGAAGAAGCGTCTCGGAATAGGAATCCGGCAGCTCGCGGATGGCGTTCAGAGCCCGGCCCGCATCGAGCGCCTCCGCTGCGGGCGCCGCTTCCCGGGCCGCCAGGTCTTCGGGCAGCTCAACGGTCTCCCGCCTTGAACGCCTGTGATCCACGGCGCGATTTCGCGCAATCGCCGCGAGCCATCCGCCGAACGCCCGCACGTCGTGCAGCGCTGACAGGCGCTCGAGCGCGGTGAGGAAGACGTCCTGCACCAGATCGGATGCCGCATCCCGCTCGACCCGTGCGAGCAGCACCGCGTGCACCATGGGCGCATAGCGCTGGTAGAGCTGCCCGAAGGCCGCTCGGTCACCATCCCGTGCCGCCGCCACGAACGAGGCAACGTTCTCGGCCGAGGCGGGAGCCAGGGGCTCGGGCTTCACGAACATCAGCGGGCGGGCCGCGAGACTCGAGCTGTGGACGGCTTCCACATGTGGTTCCCCCATGGATGTCCATGGATGAGACGGGACCGGGAGCAATCCGTTAACCGAATTTTTCGGATTCTAGCGTCCGGGGATCCAAAACCCCGAAAAACGAGCGACCACCCCCGCGCGAGCGGAGGTGGTCGTCGTTTTCGGCCCGGCGGTAACACCGGATCGGTGAAGCAGTTTAGCGGTGGTAGTTCGCCTTGATGGCGCCCCAGCTCGAGGGCGACGTCGGGGTCGGGCAGTCCGGACGCGTGCACGAGGCAACCACGATGCCGCCGCCCGCGACGCAGTCGTCCGCAAACGCCAGGAAGCAGCCGGTCGGGCCGCAGCACGGCACGAGTTCCGGATCAGGCGTGTCTGAGCAGGAACGAATCACGGCTTCCACAGCCGCGGCCGCGCCGCTGCCGTCAAGCGCCGTGAGGCCCCACGTGCCACCCGTGGTGGACGCATAGTCCTGCATGATCCCGGTGAACGGCACGAAGTTGTTCTGGACCTGAATCGCACCGATCTTGATCCCGGCCGCCGCGGCCGCAAGCGCCGCGTTGTGGGCGTTCACGTCGTCGACGCCGCCCGTGTAGGCGTCATCGCAGCCGCCCGGAAGAGCGTCGGTCGCGAGAATGACGACCTTACAACACTCGTCGCGGTAGTCCCCAACGTTGAACGTGGCGCCGTTACAGTTGTTGCTTCCCACGATGGCGAGACGCATGGCTTCGTCCGACGCCTCCGGGAGGGCGGCACCGCCGCCAGCGGCCAGCGCGTTGACGGCAGCAACGACCGCCGCCGTGTTGAAGGTGAGCGCCTGGTCGACCTGCGGGAAATCCGCGAAGCTGATCAGGCCCGCCTGCAGATCGCCGCAAGCGATATCGTCCGCCAGACTGATGAGGCTCACAATTCCAGCCTTCACGTTGGCAATCGTGCCACCCATGCTCCCCGTGTCGTCGATCACGAGCACGAGGTCGATGCAGTCACAAGTGTCTCCGAGGGCGCTGCCCTCAAAGGGAACGTAGCCTTCGAGCGGAGGTGTCATCGACGGGGGACCAAAAGGCTGATCGGCTGCAGAGGCGGCGCCGCTGAGAACCATGACAGAAGCGAGAGCGCACAGTAGCAAACGCACGACGGTCTTCCTTTCCGCACCACGCAGAATGGCAGGCTGCGAAAGTCGAGAATCCTGATCGATCACCAAGCGACGGGTGCTGGAGGGCGTGAGTCCTGCCCCGAGTCATGAAGTTTTCGTTCGAGCCTCGAAACGATACGGACTCACATACCATTGCCATTCGGCCACACCCGCCGACCAGGGGAGCCAATATGAAACGCCGGCGAAGGCGACCGGTCCGCGGGCTCAAAGAAACCTCACGGACGGTTAACTGAGGGGAGTTCAGGGCTGCGTACGCGAATGCCAACCCTGCGAGGCCAGCGGAAAGGCGGTCCGCCGAACTGGCAAAAAAATATATCACTTTCCCGTAACGATTGAACAGCAAATTTTTCAAAGGATGAGGGCCTACCAACTTGCCCCGGGGCAAGTTCGCCGACTGCCGGTTCGGTGCGGGCCCGGGGGGTCACAACGGGTCTTAAGACCAGTCGATCAAAATGCCCCGGGGCATGTTCTCTTCCCTCGACTTGCCCCGGGGCAAGTTCGCGATGGCTGGAGGCGGCCACCTTTGAAACGTGCAACTCTGTGTCCGGGGCGGATCTGGGCCTTCATCCGCCGATCTGGGACATCGTGATCGGCGCTTCGGGTCCGGAGTAGCCGAGGGCCAGGTGATGGCTCTCGGGCTTTCGGCCGAGGGCGGCCAGGATCACGCCCCGGAGGTCCTCGACCGAGGCGCCCGCGCGGAGCGGCGCCCGGAGGTCGCAGCCGGCCTCGCCGAACAGGCACAGGCGGAGCTTCCCGGTCGTCGTCATCCGCACTCGATTACAGGTGGCGCAAAACGTGTGCGAGAGCGGGGTGATGAAGCCAACCGCCCCGCGCGCGCCCTCGAAGCGGTACTCGCGGGCCGGACCCGCATTCGCGTCGCGCGGGACGGGGACGAGCGTTCCGACCCGCTCGAGCCGGGCCTGAATCGTGTCGGTCGAGACATACTGGCCGGCCTGGCGCCCGGGGTCCTGCCGCATCGGCATGACCTCGATGAAGCGGATCGTCCACGGCTTCTCGAACGTGAGGCGGGCCATGTCCTCGATCTCACCGTCGTTCACGCCCTTCATCACGACCATGTTGAGCTTGATCGGGTCGAGCCCGACCTCCTCCGCGGCCTTGATGCCGTCGAGGACGAGGTCGAGCGAGGAGTTGACCGAGATCCGGCGGAACGTCTCCGGATTCAGGGTGTCGAGGGAGATGTTGACCCGATTGAGGCCGGCCTCGCGCAGCGCGGGCGCCTGCTGCCTCAGGAGGACCGCGTTGGTCGAGAGCGCGAGGTCTTCGACTTCGGGAAACGCGCGCAGCATGCGCACGAGGACGTGGAGATCTCTCCGGACCAGCGGCTCGCCGCCCGTGAGGCGGAACTTCCGGACCCCGAGACCCACCATCGCCTCGGCAATCGTCGCGATCTCCTCGTACGAGAGGATGTCCGCCGGCGACTCGCCGCCCAGGTAGCCGTTGGGCATGCAGTACTGACACCGGAGATTGCAGCGGTCGGTGACCGAGATGCGCACATAGCGGATGGAGCGGCCGAACGGATCGATCATGACACGCTCACGGTACCATGCCGCGCGCGGTGCGGACCAGCCGCGGAGCGGCCAAGGCTTGTTCCTGTCCTCCTCGGCGTGTAGGGTGCAACCCGATGCCTTCCTTCACGTTCCTCCAGCTCTCCGATCTCCATCTGGGGCGCCCGTTCACGTGGCTCCCCGCCCCCGTCGCGGAGAAGCGGCGCCAGGATCAGCGCGAGCTGTTCGCCCGCGCCGTGCAGGTCGCCATCGAGCGCAAGCTCGACGCAATCCTCATTCCCGGGGACCTGTTCGACGGCGAGATCGTGGATCGTGAAACCGTGGCGCGCGCGATCGAGTGCGTCTCGCAACCGGGATGCCCGCCCATCTTCATCGCTCCGGGCAACCACGACTGCTTCTCCCGGGCCACGTTCTATTACGACAACCGCAAGCTCGAAGCCGCGGGTCAGGCGACCTGGCCTGCGCACGTCCACATCTTCGATCTGCCGCAGATCACGGGCGTGCCGCTCCCGGGCCGCGACGACGTCTTCGTGTGGGGGCGATGCGTGCACGAGAACGTGGATTCGAGCGAGCGCGTGCTCGCGCTCGACCGGCCGTCGCTCGCGCCCGGAAAGCTCCACGTGCTCCTGCTCCATGGCTCGCGCGACGGGTTCTTCCCGCTCGGGAAGAAGCTCACGGCACCGTTCTCCGACGACGAGCTGATCGCGTGGGGCGCCGATTACGCCGCACTCGGTCACTACCACCGCCCGGCCCGCATCACGGACGAGGAAGGAGTCGTTCGCGGAAGCTATTCCGGCTCGCCGCTCGCGCTCTGCGTCGACGAGACGGATCGCCGCTACGTTCAGATCGTCACCGTCGATCACAATGGACATCACCGGCGCGTGGATGTGGACGTCCTCGAGCTCGACCGGCGCCGCCTGCACCGGATCGAAGTGCGCCTCCAGTCCGTCGGCTCGCCGGAGGCGCTCACCCAGCGGATCGCCGAGGAGCTCGATCTCGCATTCGTCAATCCCGACGACATCGCGCTCGTCACGCTCACGGGCCGTGTTCGGCCCGGCGTGGAGCTCCTCCCGGGCGCGGACGCGTTCGCGAACCGCTGCTTCCACCTCGAGATCAATGCGTCGGCGCTTCGTCCCGACTACGACCTCGACGTCTACCGGCGCACGGAGCCGCGCACGACCGAGGAGCGGTTCGCGCGCTCGTTGCTCGAGGACATGGATCGGGAGAACGATCCCGAGCGTCGGCGCTTGCTCGAGGCGGCGCTCTACTACGGACTCGATGCGCTTCGGCTCGGGGACGTCGCGCCGCGCTACGAGCACATCGGAGAGGCCGCGCGGTGAACCTGCGTCGTCTTCAGATCGAGGGATTCGGCGCGCTGACCGGGACGTGGACGTTCGAGCCCGAGCGCATCCATCTCATCGTGGGCGGAAACGAGCGCGGGAAGACCACGCTCGCGGCCGCGATCGTGGCCGCCCTCTACGGACTCGACAGCGACCGCCGTGCGTATCGGGAACGCGAGACACCGCTCGATCAGCACCGGCCGTGGAGCGGGAGGACGTACGCGCTCGAGCTCGAGTTCGAGATCGAGGGCCGGCGCTACATCGTGAGCCGCCACTTCGGAAACGGCCGCCTCAACGTGCACGAGGACGGTCGTGACGTCACGGACTCGTTCCGTCACGGCTCGGGCGAGTACAAGCTGGGTGAAGAGCTGCTCGGGATGAACATCGACCAGTTCGCGCGCACCGCACTCTGGATGCAGCCCGGTCCCGGCCGGCTCGGCGGCGCGGACGTGAGGCCCGACGGCTCCCTGACCGCGATGCTCGAGAGCATGGCCTCGAGCGTGACCGGGGACGCATCCGCCGTGGCTGCGTTCGGCGTGCTCGACAACGCGCTCCGTTCCTATCGCGGAATGCAGCAGTCGGGCCTGGTCACGAACGAGATCAAGAAGCTCGAGATTGCGCTCGCCACCAACAAGGTGGATCTCGCTTCGGCGGAGAACGAGCGGCGCGAGCTCGCGGACGCGCTCGAGCGTCTCACCGAGCTCGGGCTCAGGGAGGCGCGCCTCACGGCCGCGCTCACCCGCGTGCGGCGCGAGGAGACGCGGCGGCGCATAGGCGATCTCGCGGCCGTGCTCGAGCGCGATGCGGCGGAACGGCGCGAGCTCGAATCCCATCGCACGGAAGTGAAGGGTCTCGAGGGTTCGCGGGATTTCCCGGCGGACGCGGCGAGCCGCCTTGCACGCGCGAAAGCGGAGAATGAATCCGCGCTCTCGACCCTCGAGCAGATTGCGAAGGAGCGCGAGCGCGATCTCGCTGCTCCCCGGCTCGAACTCGAGACTCTGCTGGCGAAGCACGGCGCGTTCGAGTGGGCCGCGCCCGGCCACATCGAAGAGCTCCACATGCTCGAGAAGGACCTCGAGCGCGTCACCCGTCAGGAGCGGGAATCGGCGGACAAGCTCGGAGCGCTCGAGAGCGAGCTCGTGGCGCGCGGCCTGTCGCTCGCGTATCTCGCGGAGCGGGCCGGGCGCTTCGGCGGTCTCTCCGGCGAGGATCGGACACTCCTCACGCAGTACCCGGCGCAGACGCAGGCGATCGTCGTCGAGACCGAGAACGCGCAGCGTGCGATCACGGGGGGCCAGGGGCAGATCGAGGCGATCGCGCGCCAGCGCGGGCGCCAGAGGGGCTGGGGAATCACGTTCATCGGGGTCGGGCTCGTCGCTTGCGCGGCGGCTGTCTGGTTTGCGCTTCACGGGCAGGTGATCCAGAGCTTCGTCGGCCTCGGCGGGACGCTTCTCGGGCTTTCCCTCGGCACTGTGTTCCTGTTCCGGAGCGCGGTACACCGGAACAACGCGCGCAACGAAGCGCTCAAGCAGGTGCTCGACGCGCAGCGGCGACTCGGGGAGCTCCAGCATCGCCGGAAGGCGCGCGAGGATCTCCTGGCCGGCCTTTCGGGACGCCTCGGATTTCCGGACGTGACCGCGCTCCTGCGCGAGCACGGCGAATTCCTGCGCGTGAGCTCGGAGAACCAGCGCGCCGGATGGCTCGAGGAGGATGCGACGCGCGCGCGCTCGGGCCGGGCCGAAGCGCTCGAGCACGTCGTCCGGCTGGCCCGGCGCGCGGGTCTTCCCGAGAGCATCCCCGCGCACGAGGCGCTGGCGAAGCTTCGCCTCGGAATCGGCACCGTGCTCGATGCGCGGGCGCGCGCGAAGTCGCTCGAAGCCGTCGAGGCCCGTCTCGTCGATCAGGAGCGCGTGGCCGGGCTGCGGCGTGACGACGCGCGCGCCGACCTCGTCGCGATCGCAAAGCGCCTGGGGCTTGCGTCCGCAGAAGTGAACGAGGCCGAAGTCATCGAGGCCGTCGAGCGTCGTGCCCGCGAGCATGCACGTCTCGAGACGCTCGAACGCGAGCTCATTCCGCGGGCCGAGGAGCGCCTGCTCTCGGAGGGGGCGCAGCGCGCGCAGACGGCCGAGCTCGAGCGCCTGCGCGCGGAGCTCGCTGCAGCGGAGGATCCGGCGTCCGCTTCGAGCGCAGCCGCGCCCGCGCCCGTGCCCGCGGAAGGCGACCGGGACGCGGCGTCGATCGAGCGCGAGCTCTCGGTCGTGCGTAGCGAGCAGATCGATCTTCACGCGCGCGTGGGCGGCCGGGATCGCGACTCGGCGGAGCGGCTCGCGCGGTTCCTCGCGGATCGGACGCGACTCTCGGCGGCGCTCGTCCGCGCGCGCCAGTTCAAGGACGCCGTCGAGCTGGCGCGCGAGCGGTTCCAGACCGTCGCGCGCGAGACGAACGCGCGCTGGTCGGAGCATCTCGCGGGTCGTGCGGAGTCGTTCCTCGTGCGCTTCGGCCTTCCGCATCAAGGCTTCCGCATTTCGGATCAGCTCGAGGTTTCCCTTTCGATGGGAGGCGAGCGGCTTTCCGGTTCCCGACTCGACGCGGCACTTTCGGCCGGCGCGCGGGACCAGGTCGAGCTCGCGCTTCGGCTTGCGATCTGCGAGTACCTCGCGCGCGGGCGTGAACGACTGCCGCTCTTGTTCGACGATCCATTCGCCACGAGCGACGACGAACGGGCGGCCCATTTCCTGAAGGCCCTGGGTGAGGTGACTCGCTCCGGGCACCAGGTTCTGGTGCTCACCTGCCACCGCGCGCTGGTCGAGAACCTGCGCTCCGGGGCCCCCGGTTGGTTCGAAGAGGCGGTGCGGGTGCTCGACTTAGCTCCGGGGGTCGCCACGCAAAGCTCTTGACACAACAATTGTTGCGGATAATCTGACCCCGCCGCGGGCACCCCGCTCGTGGTCCGGTCCGGGCGCGGAGCGTCCGCGGCGGCCGGGAGACAGGGAAGGGAGAATCCCATGCGCATGCGAAACATCGGTCTCATCGCTGCGCTCGCTCTCGGCTCGGCCGTAACTCCGGTCCTGGCAGAGCCGCTCTCGTTCGGCATCGTTGGCATGGGCGGAGCGAGCATCCCGATCGAGCAGGAAGATAATGATGCCACGAGCGCGCGCTTCGGCGTGCGTTTCCCGGCCTCGACGAGCACGATCTTCTCGTTGGAGCCCTACTTCTTCGCAGGCTCCGGCGGGACCACCGAACTGGACATCGGGGGGATCACGACCGAGCGGGACGGTATCGACCTCAAGTCTGCAGGGATCAACGTCGCCCTGGGTCGGCTTACGGGAGAAGGCTTCCGCTTCTACCCGTTCGGCGGCGTCGGCTCGACCGTGATGACACGCGAAGGTCTCGACCAGTCCAAGCTGACGTGGAACTTCGGCCTCGGCATGGGTGCCGGGCCGGGCGGCTGGCTCATCGACTTGCGCGGCGAGATGAACATGGTGGATACCGGGGACGCGTCCCGCAAGTGGGTCGGCGTCACCCTTGGCCTCGGCCGCCGCATCACCCCTGGATGGTAGGAGGGCGCCATGAAGAGATTCAAAACGCTTGCCCTCGTACTGCCCCTCCTGTTCGTCGGGTGCATCCTGACGACGGGGCAGATCACGATTGACGTCCCTCTGGATGCGCCGATCACCATCGACAGCGGCACCCCGTTCCATGAGGAAGACGTCGACCTGAACACGATCGACAGCTACAACGATCACAAGGACGATCTCGACGGACTGGCCGATCTCGCGGTACTCGGAACGGTCACGAACACCGGCGGTCCTGACGCCACCGTCACGGTCTACATCACGGCCGATGAGACGAGCTACACGACGGTGAACCAGATCACGACCAATGCCCTCCTGCTCTGGGGCCCGTTCGACGTCCCGGCCGGGGAGACGGTGACGATCGACTGGGACGACTCCGCGAAGCTCTTTGCTCCGGACGGCAAGGGAACCGTTCTCAACGAGATCAAGGGCGACGGGATGTTCACGATCTACGTGGTGGGCGGATCGGGGAACGACTTCGTGGTCGATCCTGCCACGCTCGTGCTCGTGGTCGACGCGGGCATCTGACGCGGTCCGCGGCCGCCCGGGCTTCCTGACGGGCGACCACCTTCGAGCTGTCACGACGCCGGATCCCTCGCGGGGTCCGGCGCTTTCGTTTCGCGAGGTGACTCTTGGCGACGTCCATCGCCGTCCGCATCCGTGATACCGCGCGCGGTCTGTCGGCCGCTTCGGCCGCCGGGACGGTCCGTTCCTATTTTCCGCTCTGGGACGCGCAGTACCGCCCGTTCCTCAGGCTCGCGGTCGAGGCGCTGCCGGTCGATCGCTTCGACTTCAAGCCCCGCCCCGCAATGCTCACCGCCCAGCAGCTCCTCGTCCACATCGCGGAATCGGAGCGCGGCTGGATCCATCACGTGCTCGAGGGTGGACCGTACGAGGAGTGGGTCGTGCCGCATGCGGATCCGCAGCAGGGCTGGGTCACGGTGCCGGAAGCGCGCGATCATGCCGCGCTCCTCGAGCTGCTCGACGTCGAGCACCGGCGCACGCAAGCGTGGCTCGACAAGCCCGCGTTCGAGATCGATCGTGTGATCACGTACCGGGCGCAGAGCGGAGCCGAGAAGAAGGCGACGCTCCACTGGATTCTCGCGTGTACGCAGGAACACGAGATCCACCACCGGGCGCAGCTCGCTCTCTACTTGAGGATGATGGGAGTCGAGCCGCCGCCGACGATGTGACGATGTGACGATAGGCCGCGATATTGACGCGGCCAGGTTCGATCAGAATCCGTTGAGCGGCAGCAGGTGAACCGGCGGACCCTCGAACGCGCGATCGAGGAGCCGCGCCGCGCGCGCGCTCCCCGCGATCATTCCCTGTCCGAGCTGCACGCGCGCGGAGGTCCCACCCCCGTAGATCTGAGCGAGCGTCGCGACCGAAAGCGCGAGCCGATCGCGCGCGCTCCGTCCGCGCGCGACACGCGCGCCCGAGGCCCCGAACGTCACATCGAAGGCGCCCGTCTGACCCGGGAACACCGGGTCCTCGAGATCGAGGCCGAGCCGTCCCCGGGCTCCGTTCGCCGCCGGTCCGGGATGGAGCGCGAACGCCGCCGCGACGTCGACGAGCCGGAGCATCGCCCCGGCCGACGCGTAGCCCGCGGTCTGAAAGAGACGGAGCGGCTCGGGAAGTCCGATCACTCCGAAGTTCTGCTCGAGTCCCAGGCCCTGTCCGCGTGGAAACGAGAGCTCGAGCATCTTGTACTGATCCCCGAGCGATTCGAAGAAACCGAGGATCCCGCGAAACGCTTCGGGCGTGGCCGCGACGAGCTCGCGCACGAGCGCGTGCTGGCGCGGATAGGGGGGATCGGCGGGGATGTCGAACAGGGCGTAGCCCGTGATCCGGCGCGAGCCCGGGTCGACGTAGACCACGCCCTCGCCGACGCGCGCGAGCACGCGCACATCCCACCAGTCCTTGCTGCGCAGGATGCGGCCCGAGGTGCCGGCGCGGGCCGCCTCGTAGGCGCGCGCGAGAGCGGCGGCGTCCTTCTCGCGATCGAACCGGCGCACGTTCCGGCGCAGCGGCGATTCGGGGAGCTGATCGGGGCTCACGCGCAGGAACTCGAGCCACTCCACCGTCCCGTAGCCGAACTTCCGGTAGAACGACATCCGGAACGGATACAGCATGGACAGCGCTTCCTTGCGCCGCTTCATCTGGCGGTGGAGCGCGAGCATCACGGCGTCCGCCACGCCCTGGCGGCGGAACTCGGGGACGACCGCGACGGCGGCGATGCCGCGCACCGGCACGTCGCGTCCGGCGAGGCTCATCGTGAACCGGAAACCGGAGGCCTGGCCCGCGATCTGGCCTCCGATCTCGGCGACGAGCGTATCCGGCGCCACGAGGTGCGGGTTCTCGCGGAACACGTACTTGAGCCACGACTCGCGATCGGCTGTGCGAAAAGAACGGAATCCGCTGTCGGCGAGCTTCTCCTCCTCGCCCTTTCGCGCTTCGCGCACGACGATGCGCACGCGCTCGCCCTGGCGGTCACTCCGGTGCTCACTCCGGCGCTTCTTCACAGGTTCGCCTCCACGGTGCTCTCGTACACGGCATGGCCGTCGGGAGTGTCGCGCATTCCGGCGCCGCCGAATCGCCGCCCGCGCGCCGTCGCCTGAAGGACGGCGTCCGACTGGCGACCCGGGGCGAAGGACACGAGCACGCGAATCGTGACCGGGCCTTCCGGGACCGGTCCGCTCGCCGCGAGCAGGGGCTCGCCCTGGAAACGCCCGAGCTCGACCAGGGCGCGCGTGGCCGCCACGGTTTCGGTGCGCCCGCCGGCTGTGGGACGGAGCAGCGAGATCAGAACCGCGGTGCCATCCGGAAAGCCGGTGGCCCCTTCGACCACGAGGCCGCCCGCGGTGTCGCGCACGATCCGGAGGCGATCCACGGGACCGTCGTCGTAGGTCGCGACGAACGTGCGCCCCTCGCGCGACGTATCGGCCGGCCCGGCGCCCTGGGGCGTCCCCGTCCCCCCTGCCGTTCCCGCCGGCGTCTCTCCTGCCGGCGTCTCACGCGCCGCGCCGCCGCGCCCGGATGCGCGATCACGCGAACGGTCATTGCCCCCGCAACCGACGACGAGCGCGAGCGAGGTCAGAGCGACGACCGCGGCGAAAGCGACAGCAAGTCGCGCGCGAGACATGCGGGCACACTAGCAGAGCGTCCGAGGAGCGGACTATACTTGCTCCTCGATGGCGACGTTTTCGAACTCCCGACTCAATGCCTACGAGAACTGCCCGCTCCAATACCGTCTCCGGTACGTGGATCAGGTCGAAGTCCCGCCACGGGAGAGCATCGAGTCGTTCCTCGGGAAGCGCGTCCACGAGACGCTCGAATTCCTCTATCAGTCGATCGAGATGGGCTACAAGCCCACGCAGGCCGAAATCCTCGATCACTTTCGGGAGGCCTGGGGACGGGAGTGGTCCGGCGCCGTCCACGTCGTGCGGGCGGGAGAGACGGTCGCGGGCTATCGCCGCATCGCCGAGCGGTGCCTCGAGCTCTACTATCGGCGCCACGACCCGTTCAACCGCGGCCGCACGCTGGGCGCGGAAATGCTCGTCACCTATCCGCTCGATCCGGAGAACGACGTCCACCTGACCGGCTATGTGGACCGGCTCGTGGATCTGGGCGGCGGGAACTACGAGATCCACGACTACAAGACCTCGCGCCGCCTGCCGTCGCAGAACGAGATCGACCGCGATCGCCAGCTCGCGCTCTATCAGTTGGGCGTCACGCTCCAGCTGCCCGATGTGCACTCGATCAAGCTCGTGTGGCACTACCTGGCCCACGACCGGATGCTCTTCTCGATCCGCACACCGGACCAGTTGCGCGAGTTGAAACTCAACGTGCTCGGGCTCATCGCGCGCATCCAGCGCGCGGCCCAGGCGGACGATTTTCCGCCGCGGATCACTCCGCTCTGCAACTGGTGCGAATTCCAGCCGATGTGCCCCGCGTGGAACACGGGATCCTCGGTGCAGCTGCCGCTGTTCGCGCAAGGCGGGGGGCCGGGCCGCTTCCGCTAGCCGCAGCAGAGGAAGCTCCGCGCGCTCCGGTGTGCGGGCACGCCTCGTCGTACTCGTCGTGCTAGGTGCCCGCTCGAGCCTGCTCTCGTTTGTGGGCCATGAACCCGGTGCCGAACACTCGCTCGGCTTCAAACTGATTGTGAGCCCGGCATCGGAGTCGCGTTCCCTCCCGGGTCGCGCTTCCGCCTCGGGCCAGCGGCTCAATGTGATCGAATTCGAGGAAGCTTCGCGCCTCACAGCGATGTCCGCTCTCACCCACGAACGTGCACCGACCCTGATCGCGCTTCCAGACCCCACGCTTGACGCGTGCCGGGACGTACCGGTCACGAGCCGACTCCCGCCGCATGGGTACCGCCCCCAGGCTCTTGTCCGACGTCGTGGGCTTCGTGTTCGCACGACGCTTTGGCTTCACCTCCTTCGTGGCCGCGAACTTTCGGGACTCGAGCTGACGAATGAGGGCCTCGAGCGCGCGATCCAGAACGGCCTCGATGTCCCCCGAGGGCACCGAATGGCTGAGCAACTCCTGCGCGTACCGCAGCCGGTCGTGGGTGGTCTTTCCAATGGCGAGCCGAAGCAGGTAGCGCGCCGGAGCCGTCGTCGGGGCGGAGGCAGGCCCTCCGACCGCCGTTCCAACTTGCCCCGGGGCAAGTTCACCGGCCGGCTGCGGCTCACGAGACTCAACTTGCCCCGGGGCAACCTCGCCCAGGAGACCTCGCACCGCAGCGGCAACTTGCCCCGGGGCAAGTTCCACCTTCGGTAACGCCCGAACCGAGGGAAGCGCGCGGAGCGTCTGGACCATCGACTGCCCCTCGGGCAGGGGGAAACGCCGGGCGAGGAACTCTTCGATCTCGCCCTTACGCCGGTGCGACGCGGCCCGAATCAGCTCGTCCGCGTTCTCCTCGGTGAGATGGGGCGCGAGGAGGCGCACGGCCGTGAGGTGAAGCCGCCCCTCGGCCAGCGCTCCGAAGAGGGCCGGAAACTGCCGCGCCGCCCGCGCGGCCTGGATCCGCTTGAAGGCTGCGTCATCGGACAGGTGAAGGCCGTCGACGCAAAAGGCGTGCATCGACGTGTAGCCCGCGGGGACGTAGAGCCTGCGGGCATCGACCTCGGCCAGGCAGGCGAGGAGCTCCGTCGTCGTCAGGCGGTCCCGCGCAACGAGCTCGTTCAGATTGCGAAGCAGGACTTCATCGCTGAGGTGAGTCAGGGCGTAGGCACGCATGGCAACGACTCCACCGGGGGCGCACCTTCGAGCGGGGACTCGATTCATTTCTATCACGAGCGGCGGACACGCCCGGACAGCCGCGCAACGAGCGTCGTTCAGAGCCTCATGAGCGCTGCGCCGGACCTCCGCCGGATCTCGCGAGTCGAGCGATCCTGAGCACGCTCGCGCGTGTCCTTTGAGAGACCCGGGAGCGACAACCGCTCCGACGCTGAAAGAGCGTCAAGAAAAATCTCTCATAGCGCGCCAAAAAAGTTCGGCGCGATCGCGCACCGGGCCCCGACCAAAGACGCCCCGCGCGACCGAAGAACGCTCCGCGCGACCGCGCAAAAGCAAAAGCTAGCGACGGGATCGGCGATCGATGAACTCGAGCGTCTCGAGCGCGAGCACGAGGCCCATGGTGAGGAGGACGAGGACGAGCAGCACCGCCCGCCGCGGCAGGAACGACAGCATGTAGGCCGTGATCCCGAGGTACGCGCACGCGTAGTACATGAGCGTGACGACCTGGCGCTGCGTGAGCCCGAGGTGGAGGAGCCTGTGGTGCAGGTGCTCCTGGTCGGCGCGGAAGATCCGGCCGCCCCGACCGAGCCGCCGGACGAACGCGAGCCCTGAATCGAGGAGCGGCAGGCCCATCGCGACGATCGGAAGGAGGAGCGTGATCGCGGCCGTGCCCTTGTTGTTCTCGAGCAGCGCGAGCGCCGCCATCATCATGCCGAGGAACTGGCTCCCCGTGTCGCCGAGGAACATGCGCGCGGGCGGGAAGTTGTAGCGCAGGAACCCGAGGCACGCACCGACCAGGATCGCTCCCACCCAGATCACCGAGGCGTCTTGATGGATGGTCGCGACCGCGACCAGCGCCCCCGTCGCGATCGCGACCACGCCCGTGGCCAGGCCGTCGAGACCGTCGATCAGATTGATCGCGTTCGTGATCGCGAGCACCCAGATGACGTCGACCAGGATTCCGAGGCCCTGGAGCTCGATCGCCGCTCGATCGCCCGCGAACGGGTTCGAGAGCTTGTCGACGCCAAAGCCGAACTGGTGCAGCAAGACTCCGCAGCCCGCCTGGACGATGAGCTTGAACCACGCCGGAAGCCGGAAGCGGTCGTCGAAATATCCGAGGAGGAGAGCGAGGACGCCGACGACCGTGAGCCCGATGACCGCGCGCATCGGCGGGGCTCCCGGGAACAACGTCGAGATCCACAGGACGGCAAAGAACGCGCCCGCGACTGCGAAACCGCCGCCGGTAGGCATCGGCTCGCGATGGACCTTGCGTTCGCCCGGATGATCGACGAAGCCGAAACGCTGCGCCGCCCGCATGACGGCCGGCGTGAACGCAATCGCGACCACGAACGCAGCGGCGGTGAGGGCGAGCACGCCGAGCCAGCCCGGCGTCAAGCGGGACCTCCGAGCGCGCGCAGGGGATTGAGCGCGACCTGGGCGGCGCAGCGAAGGAGGATCCCGAGATCCGTGAGCAGCATGACCGGCCACGGTCCCTTGTGGTGCTTACGGAAATAGTGGCGCATGCCCTGGTGTCGCCGCCAGATGAGCCACAGCGGAATCGCGCCCTTCGACGCGCCGATCGCGTGCATGCAGCGCGCTTCCGGAAGATAGACGACGTCGTAGCCCGCATCGTGCATGCGGCGGCACCAGTCCACGTCCTCGTTGAAGAGGAAGAACGCCTCGTCCATCGGTCCGACGCGTTCGACCACGTCGCGCCGGGTCACGAGGCACGCGCCCGAGATCCAGTCGACAGCCCGTGTCGAGGCGTGATCGAAATCGAGCATGAGATAGGCGCGGCTCCACGGGTTGTTCGGAAAGAGCCGGGTGAGGAGCGAGTAGCGGTTGAAGAGTCCCGTCCAGTGCGTGGGAAACCGCCGGCAGGAGAGCTGAATCGAGCCATCCGGGTCGAGGATCTTGGGCCCGACGGCGCCCGTCGCCGGGTGCTGGTCGAGATGACGCACGAGCGTGGAGAAGGCTCCGGGCTCCACGATCGTGTCCGGATTGAGGAGCGCGATGGCGCGGCCGCCCGCGACTGCGAGCCCGCGGTTCACGCCGCGAGCGAACCCCACGTTTTCGGAATTCTCGATCCAGCGGACGTGAGGGAATTCCCGTCTCATTTCGGCCGCCACACCGTCCGCCGAGGCGTTGTCGACCACGATCACCTCGTACGAGAGTCCCGCGCACGCCGCGGGCAGGGAGGGCAGGCAGGCCCTCAGGTGTTCACGGGCCTTGTAGTAGACGAGGATCAGGGACAGGTCCATGGGGGTTTGCGACAAGAGGATACCACAGGCGCTCCGCTCGCTGCTTTGACGTCCCCCCGGACGGGCGTATGCTCGGGCCTCATTCGAAACCCCTCAACCGGAGATTGCGCCATGCCGAACCTTCCCGCTCTGCCCTCCGTGGCCGCAGCTGCTCTTCTCGCCGGGGCGACCTTTGCTTCACCCGCACTCGCCGCCGCAGGTGCCGCGCCCGCTGCCGCACCCGCTGCCGCACCCGCTGCCGCACCCGCCAACGCACCGCGCTACACGCTCGTTCCGATCGCCTCCGAACGCGGCGACACGCAGGCCTACGCGATCAACGACGCGGGTCAGGTGGCCGGGACGCTCTTCGGGGCGATCGGGGAGGACGGCTCCGCGATCGGGTTTCGATGGAGCGCGGGGAAGTTCCAGTGGATGACGCCGCTGCGCGCCGAGGGCGAATCATTCGCTTACGCCCTCAACTCGAGCGGCACGCTTGCAGGCTGGGCAAAGGACTCGGAATTCCGCCTGCACGCGGTTCGCGGGGGGGAGCGCTTCAGTGACGACCTCGGCGCAACCTCGGGTGGCGCCCGCGGGATCAACGCACGCGGAGTCGTCGTCGGCACGACCGTCGCGGAGGAGACGAGCGAGCGCGCGTTCCAGAGGAGCCCGTCGGGCGAGACGATCGATCTCGGTACGCTGGGCGGCACGCACAGCCGCGCGTTCGCCGTGAACGACGCCGGTCTCGTGGTCGGGGACGCCGGGATCCAGGGCGATGCCGCGTCGCACGCCTTCGCCTGGAGCGAGGCGAGCGGACGTCTCGAGGACTTGGGCACGCTTCCCGGCGGCCGGCACAGCCACGCTTATGCGGTGAACGCGGCGGGACTCGTGGTCGGCGCGTCGGAGGACGGCTCCCACCAGTTCCAGCCCGTGCGCTACGCGAACGGAAAGGTCGAGCGGATCGGGGCTCAGGGGGGCCGCGCCTACGGGGTGAACGCGCACGGCGACGTCGTCGGCTCGTGGGGCGGATGCCGCGCGTTCGTCGCCCTCGCGGGAGAAGAGCCAGTCGAGCTCAAGAGCCTGGTCGCGAACGCCGAGGGATGGGAGTTCTGGGAAGCGCGCGGGATCAACGATGCGGGACAGATCGTAGGCTGGGGCATTCACGAGGGCGGGATGCGAGGCTTCGTGCTCGAGCCGCGCGACGGTGCGGGCGGCGCGGGCGACGGAACCGCCGCGCTCGCCGGCGGAACGCTTCGCTTCCGCGCGCAGCCTGCGGTCACGGATGGAACCTCTCTCCTTGCGTTCGGGCTTCCGCTTCCGGCGGCAGGCCGCATCACGCTGTTCACGGTCGCGGGGCGGCAGGTCCGGAGTCTCGAAGCGCCGCTCGCCGCGACGGGCGTCGAGTGGGACGGTCGCGACGACGCGGGGCGCCGCGTGAGCAGCGGGCTCTTCCTCGCACGCCTCGAATTCCCGGGTGTAAAGGCTGTGACCCGCGTGACGGTCGTGAATTAGAGGCCCTGGCGTCGAGGGCCGGGCGGATTTGACAGTGCTTCCGCCCGGCCCTTATGCTTGCCGTGTGTGAGGCCGCTCGAAGCGGCCTGCAATCCCCCGACTCTCGAAAGGTGGAAGACGGATGGTCACGCTCTCAGATACCGCCGCGCTCAAGCTGCGCGAGATCCTCGTGGCGGAAGGTGCGGAGGACAAGGGTCTCCGGATCCGCGTCGTTCCCGGCGGCTGCTCGGGCTACCAGTACGACATGGTGTTCGACGACCCGGCCGAAGGCGACCAGGTGTTCAGCCACGGGGACGTGAAGCTCCTCGTGGACGGAGACAGCCTCCCGCTCCTCAACGGCTCCGAGATCGACTTCAAGGAGGATCTCGGCTCCGAGGGTTTCTCGATCAAGAACCCGAACGCCACCGGTGGCGGATGCGGTTGCGGCAAGTCTTTCAAGACCTGAGCCGCGTGTCACGCATCACCCATCGGATCCCGAGCGAGCCCGCCAGCCGAGGGCGGGCTTTCGCATTTTTGTTCGGGAGCTTCTCGGCGCTCGTTCTGTTCGCGACGGGTTGCGGCCGCTACGAGCCGGGGACGCTGCCCGCGCTCACGGAGGCGACGCAGGACGCCGCGTGGGACGGCGACGTCGCGATCGCACCGAACGGGAAGTCGCTCTGCTTCGTGAGTGAGCGCGGGGACGGGACGCGCGCGCTGTTCGTGCGCGCACTTCCCACCGGCGAGCCGCGGGCGATCGCAGTCGGCCCGGGCAACGTCTCGCGGCCGACCTGGACGTCGGACGGCAAGCGGATCCTCTTCACCCGCACCACCCCTGACGGATCGGATGAGCGCGCGTTCGTGGTCGACGCCGCGGGCGGCGATCCGCGCCCGCTCGACGTGCTGATCCGGGACGCCGTGTATGCGCCGGATGGCGACCGTGTCGCCGGCGTCGCGAAGAGCGACTCGAGCTGGGAGCTCGTCGAGATTCGCGTGGCCGACTTCGCGCGCACGACCCTCGTCAAGGCGCTGCCTCCGTTCCCGCTCGCGCGTCCGGCCTACAGCCCCGACGGCAAAGGCATCGCGTACGTCTGGCAGGGCGACCTGTGGTGGGTGCCTGCGAAGGGCGGCGTTCCGATCCAGCTCACGGCGGGAGCGGCGCGCGAATCCGATCCCGCGTTCTCGCCCGACGGGAAGTGGCTCGCGTTTGCTTCGGATTCGACAGGCTACTCGAATCTCTGGATCGCGCGCATCGACAAGTCGCGCGGGACTTCCTACCGCGCGGACGACAAGCCCTTCCCCGCGCCCGTTCTCGCGCCCTGGCGGCCCGTCACGGCGGCGTTCCAGCAGGCGCGACGGCCGGCCTGGGATCCGAAGGGGAAGACGCTCTGGTTCGACCGCCAGAGTCCGTGGGTCGTGGTCGCGCGTGACCTCGACGGCGCGCGAACCGACACGCTGAGCTCCTCGCTGTTCGATGATCGCGAGCCGTCCTGGTCTGGAGACGGGTTTCATGTTCTGTTCGTTTCGACCCGCTCCGGGAACGATGACTTATGGATCATGGACGCGAAGGGAGAAGCCGCCACCGGGCCGGCCAAGCAGGTGACGCGCTTTCCGGCCGAAGACCGGATGCCGAACTGGTCCAGGGCGAGCGGCCAGATCATCTACGTCACCGACCGCGAGCAGGGCGGGACGAACCTCGCGCTCACGGATGCCACCGGGGCGGATCTCGAAACGGTCACGCACGGGGCGGGAGCGAAGGGTGAGCCGCGCTGGTCGCCGGATGGCCGCGCGCTCGCGTTCTCCGCGGACCTCGGGACCGGGTTCGATCTCTATCTGATGGAGGGCGTCGCGCGCCGGCTCCGCGCCGTGACGATCGGGGCGCCCGGCGGCGCCCACGCGCCCGCGTTCACGCCGGACGGCGGCGCGCTCGTCTATGCGTCGCTTCGGGAGGGACGTCCCTCGCTCTGGCGCGCCTCTCTCGACGGCGGACCGGGTGCTCCCGTCGCGCTCACGAGCGACGACGTCCCCGGATCGTGGGATGCGCAGCCGGCCGTCTCTCCGGACGGTTCCCACGTGCTCTTCACCCGCGTGCGCCGCGGCGATGCCGACCTGTGGCTCCTCGATCTCGCGACCGGCGAAGCCCGGCCGCTGGTCGAGAACCCACTCTCTTCCGACCAGCACGGCGATTGGTCGCCCGACGGCCGCCGGATTGCATTTCAGGCGGGAGGTGCGGTGAACCTCCTCCGGGCGGACATCCGCCCGCTCCTCCTTCGATAAAGGAATCCATGATCACGAGCCGCCGCACCCTTCTGGCCGGTTTCGCCTTGCTCGTCGCGCTCGCACTCACGTTCTTCTCTCCGCCTGCACGGGCGGTCGTCCTGCGCTCGGAGATTCCGGGCGCTCATTTCAAGGCGAACGATGCGGCCCAGGTCGAGCTCAATCGCGTGAAGAGCCGGCTGCGCCAGAACAACCTGTCCGGCGCTTATCAGGCCGGGCTCGCCGCCATCCAGAAGGATTCGCTCTCGGCCGAGGTGTTCGACGTTCTCGGCGGGATCTACATGCGCCAGCGCCGGTTTCGCGCGGCGTTCCAGGCCTACGAGCACGCGGCCGTGCTCGCTCCCGACCAGGCGCCGATCTGGAACCGCCTCGCCCAGGTCTCGTTCCTCCAGCTCGGACTCGAAGAGGAGGGCAAGAAGTCGCTCGAGTACGCGCTCGCGGCCGACTCGCTGTTCGGGACCGCGTGGTACACGAAGTGCGTCTACCACTGGACGCGCGCCGAGCTCGGGGAGGCCGACAAGGCGATCGAGCGCGCGCGGGCCGTCGAGCAGGATCAGAGCCGGTCGTACCTGTGGTGGTCCACGAGCCTCGGCCTCATGCTCTCGCGCGGCGATTACAACGGCGCGTACGAGGGGCTCAAGCTTCACCTCTACCAGGTGCCGAACGATCTGAGCGCGCGTCAGCACATGGCGCAGGCGTTGCGCGGACTCGGGCGAGACCGGGAGGCGGCGGAAGCGCTCCACTACCTGCTCGCCCAGGATCCCGATCAGCCCGTGTGGGCGGTCGAGATGGGCCTGGTGCAGCGCGCGCTCGGGAACCGCGACTCGGCGCTCGTCTTCTTCCAGCGCGCGTCCCGCCGCGATTCGCTGTCGTTCGACGCGGGCTACAACATCACGCTCGAGCGGCTCGCCGCCGGTGACACCGCCCGCGCGTGGACCATGCTCCGGACGCTGCGCCGCGTGGATCCGACGAACTACCTCGTGCCGCTCCTCGCAAGCCGCATTCATCGTGAGGAGGGGGACACCGCGCAGGCGCGCCTCGCGTTCGACGAAGCGCGAAGGCTCAATCCGGCGGCCGGCCTCGCATCCGCGACGCGCGCCGGAGGATCGCCGCTACCGGCCTGGTCCTCGCCCGAGCTCGAAGCGGCCGAGCAACTGATCGAGCGCGGAGAGTTCTCGCTCGCCGGCGACAAGCTGTACCAGGCGGCGGGCGATCCGCTCCGGCGTCCGGCCGCGCTCTACTGGCTCTCGCGCACGATCCGCGTGAACCGCGGTGCTCCCGGTCTTCCCGTGCTCGCCGCACGCGCGGGAAGCGAGGCGTCCGGAGGCGATCCGATCCTCGTCCGCACGTACGCCGAGGCGCTATGGGCGGCGGGGGACACGCTGCGCACGATCTCCGCACTCGAGAACGTGCGGAAGACCTCGCCGCACGACCTGATCGGAGCGTCCCTGCTTGCGGAATCGCTGCTGTCGATCGGGGAGGCGCCGGCCGCCCGTCAGATCTTCACCGAGATCGCGCAGGAGCCCACGCGCTCCTGGCGGGTCGAGAGCGTGCGCGCCGAGGTGCTGAGCGCGGCGAAGGACGCCGGAAGTTCGATCGCGCGCTCGCGCGCCGCCGCGTCCGACTACCTGCCCGCTCCGCTCTGACCGGCCCGGGGAGCGCTCTCCGATGACCCTCCTCCGGAAATCGCTCGCGGGAACGGTGAAGGGCATCTTCGAGCACGACTGCCACGGGCTCGCGACCCAGATCGCGTATCACTGGATTTACGCGCTGTTCCCCGGCATGTTCGTTCTGATCGGGCTTCTCACGGCCCTGGGAGCGAACCCCGGATTTCTCTCGACGCTCGGACTCCTGATTGAAAGCGCAACTCCCGGTGACACGCGCGATCTCGTCGAAGCGACGCTCGCCTCGATGCGTGCGGCCCTCTCGCGGGGGACCGCCCCCGTGCTCGGACTCGGACTCGTCGGCGTGACGTGGGTCGCGTCGAACGGATTCGACGTCATCATGGGCGGGCTGAACCGGGCGTATCGCGTCACCGAGTACCGTCCGTTCTGGTACCGGAGGCTCCTTGCGATCGTGCTCGTGGTCGCAGTCGGATTCGGACTCATCACGGCGTTCGAGATCCTGCTCGTCGGATCCTCGCTGGTGAAGAACTGGATCGCGAGCTGGCCCACGCCGGTCGACCTGCCCGGGCTCTTCGGCTGGGCGCGCTGGCCTGCGTACTTCCTGGTTGCGACGAGCGTCGGCGTGGCGCTCTACTCGATCGCGCCGGCGCTCCCGCGCGTCGACTGGCGCTGGACGGTGCCGGGGGCGATCCTGTTCGGGCTCCTGTGGGTCGCGATCGGCTACGGGTTCGATCGCTACCTCTCGCTCTACGGCCGCATGGACAAGCTCTACGGGATCCTCGGCGCGTTTCTGGTGCTCATGACGTGGCTCTATCTCACGGCCCTTGCGTTCATGATCGGGGGCGAGTTGAACGGTCAGGTGCGCTGGCGCTATCTCGAGGCGGCGGCGCACGTGCGGAAGCCGAAGCCCGCGCCCGCCACCGCGGCCCGGCCCGCGGACGTGACTCCGGCGATTCCACCGCCGGCGATCCCGCCGCCTGCGTCTCCACCCGCGGCGTAGAGCCCTCCCAACCACTTCGAGGGACGAATGAACCAGCGCCCTCCTGATTCGGCAAACCACAAGACTCCCAGAGTCGCGATTGGTGTGCTGGTCGCGCTCGTGGCCGCGAAGCTCCTTCTCCACCTGGCCGCGATCGGGCAGTACGGGTACTTCCGCGACGAGCTCTACTACCTAGCGAGCACCGAGCATCTGGACTGGGGCTACGTCGACCACCCGCCATTTTCAATCGCGGTGCTCGCGGTCGTGCGCGCGCTCCTCGGAGACTCGCTTCCGGCACTTCGGATCGTTCCCGCCCTCGCGGGCGTCGCAACGGTCGTTTTCACGGGCCTGATCGCGCGCGAGCTGGGCGGGAGGGGCTTCGCGCTGGGGCTCGCCGCCCTGGCCGCGGTCCTCTCACCGGTCTTCCTGGGCACGGGCCGCTACTACTCGATGAACGCGTTCGAGCTCCTGTTCTGGCCCCTCGCGACGTGGCTCGTCCTGCGCGCCCTCGCCGCGGATCGGAAACGCGAGTGGATCCTCCTCGGGATCGTGTGCGGTCTCGGCCTTCTCAACAAGATCAGCATGATCTGGTTTCTCGGGGGCCTCGGGGCCGGCCTCCTCCTCACGCCCTACCGACGCGTCCTGCGCGGGCCCTGGCCGTGGGTTGCGATCGGCCTTGCGGGGCTCTTCTTCCTGCCGCACGTCGTCTGGCAGATCGGCCACGGCTGGCCGACGCTCGAGTTCATGCGAAACGCCGCTTCCCATAAGATGGTCCGGCCGACGGTGATCGGATTCCTGGGGGACCAGATCCTCTACATGAACGTCGGCGCAGTGCCCGTCTGGATTGCAGGCATCCTGTATGGCGCGTTCTCGCGCGACTCGGGCAAGGGGCGCATTCTCGTCGGGCTCTATCTCGCCGTTCTCGCGCTCCTGCTCGTGGCCGGGAGCGCGCGGGCCTCGTACCTGGCTCCCGCCTACTGCGGCCTGCTCGCGCTCGGTGGTATCGCGATCGAGCGCTGGACGCGCACGCACGCGCGCGTCGTGCTGCGTGCGATGGCGGTCGTGCTCGTCGTCGCCGGTGGCGTTCTGAGCGCGCCGCTCGCGCTCCCGCTCCTTCCGGCCGAGACCTACGTGCGCTACCAGGCGGCTCTTGGGCTCGCTCCGCGGACGGAGGAGCGTCACGAAATGGGCGCGCTCCCGCAGCACTTCGCGGACATGTTCGGCTGGGAGGAGATGACGGCACTCGTGGCCGAAGCGTACCGGCGCCTCACGCCCGAGGAGCAGGTTCGCTGCCGGATCTTCGGCCAGAACTACGGGGAGGCGGGAGCGATCGACGTGCTCGGCCGACGGCTCGGGCTGCCGCACGCGTTGAGCGGTCACAACAGCTACTGGCTGTGGGGCCCCGGCGAGGGCGAATGTGACGTGCTCATCATCATCGGCGGAGACCGTGAGGACAACGCGGAGCTCTTCGAGGACATCGAGATCGTCGGCCAGACCCAATCCCGGTGGTCGATGCCCTACGAGCGCGGGCTCGATGTCTCGATTGCGCGGAAGCCGCGTGTCGATCTCCGGGGTGCGTGGCCGCGCCTCAAGCACTACAACTGAGAAGCGGACAAAAAGAAGCGGGCGCCCGTTCCGGCAAATCGTCCGCCGGAGAAGGCGCCCGAGTCATTTCGTCCGCGTGTGCCCCTAGCCCGCGCTCTCCCGACCCGACACCGTCATCTCGGCGATCTTGATCGTCGGCGAGTTCACGTTGCCGTTGAACACGAGGTCGTCACCCACCATGACGATGTTCTTGAGCATCTCGAGCGTCGTCGAGGCGACCGTGATCTCCTGCACGGGAAACGCCTTCGCGCCGTTCTCGATCCAGAATCCGGCGGCCTGATACGAATACGCGCCGGTCGTCTGGTTGTAGCCGAACGCGCCCTGGTCGACCATGTAGAAGCCGCGCTCGACGGACTTGAAGATGTCCGCGAGCTTCGACGTTCCGGCCGCGAGATACAGGTTCTTGCTGCCGATCTGCGGCGTGTTCTGGTAGCCGCGCCCCGCGTTCCCGGTGCTCTTCACCTTCGCCTTCCGGCCCCAGTACGCGTTGTAGGCGAACATCTTCATCACGCCCTTGTCGACCAGGAGGTTCTTCTGTGTGGGAAGGCCGTCGCCGTCGAACGGTGCGGTGCCGACGCCGGCTTTCATCGTGCCGTCGTCGACGATCGTGACGAGCTCGGAGGCGATCGGCTGGCCGACCTTCTCGGTCAGGTAGCTGATCTTCTTGAACGCCTGCTCGCCCGAGAACGCATTGAACATGTTCTGGAACCAGTTGCCCGCGATGTCCGGGTGCAGGACGACGGGCACCTTCTGTGTCGGCACGCCGCGCGCTCCGATGCGCTCGACGGCCCGACGTCCGGCTTCCTTCGCAATCGACTCGGGGCTCCCGAGGAGCCCGATCCGGCGCTGAAACTCGCCGTAGTTGCCGGACTGCTGGCGTGCGCCGTCATCGGCCAGGGGATTGACGAACATGCCGATGAAGGTCGCGCGGTAGGAGATCGGCGCTCCGGCCGAGCTCGCGAAGAACGTCTCGCCGATCCCGGTCTGAAGCGAACAGCCGTCGCAGCGCGTGATCCGCTTGTCGTACGCGAGCGCGGCCTTCTCGAGGTCCTTCGCCATCGCGATCTTCTTCTCGGGCGAGAGCGAATCGACCGCGGGATCGAACAACTCGAGCGCGTCCGCGTTCGCGAGCATGCCGGGCGGTTGGCCGGGGAGCCCGGCGAACTCGTCGGGCTGGCTCTTCTTCGCGAGCGCCACGGCCTTCTCCGCGATGTCCTTGAGCGCATCGGGCCTGAGATCGGACGTGTAGACGAAGCCGAGCTTGTGATCCACGAACACGCGCAGCCCGAGCCCGCGCGTCTGCGCCTGCTTCAATTGCTCGATGCCTCCGCCGTGCACGTTGACCGTGTACTGGCTTCCCGACTCGATGAGCGCGTCCGCCTCGGCCGCACCCGCCTTCGTGGCAAACGACACGGCCATCTCGGCCGCCTGCTTGAGCGGGACCTGGGATTTCGAAGTGTCAGGCACGGGTCCCTCCCACAGTCATCTCGGAGAAGAGGACGGTCGGCTGGCCGACGCCGACGGGCTTGAATTGCCCGTCCTTGCCGCACGTGCCGCGCGTGGTGTCGATCTTGAGATCGTTTCCGAGGCCTTCGACGCGCAGCATCGCGTCGGCGGCGTTCCCGGTGAGGGTCGCACCCTTGACCGCGCTCGTGATCTTTCCGCCTTCGATCAGGTACGCCTCCTGGACGACGAACGAGAAGTTGCCGTCCGCCGGATTCACGGAGCCGCCGCCGAGCGACTTGCAGAAGAGCCCGTTCTTGACCGATCCGAGGAGAGCCTGCGGATCGCTCGTTCCGCCCCCAATGTACGTGTTCGTCATGCGCGGGATCGGGTAGTCGCGGTAGCTGTTCCGCCGCCCGTTCCCGCTGCTCACGTTGCCGGTGAGCTTGGCGTTGAGGCGGTCCCACAGGTAGCCCTTGAGGATGCCCTTCTCGACCACGTGCGACTTCTGGGAGGGCGTTCCCTCGTCGTCCACCTTGAACGAGCCGCGGCAGTTCGGAACCGTCGAGTCGTCGTAGATGTCCACGATGTCGGCGCACACCTTCTGGCCGAACTGCTTCTCGCGGATCGAGGTCTTCTTGCGGATGCCGTCGCCCTCGAGCGAATGCCCGAAGCACTCGTGGACGAGCACGCCGCCCCAGCCCTTGTTGATGATGACGGGATAGCTGCCGGCCTTCGCGTCCACGGCTCCGAGGAGCGCGATCGCCGTGTCCGCGGCGTCGTTCGCGATCATCTCGGGCGTATTCGTCTCGAAGTAGTCGAGCTCGACCGCGCCGCCGCCGATCGAGATGCCGGTCTGGCGGTTCGTGCCGTCGATCGCGGTCGGGACGCACACGAGGCTCGAGATGAATTGCCGGTCCTCGGCCCAGAGGCCTTCGGAGTTTGCGACCAGGATCGCCTTCGCGGTGTCCGCCATCGTCACCTGAACCTGCTTGATGCGCGGGTCCTTCGCGCGCGCGGCCTGGTTCGCGCGCTGGCAACGCTCGATCTTCCCGATCTCGGTCGTGAAGAGCGGAGCCGGGCGCTGAAGCACGAACGGCGACTTCGCGGGCGAGACGGCGAACGCCTTGGGCTTTCCGGCTGCTCCGGACGCTGCTGCCGAGGCCGCGACGCGCGCGGCTTCGCGGAGACTCGCCATCTCGTAATCGTCCGCGTACGCGTAACCGGTCACCTCGCCCGACAGCACGCGCACGCCGACGCCGGAGAGAATTCCGTACTGCGCCTGGCGAAGCTCGTTCTCGTCGAGGACGAACGCGGTGTTGATCGTGTACTCGCCGTACACTTCCGCGAACTCGGCGCCCTTCGAGAGCGCGATCTTGAGCAGCTCCTGGACCTGATCCTGCTTGAGGAACGACGTGACCGGCGGGAGCTGGGATTCCGCCGCCTGTGCAAGCACCGGTTCCCACGCGTCGAGCGCGAGGCGGGACACGACGATGCCGGCGCCCAGGGCCAGACTGCCGCGCAGGAAATCCCGGCGTGTGACGCCGGTGTCGATCTCCCTGGGACCGTGATGAAAGTGCATTCCGTCGGGATGCATCATGGATCGGAACTCCCCGGCCCGCGGGAATCGCATCTCTTAGGACGTGTCGCGCGGGCGAGAACGTGGGCGCGAGCGGCGAACTTGGGGGATGTCACTGCGCGCACGACTTTGCGTGATGCACAACGGCGTTGGCAACGACGGCGCGCGCGATGCTGTCAGGGAATGGAAAAAAAACGAGCCCGCCGCGGCGGATCCGCGGCGGGCCTTGGTTTGCGGGGGATCTCGTCGGCGTGACCGCCGGCGGGATCGGCCCGCTTTGCCCGGGTCTTCACGCCCGGGCATTTGCCCCATCGGCGCTTGCCGAACGGGGCCATCGGAAGCGACAGAAACGCTACGCCTCGAATCCCCGCGGCACAACCCGGAATGTTGGCCCTTCCCTGAGGTTGAGCGCACCCGGGCCGTGGGCTAGACTCGACCTTGAGACGGCCCGGACGGGCCCCGTCAACTTCACTCAAGCCAAGGACTTGTAACTATGTCGACGGTACCGAGCGTGCTCGCGAGCAAGCGCATCCGCCTGGTCGGCGCCCCGATGGATCTGGGCGCCGGACGGCGGGGCGTGGACATGGGCCCTTCGGCCCTGCGGGTGGCCGAGCTCGGGAGCCGGCTGCGCGCGCTCGGATACACGGTCGAGGATTTCGGCGACGTGCGCGTCAAGCTTCCTGAGCAGCAGGAGCACGGGGACTCGAAGCTCAAGTACAAGGCGCCGATCCTCGAGACCTGCCGCGAGCTTTCGATCGCAGTCGAGCAGTCGCTCGACGACGGGTGCCTGCCCGTCGTCCTGGGCGGGGATCACTCGGTTGCGATCGGCTCGACGTCGGGCCTGGGCGCGTATCTCAGGAAGCGCGACGAGACGATGGGCCTCATCTGGTTCGACGCGCACGGCGACATGAACACGCCGGAGACGACTCCGTCGGGGAACATCCACGGCATGGCGCTCGCGATCGCCGTCGGGCTCGGCGACCGGGACATGACCGAGATCGCGGGCTTCAAGCCCAAGGTGCATCCGAAGAATGCCGTGCTCGTGGGCCCGCGTTCGATCGACCTGGGTGAAAAGCGCAACATCGAGCAGGTTGGCGTGCACGTGTTCACGATGCGCCAGATCGACGAACGGGGCATGCGGGCCGTGATGGAGGAGGCGCTCGCGATCGCGCTCAACGGAACGGGCGGACTTCATGTCTCGTTCGACATGGACTGCATCGATCCGTCGTTCGCTCCGGGCACCGGGACGACCGTGCCCGGCGGCATCACGTATCGCGAGGCCCATCTTGCGATGGAGATGGTGTCGGATTCGAGCCGCCTCATGGCCTTCGATCTCATGGAAGTGAATCCGGTGCTCGACGAGCACAACCAGACGGCCAATCTGGCCGTCGAGCTCCTTCTGTCTGCCCTCGGGAAGCGAATCCTCTGATCTAACCCGCCGATTCGTCGAGCGCTCGACGCCGTGCGTCCCTCGTTCGGCGAAGTTGCGGCGCGTCTCGGGCGTCTGCAGAAGACGATTCGTCCCTAACTCGTTGGACGCGAGCGTGTCGCTGCCAGGGCGTGGCCGACTCGAGCCTGTCTGCCTTCTGGCACCCGGCTTGCGTTCCGCGTGATTCGCGCGGCCCCGGCGCAGTCGATCCAAGGGAGCCCCCGGGCCCGCTCCCGCCGTGAGGTCGCATGCGATCTCTCGCGTTCGTTCTTCTCTCGATCGGACTCGTCCTCGTGCCGCGCTCCGCGCCGGCACATCCGATCGTCCCGCTCCCGGCGTTCACCGCCAATCCGTACGATGCCGCGCGCATCGGCCTCTGGCTCACGCGCGCCATGTTCGACGGCCTCGATGGCATCAGCGAGCTCGTGCGCGGATACTGGGAGAGCGCAAAGCGCCACAATCCGCCGCCCCGACCCCCGATGATCGCTCCGGTTCCTGTCGGTCCCGCGGCCGGACCGGCCATCGAACCTGCGCGCAGTCCCGGTCACGGCGACCCTGCACCCGGGTCGCCAGCTTCTGGATCCTGCAACGCTCCCGAGCAGGAATGAGCGCCCGGAGAAGCCCCCTGAAGCTCGCGCTCGTACTCGTGCTGGCCATCGCGCTCGGGCTCCCGGCTCCACCGATTTCGGTCGCCGGTGTAGACGACGGGGACCGGACACCCTCGTTCGAGATCCAGGGATGGGATCTTCCGCGCGTGCCGGTCGAGTTGATCCGGCGGGCCCTCAAGCGGGTGCTCGAGTTCCTCGAGGACGTGATCGATCAGTGGGTTCCCGGGGATCCACCCTGGCCGCCGGCGGATTCGAGCGGTTGATTCGCCTCTCGTGCGTCCGTCGATCGCTCGTCGTGGTCGGGCTCGCGGTGCTCGGCGTTCTCGCCTTGCTCAGCGCTTTTGCGGAGCCCGCGTGGACTCCCGCGGAAGCGGGTCCGGGCCGCGGCATCGTGCGATGGGCCGCTCGCGCGATTCGAAGTGCGGTTCCCGGTGCGATCCGTCGTGTGGTCGCCCGGGAGCCGTTCGCCGACGTGACGCGCCGTCACTCCTCGACGGCGCGTTCGCTTCGGCGCATCACCGCCCTCGCGAGGACACGTTCCCCGTCGGAGACACGGTCCCCTTCGGAGACACGCACATGCGAAAGCTCGTGAGCCTTCTTACTCTCGTCGCCCTCGTGACCGCGGGAAGCCTCGCCGCATCCCCGCGCGCGGCAATGGCCGGCAGCTCGATCGAGACACACAACCCCTGGGCGCGGCTTGGAGGTGCGATCTTCAAGTTCCTGCGCGACAAGGCGCCGTACATCTACATCATGATCGACGAATTCCTCGAGGATCTCAGCGGATGCAATGACGGGAACGCTCCGCCGCCACCGCCGCCCCCTCCGCCGATGAACCAGCCTTAGGCGGCCGCGGGAGCGGGACCGTTACTTGCCGAGGGACCAGCCTCCGCGTCGACAGGCGTCGACGACTGCATCGAGGTGCGGCAGGTAGGGGGCGGGGAGCTTGGGAAGGCGCGCGCGGCAGCGTTCCCGCGCGTCGTTGTCATCGTTCGCTTCGTTCGTGATCTCGATCACGAATTCGAGGTAGCCCTCGAGGCGGGCGCGGGCGCGATCCTCGAGGTCGGGGAGGACGGCGATCGCGCGCGCCGCGCGCTTCAGGTCGAAGCCGGCGGCCGCGAAAGCCTTGAAGCATTCGCCCTGGAAGTAATACGTGAGGCTCGAGCGGTCGGCGACCGGGGCTGCAGCTCGCCCGGCCGGTGAGCGGCGGAGGCGCGCGAGGCTTCTCTCGGCCTGGCTCAGGTTGAAGTCGCAACGACGGAGCTGGTCGAGCACCCAGGCGCCGGTCGTCTCGACGTCGCGCTTGAGCGGTCGCGAGGGCGACGGGCCGTCGTCATCGTCCGGATCGCGATAGGGAGTCCCGGCACCGACCGGAGCGGGCGCATCCGGATAGCGCGAGCCCGGCCCCGACGCCGGCCGCGCCTCGCGGCCCGCGCCCTGGGATGCGAACCCGTTCCCGAGGAGCCCCGCCTCCGAATGCTCGAGGAGATTGTCGAGATCCTCGAGCGTCGGCACACGACCCTGCGTGCGCAGCACGAGGGCGGTGAGGAGGTTTCGAAGCTCCCGAATGTTGCCCGGGAACGCGTACTCCTCGAGGCGGCGGAGCACGGCGGTCGGAAGCCGCGGCGGCGGGCCGCCGAGATCGTCGGCGAGCCGGTCCAGGACGTGGGAGACGAGGAGCGGGATGTCCTGGCGCCGCTCGCGCAGCGCCGGCAGACGGATGCAGAACACGTTGAGACGATAGTAGAGATCTTCGCGGAATCGGCCGGCCTTGACCTCGCTCAGAAGGTCGCGGTTCGTGGCGGCGACCACGCGCACGTCCACCTGGATCGCGCGCTCGTCGCCGACGCGGCGGAAGCGTCCTTCCTGGAGAACCCGGAGGAGGCGCGTCTGTGCGCCGTTCGGGAGCTCGCCGATCTCGTCGAGGAACAGCGTTCCGCCGTTCGCGAGCTCGAACGCGCCGCGGCGATCGCGTGTCGCGCCCGTGAAGGCGCCGCGCACGTGCCCGAAGAGCTCGCTCTCGATCAGCTCGCGCGGGATCGAGCCGCAGTCGACCACCTCGAACGGCCGCTCGGCGCGCGGTGAGAGGTGATGGATCGCGCGGGCCGCGAGCTCCTTGCCCGTTCCGGTTTCGCCAAGGATGAGCACGGGGCAGCGCGCGGGCGCGACCATCGCGACTTCGCGGAAGAAGCGCTCGAACGTCGGGCTCTCGCCCACGATCTCCTGCGTGATCGGAAATCGCCGGCGCAGCTCCGAGAGCGAAAGTTTGCCGAGATGCGCGGACGGTCCCGCGTCGGGCTCGAGCGCGCCCGGAGCTTCGGTCGGTTCGACCGGACCGAACGTCGGCTGCTCACCGGACGCGGCTCCCGTCGAGTGATAGAGGAGGTTCTCGAGCGCCTGCGTGCAGAGCTGGGCGGCGGTCGCGAGAAGATCGAGCTCGTCGTCGCCGTAGTCCTCGCCGAGAAGGCGTGGTCCCCAGACCGCAAGTCCGTAGAAGCCGCCGCGACCGACGAGCGGGACAATTGCCTGCGCATCGAGACGCGCGAGCCAGTCGCCGTTTCGGCGCACGAAGTCGCGGCAGCGATCGCTTCCGGGCGACGGCTTGAGTGACACGCCGCTCCGGGCTTCCGCGCTTTCGAGAAAGACGAGGTCTTCGGGGTCGAGCACCGGACGGATGTCGGTGACGATCGCTTCCTGATAGCCGTAGTGCCGCCACAGCCTGAGCCGGCCGCGGTCGGCCTCCCAGCGGAGGCCCGCAGCGCTCGCGGCCCCTACACCCGCCACGCAGGAGAGCAGGAACTGGCCCACGGCCTGTCCGGGATCGCCGGCGGACAAGAGTCCGCGCGCGATCTCGAGCAGTGCGGTGAGCTCGAAATTCTGACGCTCGAGCGCTTCGCGTGTGGGACGTCCGTCCGCGCCCTTGCGCAAGGGGCGCTCGGACGCGACGGGGTCGGAAGAGCGAACCATTCCGGCGATACCCTCCGGGAGGACTGGGGTCGGAGGTGACACAGGGTAGAGGCATCGTAGCACGCGGCCGCGGGGTGCGCTATGCTGCGCTCCACGAGGCCCGCATGCATCGTCGCTTCCCGAACCTTCCATTTCTCGCCGTCCTGCTGAGCGCCGTCGCCGCGCCGGCCGTTCCGGTCGCCGCTCGCGCCGCCGAGCCGGCCGTGTCGGCCGCATCGGCCGCGTCTGCCGCGTCGGCCGTGCCTTCCGCCGACGTCATCCGCGTCGACAAAGTGATCTCGCCGATCGTGCTCGAGCAGGTGACGCACGCCATCGCGAGTGCGGAGAAGAACGATCGTGCCGCGCTCGTGATCGAGCTCGACACGCCCGGCGGACTCGACGCCTCGATGCGCTCGATCGTGCAGGCCATCCTCAAGAGCAACGTGCCGGTGATCACCTGGGTCGCGCCCGAAGGCTCGCGCGCCGCGTCCGCCGGACTCTTCATCGTGACGGCCTCCCACGTCGCGGCCATGGCCCCGAACACGAATCTCGGCGCCGCCTCGCCGGTCGCGATGGGCGCGCCGATGGACTCGACGCTCAAGAGCAAGGCGACGAACGACGCGGCCGCGTTCATCGAAACGCTCGCGAAGGAGCGCGGCCGGAACGCCGCATGGAACGTGCGTGCGGTGCGCGAAGCGGTCGCTGCTTCCGAGAAGGAAGCGATCGAGCTCGGCGTCGTCGACTTCGTCGCAAGGGACGTGCACGAGCTCCTCGCGAAGGCCGACGGACGGACGGTGCGCGTCCGCTCGGGCGAGCTCACGCTCGAACTCACCGGCGCCACCGTGCACCAGATCGAGCCCTCGCTCCGTCACCGCGTCCTCTCGACGCTCGCGGATCCGACCGTGGCTTACATCCTGTTCAATCTCGGGACGCTCGGGCTCGTGTTCGAGCTCTCGAATCCGGGATCGATCCTGCCGGGAGTGATCGGTGCGATCTGCCTCGTGCTCGCGCTCATCGCGTTCCAGACGCTGCCCGTCAATCTGGGCGGGCTCCTCCTCATCCTGCTCGCGATGGTGTTCTTCCTGATCGAGCTCAAGGTGCAGAGCCACGGCATTCTCGCATCCGGCGGCGTGCTCGCGTTCGTGGCGGGCTCGCTCCTCCTCTTCAATCCGGCTTCGGGGCCCGCGTTTCGGGTCTCGCTCGGCGTGATCGCGAGCACGACCATCGGCGTCGCCGCGTTCTTCCTGTTCGCGCTCGGCGCAGGCTTGAGGGCGCAGCGCCGGAAGCCCGTGACCGGGGCCGAGGGGCTCGTGGGCGGACAGGGAGTCGCGATCTCGGACATCAGCGGGACCCAGGCCGGACAGGTCCGGGTGCGGGGCGAGATCTGGGGCGCGCTTGCGGCTCCGGGGGCACCGCCCATCCGGGCGGGCAGTGCGGTTCAGATCGTGCGTCTCGAGGGGCTCACCGCACGCGTGATGCCCCTCGAGACCCGGGACGCGACCGCCGCGGTCGCGATGGAGGCGAAGGCTCCATGACACAGATCTTCACCGGATTCATGCTGCCGCTCGTCATTCTGCTCGTGCTCATCCTCGGAAGCGCCGTCAAGGTGCTGCGCGAGTACGAGCGCGCCGTCGTGTTCCGACTCGGCCGGCTCATCGGAACGAAGGGGCCCGGGCTCATCTTCCTGATCCCGGTCGTGGACCGGATGGTCAAGGTCTCCCTGCGAACCGTGAGCATGGACGTTCCGCCCCAGGACGTGATCACGCGGGACAACGTCTCGGTCAAGGTGAACGCGGTCATCTTCTTTCGCGTCGTCGACGCCTCGCGCGCCGTCGTCGAAGTCGAGAACTACCTGTATGCGACGAGCCAGATCGCGCAGACCACGTTGCGCTCGATCTGCGGTCAGGCCGAGCTCGACGAGATCCTCTCCGAGCGCGAGAAGATCAACCAGGATCTGCAGAAGATCATCGACAACCAGACCGATCCCTGGGGCGTGAAGGTGAGTGTCGTCGAAGTGAAGCACGTGGATCTGCCGCAGGAGATGCAGCGCGCGATTGCCCGCCAGGCCGAAGCCGAGCGCGAACGCCGGGCGAAGGTGATCAACGCCGAGGGCGAGTTCCAGGCGGCCCAAAGGCTCGCCGAGGCTGCGGCGATCATCGGCCGGGAGCCGGCGGCACTTCAGCTCCGCTACCTGCAGACGCTCGCCGAGGTGGCGACCGAGAACAACTCGACGACCATCTTCCCGGTGCCGATTGACTTCCTCAAGGCGTTCATGGAGAAGAAGGTGTGAGGCGGTCGCTGCGGCTCGCCGCCACATTGCTGTTGTTGGGCGGCCTGCTTCCAGGTTGCGCGAAGAAGGACGAGGGAGGTCCCGTCCCGCCGGCACGGAACGAGGAGCTGCCGCCCGCGACGCTCTCCATGCTTCAGTCCCAGTTCGCAACTCACAAGCAGCAGTGGGACGACGTCATGCGCGGATCGGATTCGCCGCTCCCGGAGGAGATGCGGGCGTCGTTCGCGGAGCTTGGCTTCTATCCGTACGCTCCGACCTGGCGCTTCGTCGGGGATCTCGAGCGCTACCGGCCGCCGAAGGCGATCCAGCTTCCGGACAACCGCGGGAAGTCTTCGCCTTACTTCGAGTACGGGAGCTATCCGTTCCTCGTCCGCGGAGACACGCTTCGTCTCATCGTCTACCGGCCGTTCGAGCACCCCGAGCAGTACTTCATCGCGTTTGCGGACTCGACGAGCGGCATCGCGACCTATGGCGGTGGCCGGTACGTTCACCTCGACTCCCTCGACACGCACAAGTTCGTGCTCGATTTCAACAAAGCCTACAACCCGTACTGCGCCTACGATTCGACGTGGATCTGTCCGCTGCCGCCACGGGAGAACTGGCTCCCGGTTGCGATCGAGGCGGGCATGCTGGACGTGGAGGGTCATTGATCGCCGCCTGGGTCGCGACTGCGATCGTCTGCGCCGCGGCCGCACCGGCCGCACCGGCCGCACCGACCGCGCCGACCGCACCGACCGCGCTCGCGCGCCTCGAGTGGCTCGCCGGTTGCTGGAAGCGCGAATCCACGAAGCGTCTCGTCGAAGAGCAGTGGATGGCGCCGGCGGCGGGACTCATGCTCGGCTCGAGCCGGACGGTCTCGCTCGCGGAACAGCGCGTGGTCGAGTACGAGCAGCTCAGGATCGAGGAGAAGGACGGTCGTCTCGTGTTCACCTCGCTGCCGTCAGGTCAATCGCAGGCGTCGTTCACGTCGATCACGCTCACCGACTCGCTTGTCGTGTTCGAGAACGCGACGCACGACTTCCCGCAGCGTGTCGCGTATCGCCGCGGGCGCGACGGCTCGCTCGAGGCCTGGATCGAAGGGACGGTCGACGGGAAGTCGAGAAAGGTCGAGTTCCCGTACGTCCGCGCTGTCTGTCCATCCGGGGGGTCGCGATGAGAGCTCCGCGCCGGTGAAGAAACCCGCGGCTGCGCTGCCGCTCGATCTCGACGAATGCGCGCGCGCATACCACCGGGATCAGGTGCGCGCGCAAGCGCTCGTCGACGGACTCTCTCCCGCCGAGTTCATCCGCGAGCCGGAGCCAGGTTCGTGGTCCGTCGGACAGTGCCTCGATCATTTGAACGTGCAGGGCGGGCTCATGCTGCCCCGGCTCGATCGGGGCATCGAGAAGACACGGGAGCGATCGGGCGGCGTGGGTAACGTCACGCCCGGCGTCGCAAATCCGATCGACTACGGATGGTTCGACCGCCTGTTCGTCCGCTCGCTCGCGAGCGTGAAGGGCCGCCCGACGCAGCGCATGCGCACGCCCCGGGCGTTCGTCCCGCGGTCGCATCTCACGATCGAGGGTGTGGTGCAGTCGTTCTTGATCCTTCAGGAAGAGCTACTCGCGCGTGTCGAGCGCGCGCGCGGCCTCGCGCTGTCCCGCGTGCGCGTGGGATCGGCCGCGACCCCGCTCATTCGTGTGCGTCTCGGCGCATGGTTCGCGGCGATCGCAGTCCACCAGGAGCGGCATCTCGAACAGGCCCGGCGCGCGCGCGAGGCGATCGGGCGACCGCTTGCGGCGTGGCCGCAGCATCCCATGGGAGGTGGCACATGAGCGGCAATCCGGCCGGGACGCAGGGCACTGTCGGCGATCTCGTGCTTGCGAACGCTATCGAAGAGTTCCGCGGTCTCAAGAAGCTCGCGGAGAAGGCACTCGACCAGGTGGACGACGCCACGTTCTTCGACGTGCCCGCGCCGGAAGGAGACAGCATCGCGGTCGTGGTCAAGCACATCGCGGGAAACCTGCGGTCGCGCTGGACCGACTTCCTGACGAGCGACGGCGAGAAGCCGGACCGGAACCGCGACACCGAGTTCGAGCCGGGCGAAGCCGACACGCGCGAAGCGCTCATGGCCCGCTGGCAGGCGGGCTGGAACTCGCTGTTCACCGCCCTCGAGCCGCTCAAGGGGGACGATCTCCAGAGGACGATCACGATCCGGGGCGAGCCGCACACAGTGATCGCAGCGATCCATCGTCAGCTCACGCACTACGGGAATCATGTGGGACAGATCGTGCTGCTTGCGAAGCACGCAGGCGGCGCGTCGTTCCGCTCGCTCAGCATCCCGCGCGGCCAGTCGACCGCCTTCAATCAGAAGATGGAGAACAAGTTCGGTCGGTAGGGGGCTCGGGCGGTGTTCCCCTCAACACGCCGGGGCAAGTTCACGGGCTCCTGGCGGCGATCAACACCGTTGATGAATTCGCTCCAGAGCGAGTTCATCGTTCGTTATGTCAACGTTGCCCCGGGGCAAGTTACCCGGGCGAGTCTCGCGGCACATCGGCCGGACAACCTGCCGCACCCCAGGTTCAGTCGAATTCGTTCTTCGGCTCGGCGGGGACTTGATCCGGCCCGACGCGTCCGCTTTCGATCTGTGCCCGCGCATAGTTCTCGCCCTTCATCGGCTCCTCGGCGAGACGCCGGAGCATCGCGACCTGCCCGACGTGCGTGAGAGCGTCGGCGATGGGTCCCTGGAATAGCCGCTCGACACTCACGTTGAGAGGCTCGCCCGACTCGAGGTAGGCGTCGAACGCCTGCAGGCAGCGGTGAAAGCGCTGGACCTCGCCCTCCCACGAGACCGGCGTCGCGCGCACCCACTTCTCCTGACCCTGCGCCATCGTCAGAGCCCATTCGAGGAGATCGCCGACGTGCGCCACGATCTCGCGCGGCGTGCGTGTCGTGGGCCCCACCTTGAAGCTGCCGAACTCAGAAGTGGCGCCGCGTGTGGCCTTGCCGCCCCGGTAGGCGAGCGTGGCGACCGTGTGACGGAGGAAAATGCGGACTTCGCTCATGGCGGGAGAGCTCCTGGTCTTCAGGTCTTACGATGCGGATCGGCGACGAAACTTTGCGAGCATTGCACGAACAGGGGAGCGGCAGCGGCCGTTCCCGCTCAGGTCTCCGGTCAAGTCCCGGGGCCGGACGCGCCTGCGGCGCGCGTCCGCCAGCCGAACTGAAGCGACAGGAGGCGGAAGACGACGATCGCGACGAAGCCCGCTGCTCCGGCGGCGACCTGGCTCCAGCCCGCGTCCAGAAGAAGGACGAGGATCGCGCAGCCGAATACGGCCGGAACGGCGTAGAGCTCGCCGGGCTTGAAGATCGCGGGGATCTCGCCCGCGAGCGCATCGCGCAACACACCGCCGCCCACCGCGGTAATCACGCCCAGGAACACGGCCGGCACGAACGAAAGCCCGAACGAGACCGCCTTGAGCGTGCCGACGACCCCGTACACGCCGAGGCTCAGCGCATCCACGACGAGAAGCGCACGAGCGGCGCGCGCGACCAGCGCTCCGAACGCGAGCACCGCAAGCGCTCCGGCAAGCGCGGTCACGAGGTAGCGCGCGTCGGCGAGGGCCGCAGGAAGCCCGCGTTGCAGGAGCACGTCGCGGATCATTCCTCCGCCGAGCCCGGTCACGATCGCAAGCCCGGCAAGCCCGGCGAGATCCATGCGCTTGCTCTGCGCGAACAGCGCCCCCGAGAGCGCGCTCACGAACACCGCGCCGAGATCGACGAGCGCGGGGAGCGCGACCGACGAGGTGTCGCTCATCAGGCGGACCTAGCCGACCGTGTGAATGAGGATCCGGTCTCCGGGGAGGAGCCGGTGCAGGCCCTTCAACACCGACCCGCGGAGCATGTGGACGAGCTGCGAGCGCTGGCTCACTCCGACCATGACCGCGTTCACTTCGAGCTGGCGCGCGGCGTCGGCGATCGAGCGCGCTGCATCGTGCGACAGTCGCCAGACCGCGATCGGCGTGAGCCCCGCCGCACGAATGCGGTCGGCCGCGTCGTCGATCGCCTCGAGCAACCGCGGTTCGGGCTGGAGCTGCTCGCCCGAGAACAACCCCGGCCACTCGGTCACCGCGAGCACGAAGATGGCGGTGTCGCCGATGCCCTTGGCCCGGAGGATCGCCTCGTCGATGAGGCGCGGGTTCGAATCGCGAATCGCGACGAGCGTCCTCGACGGCTCGATCTGTGACGCTTCGATCGCAGTCTCGAGCGAGACGATCTCGCGACTCCGGCGCTCCCAGATGTCCTCCGCGCGCGTCCGCTGCCGCGCGGCTTCGCTCGCGACCCACGGGAGCTGGTTCAGCATTCGGATCGCCCAGTCCTTTCGGATGCCGACTGCGATCAGGACACCGAGCAGGACCACGCCGCCGCCAAACAGGGTCGCCTGCGGCTTGAAGATGATGTTCACGCCCCAGGCAGTCGCGACCATCGCGGTCGTCACGAGCCCGACCCAGAACACCGGGCCGCGCTGGCCCTCGCGCCATCGGATCACGTCGAGCCCGGCGGACGTGAACGTGAACGCGCCCAGGAGCCCGAACGAATACATGTGGCCGAGCATCTCGAGCCGGCCCTGCGTCGCGTGCACGATCGCAAACGTGACGACCGTGAACAGGATGATTCCGATGTGGGGGGTTCCGAAGATGCGGTTCCGCTTTGCGAGCGCGGACGGCAGGTATTCGGCGCGCGAGAGTGCGAGGAACACGTGATAGCCGCCGATCAACGCGGTGTTCGCGGCGAAGAGAAGGAGCGCCGAGGCGGAGATCACGACACTCCACGCGAGCCACGGGCCGCCGTAGATGCGCCCGAGCTCGGAGATGAAGTACTCCTTGCTCGCCTGCTTCGTGATCTCGTCGAGACCCGCGACCGCCAGGGTCGTGAGCGGAGGAGACGTGACGGCCATCGTCAGCACGACGAGGAGCATCGCGCGGCTTGCGGTCGACCGGATCGGGTGGCGCATCGCGGGCGAGAGCTGGCTGATGCTCTCGAGCCCCGAGAACGCGAGCCAGGCACCTGCGAAGCCGATGAGCGCGGACTGAGCGGGAATGGACCGGACCGCGCGCGTCTGCTCGAGCGCGAACGCCCACTGCTCGGGGGTGAGATTGACCGCGACGACGCCCAAGACGATCAGGTTCACGCCGAACGAGGCGGCCGCCATGTAGAGCGCGAGGGTCGCGCTTTCCTTGATCCCGACGATGTTGATGAGCGCGAGGAAGACGAGCCCGAGCCCGGCCATGAGCTCGACATGCTGGCTGAAGAACGGAAGGACCGAGCCGATGTACTGCCACGCGCTGACGGAGGAGATCGCGGACGTGAGGAAGTAATCCACGATGATGAGCATGCCGCCGATCGCGCCGACGAACGGGCTGAACGCCTTGGTGGCGACCGTGACGACACCGCCGCCCTCGGGATTCCGCCACGACACTTCGACGTACTTCGTGGCGAGCAGGATGAATCCGATCGTCGTGAGCGCGACGAAGACCGGGGCCAGGTCGCCGACGTCGCCGTAGAGAATGCCCGGCACGTAGTAGACGCTGGTGCCGATGTCGCAGAAGACGACGGCCCAGGCGAGAAGCCAGCCGAGTTGACGGAGATCGTTCCCGGTCGATTTGGCGGGAGTGCCCAAGGACTCCTCCATGGGGTCCTGGTCAAGGCAAAGGGACCCTGGGCAAGGGCCCCTTGGCTGGTAAAGGCGCGCGGAGCATAGCACAGGCGACCGCCGGCACCGTTTGGACGACCCGCGACCCATCCGGCAGCGTCCCGCGTCCGTATTGAAACATGAACGCGGCTCGAACCCCCCTCGGCTTGCGGCCTAACGGACGTCGAGGGTACATTGAGCGAGCCTTGGGGACGGACGGTTGCACGAGGCGGCCGTCGGTCCACCCCCGCACGCCGGGGCTTCCACGAGGAACGCTTGACGCCCGCACCCGCCCGCCAGCTCGCAAACGAGTCGAACGCGCATGACGCCGACCTCATGGTCCGCGTCCGGCAGCGCGATTCGAATGCCCTTCGAGCGCTCTACGACCGGCACTCGAGCATGGTCTACGGCCTTGGTCTCCGCATCCTGCGCGATGCGACCGAAGCCGAGGACCTGACACAGGACGTGTTTCTGCACCTGTGGCGCCGGGCGGAGCTCTTCGATGCGGAACGCGGCGCGTTCCTGGGGTGGCTCGTCTCGCTCGCGCGCAACCGCGCGATCGATCGCATTCGCGCCCGGCGCACGCAGTCGAAGACGAGCGATGCCTATGAAGTCGAGCGCCAGGCCGATGTCGCGCCGAAGCAGCTGGATCCGAACGAAACCGCCTACGTGGGCGAGCTGCGAAACGCGGTCGCCCGGGCCCTCGGAGTCCTGCCGGAGGCGCAACGCACGGCCCTCGAGATGGCGTACTTCGGAGGGTTGAGTCACTCGGAAATCGCGGAGAAGCTGGAGGCGCCTCTGGGCACGATCAAGGCGCGCATCCGGCAGGGCATGATCCGGCTTCGGGACATGCTCGGGGAGTTCGCCGAAGCGGGGATGCTCGCGCAACCGGAGGACGATCGCACGTGAACGAGGATCGCTTCACCGAGCTTGCACCCGACTACGCACTCGGCCTGCTGGAAGGCGAGGAGCTCGAGCAGTTCGAGCGCCACCTGGCTTCCGGCTGTGCGACGTGCGAGCGGGAGCTCGCGGGCATGGACGCGGTCGGAGATGCGCTCGCGTATTCGGTTGCGGTGACTCCCGTGCCGGCCGCGCTGCGCGACCGCGTGCTCGCGGCCGTCGAAGCGGACCTCGCGGCGGAAGTCGCCCGCGCGGAGAAGACCGCTCTCGACACGGCGATCAGTGGAACCGCCACCGACCGGCGCGCGGATGCGAAAGACGGGGCGAAGCGACACGTTCCGGGCATGCCGTGGCGTCCCGGCGTGCCCGAGATCAAGCCGACCTACGAGCCTTCTCCTGCGCCATGGCCGCCGAGGAAGGTCGAGGCGACCCCTTCTCCGAAGCCCGGATTCTGGCAAAGGATCTCTCCCGCTCTTGCATTCGCCGGCATCCTGGCGGCCTCGCTCTCCGGTGTTTATGCGTACAGGCTCCAGGGTCAGCTCGCTCTCGTGCGTGCCGACCTCGAACGCGTCACGCTCGAGAACCAGGAGCTCGCGCGCGTCATGGACGTCGTTCACTCGCCGAGACTGCGCATCGTCGCGCTCGGCGGTCTGAAGCCTTCGCCTTCGAGCCAGGCGCGGGTGCTCTGGTCGCCGGAGGAAAAGAAGGCCGTGTTCTACGCGTACGGATTGCCGCGTCCGCCGGCCGGCAAGGACTACCAGCTCTGGGTGATCGAAGGTCAGACGCCGAAGAGCGAGGGAGTCTTCCCGGTCGACGAACAAGGACGCGCAACGCACGTCCTGCCCGAGGTGCCCGAGCCGCAACGCATCGGAGCGTTCGCGGTCACGCTCGAGCCCGCGGGCGGAGTTTCCCAGCCGACGGGCGACATGTACCTGCTCGGAGCGGTCACTCGCGTCAACTGACGGCGCGGTCGGCGGCCGCAGGAGATTCGTGAGTGAACGACGAGACGCGCGCCAGCACACCCCCGAGTTCGGATCCTCTTGATTGGCAGCGCGGCGAGTACGCGATCAGCACGGATCGCGCGCGGCTCGACCTCGAAGTCGTCCACGGCTTTCTGGCCGAATCCTCGTACTGGGCGACCCAGATTCCGTTCGAGACGATGCGCCGTTCGATCGAACACTCGATGCCGTTCGGGATCTACCGCGGCGACGAGCAGGTCGGGTTCGCGCGCGTCATCACGGATTACGCGACGTTCGCCTACGTGGGCGACGTGTTCGTCGCCCCGGAACATCGCGGCCGCGGTCTCTCGAAGTGGCTCATGGAGACGATCGTGACGCACCCGGCATTGCAGGGCTTCCGGCGCTGGATCCTCGCGACGCGCGACGCGCAAGGCCTGTACGAGAAGACCGGCTTCACTCCGCTCGAGCATCCCTGGAGCTGGATGGAGATGCGGCCCGTGCGCGGATACGTCCCGGGGGGCACGCCCTCAAGCCGGACGGACGGCGACCGCTCGTAGCCCGACGGGCCTGAGAATTCCCCCCGCCACGGCTTCCTTCTCCTCGCTCAGAACGGAACGCACGCGCGCGGGATCGGGCACAAGCGACCGCTCCTCGAACCAGCGATAGAGATAGGGTGCGCGCTCGACCAGGACCGGCGGCGCAATGATCCGCGCGAGCGCATCGAGCAGCGTCTGTCCCCCGTGGAGCGGGGGATCGTGATCGAAGACCGAACGCCAGCGCGCGAGGCCGGTCGCCGTCAAAGGCTCTTCGTCGTCGGGCGGGCGAAGAAACCCCTCCCGCACCCCGGCATCGAATCGCTCGAAATACCAGCGCGCGGTCGGCTCGTCGGCTTCGTCGTGTGTGAACTCCTCGAGCACGACGAGGCCCCCGGGCTTCAGCGCATCGCGAACGATCGTGAGCGCGCGTTCGAGATCCGGGATGTGGTGGAGCGAGCGCGCGAACAGAATGCAGTCGAAGGGAGTTTCCCCGGTTTCCGGCGCGGGCCGCGTCCATTCCGTGACGTCGGTCTCGAGGACTTCGAGCCCGCGGGCGCGTGCGGCCGCCGCCGTCTCCGGCTCCGGCTCGAGCGCGGCCACGTCGAATCCGGCGCGCACGAGCGCCGCCGCGAGCCGTCCCGCTCCGGCGCCGACGTCGAGGAGTCGCGGGCGTCGGCGGGAGCCCCCGGAGCCGTCCTGAGAGTTGCCTCCGTCCGCGCTCCACGCGTTCCATGCGCGCCGCACGAACGCTTCGCTCTCGCCCGTCGAAACCTCCCACGGATCCGCCGGGTTCGACGTCGCACGATGATGATGATCGTGCTTCAAGCGGGACTTCCGTTCAGGATGTGATCAACGGCCTCGGTCAAGTTGCGCGCGCGGCGTGCCCCCGCCGCTTCGACCCCCGGATAGAGACCGTACGGATCGAGCAGCACCGCTGAGAGCCCCGCTTCGAGCGCCCCGAGAGCATCCGCGCGCGGATCGTCTCCGACGTGCCACGCCTCTTCCGCAGGAACGCCCAGCATCCTGAGCGCGTGATCGAAGATCGCGCGCGAAGGCTTCGCGGTTCCGAACAGCGTGGAGGCCACGACAGCCTGGAAGTATCTCCGAAGACCCTTCCGCTCGAGGATCGGCTCGAGCGTGTCGTCCCAGTTCGAAATCACGCCGAGGCGCACGCCGCGCGCAGTGAGCCGTTCGAGTGCGGCGGGAGCCTCCGGCACGACCCGGAGCGGATCGCCCGCGAAGTGGCCCTCCGACACGACCTCGACGAACCGCTCGTGCGCCTCTCCCGTGAGTCCGAGCGCGTCCGCCACCCGCCGGTAGCGATCGATCCACCAGGCTGCGTTCTCGCGCGGATCGAGATAGGACGGGCGTTGCGCGGGCAAATCCGCTGCGGAGGCCTGCACCGCGGCGCGCACGTCCTCGATCGTCCGTTTCGCGTCGATCGGAACGAGCGCGGTGAAGAGCGCGGCATCGAGCATCGAGCTCGTGTCGAGCAGCGTGTCGCCGACGTCGAAGAAGACGGCGCGCGGAGCGCCGGCGGAAGCCTTCACGGGGCGGCGCTCGATCGGAAGTCGCGGGGCATCTCGACGAGCGCCCAGACCGGGGAATGATCGCTCGCTCCGTAGTTCTCGGCGATGACGCCCGCCGCGGCCGTGGGGCAGCGCTCGAGCCCCTTCAGGTAGATGTGGTCGAGGCTGAACAAATAGGTCGTGGGTCCGAGCCCGCCGGTCGCGCACGCGAGCCCGCCTTCGGCAAGCACCTTTTGGAGCCCGAGGCTGTTGAGGTCGCCGGCCAGGATCGCGGGCTCGTCGTCCTCCTGAACGTCTTCGAGGACCGCAAGCGCCTGGTCCCGAAGCGCGTCGCCGCCGAGCTCGAACGCGGTCGCGAAATGGAGGGAGTAGAGGCGAAGCGATTGTCCGTTCACGTTCACGGTCGCGCGCACAGCAATGCGCCGCAGGCCGCTCAAGCGCGCGCCGTGCGGCAGCAGGATCTTCCGGTCGTTTTCGATCGGCCAGCGCGCGAGGACGGCGTTTCCGAAGAGCCGCCCTTTCCCCAGATTGATGGCGGCCGGGTAGTACACGTAGTTCAAAGCCAGCGCGCGCGCGAGCTTGCTCACGCCGCGCTCGTCCATTTCCTGGAGGAACACGATGTCCGGGCTCCGGAGCTCCGGCGTGTCGCGGAAGAGCCGAATGGCCCGGTCGATTTCCTGCGCGAACTTGATGTTGAACGTGACGACGCGGAGCGTGTCGATGGCGCCGGGCGGCGCGACGCAGCAGCCCGCGTAGCGCGGGCCCGCGGGTTCCGCGAGGTTGCGCCATCCGCCCGAGCAGGCCGGAAGAAAGAACAGTGATCCACCGAGAAGGAGGGCAGGCAATGCGCGATGCATGACGGTCAAAGCCTAGCACACGGCTGCCGAAGCCCTGTGATAGCTTGGTTCCGTCCATTCCCGATCGAGGAGGGCTTCTCGTGACGAAGGTCGACGTTCGGACGGCGGCACAAGCTCTGGCCGAGGCGCTGCGCGCCCTCGGAGTTCCGGCGGAGGGGGCGAACCTGACCGGCACCCCCGAGCGGGTGGCCGAGCTGTGGAGCGAACTGTTCGCGGGTCTCGACCCGGCACAGGCTCCCGACCTCGCCGCGTTTCCGAATCCGGATCCGGGCGCCGGGCTCGTGCTCGCGCGCGACCTGCCGTTCCACGCCATGTGCGCGCACCATCTCCTGCCGTTCTTCGGCCGCGCGCACGTCGCTTATCTGCCGGACCAATCCGTCGTCGGACTCGGCGCGATCGCGCGCCTCGTGGACTACCGCGCACGACGTCCCACGCTCCAGGAGAACCTGGGGGCGGAGATCGCCGACGAGCTCACCCGGGCGCTCGCACCCCGCGGCGTGGCGGTCCTCCTCGAAGCGCGGCACCTCTGCATGGAGATGCGCGGGGCGCGGAAGCGCGCGCGCGTCGAAACTTCGGTCTTCCGCGGGGCGATGGACGATCCCGCCCGCCGCGAAGAATTTCTCTCACGCCTTCGAAGGCACCCCCGCTAGCGCCGGACGAAGTCGCGCGAAGGCCTCGAAAGCCTCAACCCTTCACGCCGCCGCGCGTGAGTCCCGAGACGATTCGACGCTGGAAGAAGAGAACGAGCACCACGAGCGGGACCGTTGCGAAGACGGTCGCCGCCGACAACTGCCCCCACGCGATCTCGTACAGCGACGCACCGCCCACGCTCGCGATGCCGGCCGTCACCGTCTTCGACGTGTCGCGCGTGAGAAACGTGAGCGCGAGCATGAACTCGTTCCACGAGAACACGAACACGAGAATGGCGGCGGTGGCGGCGGAAGGCGCGACGAGCGGAGCCTGAATCCTTCGGATCCGGCCGACGACCGAAAGCCCGTCGAGACGGCCGGCTTCGTCGAGCTCACGGGGGAGCGAGCGGAAAGCGCTCTCGAGGACCCAGACCGCGAGCGGGAGATTGAACGCCGCATACGGGAGAACGAGCCCCTCCGGCCGGTTGATCCATCCGAGCGCGCGTACGCCCTCGTAGAGAGGAAACAGGAGAAGCACCGGGGGAAAGAGCGCGAGGCCGAGAAGAAGGAGCAGGACCGCGTCGCGCGTGCGTCCCGCCATCCGCGCGAGAGCGGCGGCTCCCGGGAACGCGGCGGCGAGGCAGATCGCGGTCGCCCCGAGCGCCACGAGCGCGCTGTTGAGCAGGTAAGCGCCAAACGGCTTGCGGCTCCACAGCGCGAAGAAGTGTTCGAGGGTGGCCGGCCGGGGGAGATAGACGACCGGATAGCGCGCGATCTGATTGTCCGGCTTGAGCGCGGTCAGAAGCTGCCACACCGCGGGCCCGAGGCTCCAGGCGACAAGCACGGTCACGACGCCCGCGAACGCGATCCGGTCGGCTCTCACGTTCGATCCTCCGCGCGCGGCCCGAGCCGCGTAATCGCGTACGCGAGGAGGGCGACGATGAGCGCGCCCTGAACCGCGATCGTCGATCCGTATCCGAAGTCCAGGTAGCGGAAATAGTTCTGGTACGCGTACAGGGACACGGTCTCGGTGGATCCGCCCGGTCCGCCACCGGTCATGACATAGACGAGATCGAACGCGCCGAAGGCCTGCACGAGCCGAAAGGCCGCCGCGATGACGAGCGAGGGCGCAAGAAGGGGAAGGATCACGCGCGTGAAGATCCGGTGCGGCGGGAGCCCGTCGACGCGTGCCGCATCCACGAGGTCCTGCGGGATCGAAGCGAGCCCCGCCAGCACGATCAGGGCGACGAACGGCGTGGTCTTCCACGCGTCCGCGACGACCAACGCGAACATGGCCGTGAACGGCTGCGCGAGCCATGCGATCGGTTCCCGGGCGAGGCCGATGCGTCCCAGGAGATCGTTCGCGACTCCGAACGAATCATTGAAGATCCAGGCCCACGCGAGGGCCATGACGGCCGTGGGCAGCGCCCACGGGAGCACGGCGAGAGCCCGCACCGCACCGCGCCCGCGAAACGTCCGATGAAGGACCAGGGCCATCGCCGTTCCGAGCACCATTTCGATTGCGACCGAGGACAGCGCGAACACGAGCGTGTTGCGGAGCGCCGCCCACCACCGTCCGTCCTGCCAGAGCCGAAACGTCGGCTCGAGGCCCGCCCAGCGAAGGACGATTCCCTCGGCGAGCTCGACCCGGCTTGCGGAGAGCTGAAGCACGCGTGCGATCGGTAGCGCGACGACCACTGCGATCAGGATCGCTCCCGGCGCCAGGAGGAGTGCCTGCTGCCACGATTCCTCGCGACGGCGTGACGACGGGGGCGTCATCGAGTCCTCGTTCCGGTTCCGGCCGCGCTCCCGACGCTCCCGTCCCCGAGGAGCATTCGAGTCTCGCGAGCGGCATCTCGCAGCGCGTCGGCCGGGTCGGCGAGTCCGGCGAGAGCCGCGCTCAGATGCCGCTGCAGCACGTCGGAAGCGAGCGCGTAACGGGGAAGGGCCGGCCGCGCCACGGCTCCGGCATGCAACGTGCGAAAGTGAGCGAGGAAGGGGTTGGCCGCGAGGAGGGTGGAATCCTCGTACGCGGCGAGGATCGAGGGCGCGTAACCGGTCGGCTCGCAGAGCGCGCGCTGGCTCTCGATCGTTGTTGCGTGAAGGATGAACGCGAACGCGAGATCGGGGCTTCGGCTGTAGCGCGAGATGCCGAGGCCCCACCCTCCGAGGGTTCCCGCCGGACGGCCTGCCGAGTCGCGCGGCAGAAGCGTGACGCCCACGCGTCCGCGGACACGGGAATCTTCGCGCTGCAAGAGGCGCCACACGTAGGTCCAGTTGCGCAGGAAAGCCGCTCGCCCGTCCGCGAACAGCCGCCGACTCTCCTCTTCCTGGTAGGTGGTCACGCCGCGTGGAGACACTCCCGCCGCGCCGAGCGTGGAGCGGAGAAATCGGAGCGCGGCAATCGCCGGCGCGTGATCGAGCGCGACCTCCCCGGTGCGAGCGTCGGTCCAGGCTCCGCCGAACCCGTGCAGGACCTCGAGGTAGTTGCACACGAGGCCTTCGTACTGCCTGCCCTGCCACACGTAGCCGAAGCGCGCGGGAGGATCGTGAAACGCCCGGGCCGCACGCAGGAGCTCGTCGAAGGTCGTCGGCGGCGCGATGCCGGCGGAATCGAGCCAGTCCCGTCGATAGAACAGGAGGCCCATGTCCGTGCGCACGGGGATGCGATACAGCTGATCCCGATACACGCCTGCGTCGAGTGCTTCGGGGAGGAATCGTGCGCGACCAAATGTGCCGAGTCGGTCGTCGAGCGGAAGGAGCCACCCCGCGGCCGCGAACTTGGGAGTCCAGGTGACGTCGAGATAGACGAGGTCGAACGTCGGATCGCGGGCCAGGAGGGATGCGGTGTACAGGTTCTCGCGCAGGTCCGTGGGCTGGGGTCCCTCGACGAGAAGAACTCGTATCCCCGGGTTCGCATGCTCGAAGGTGCGGGCGAGCGGCTCCCAGAACGGACGTTCGCCGGGAGGGAGGAGCACGCGAAGAGGCGGCGGGCGCCCCGCGTCCTCCGCACCGGGGCCGCAGCCGGGAAGCGCCGCCAGAGCCGTGATCGCAAGGCTCGCGAGAACCCGCAGGAGGCCCCGGGCTGCCGGGAACGTGACCTTACGGCGGACGTCTCGTGCCGCCACCGCTCAGGCCGCACCCCGCGCGCGGGCCGCCGCCGCGACCCGCTCGATCGCGACCATGAACGCCGCCGTGCGCAACGACACGCGCGCTTCGGAAGCACGCTTCGACACCGCTTCGTAGGCCCGATCGAGCACGGCGGCGAGCGCCGCGTTCACGTGCTCCTCGGTCCACTGCTGCTGCTGGAGGTTCTGCACCCACTCGAAGTAGCTCACGGTCACGCCGCCCGCGTTCGCGAGGATGTCCGGAATCACAGGAATGCCGCGCCGCTCGAGCTCGGCATCGGCCGCCGGCGTGATCGGGTGGTTCGCGGCCTCGACGATGAGACGCGTCTTGAGCCGTCCCACGTTCGTCTCGTCGATCGCATCCCCGAGTGCCGCGGGCACGAGAATGTCGCACTCGATCGCGAGGAGGTCCGCGTGCCCGACCGGTCCCGCGCCGCCGAAGCCTGCGAGGCCACCGGTACGCGCGTCGTGGCCGATCAGCTCCTCGACGTCGATGCCCCGCTCGTTGTGGAGCGACGCACGCGAATTGCCGGCCGCCAGCACGCGCACGCCCATTTCGGAGAGAAACCGCGCGGCGTACGCGCCCGCGTTTCCGAAGCCCTGGATCACGGCCGTGGCGCCGCGCATCTCGATGCCCTGCCGCTTCGCCTGCGCGCGCGCAAGGAGTGCCGCCCCGCGCCCGGTGGCCTCGGTCCGTCCGAGCGAGCCGCCCGCTTCGATCGGCTTCCCGGTCACGACCGCAGGCGACCACTCGCCGCACATGCGCCCGAACTCGTCCGCGAGCCACCCCATGATCTGTGGTGTCGTGTTCACGTCCGGAGCCGGCACGTCGACCTTGGGTCCGATCAGGGGACCAATCGCGCGCGTGTACGCGCGTGTCAGATGCTCGAGCTCGCCGCGCGAGAGAGGCTTCGGATCGATTGCGATCCCGCCCTTCGCCCCGCCGAACGGAAGATCGGCGAGGGCCGTCTTCCACGTCATGAGGGCCGCCAGTGCGCGCACCTCGTCCAGATCCACCGCCGGGTGATAACGGATTCCCCCCTTGAACGGCCCCCGGGCGTCGTTGTGCTGAACGCGATAGCCCGCGACGGTCTCGAAGACACCGTCGTCGCGCTCGAACGACACCCGCACGCCGATCTCGCGCTGTGGCGCGCGCAACATCGCGCGCATCGCGGGATCGAGGTCGAGCTTCTCGGCGGCGCGATCGAACAGCGCGTTCGCCGCCTGGAACGGGGAATGGCCGGTGGAGCGACGAGGAGCGGTCGGGGCGGTGGTGCTCATGATGCCTCCGAGGTTGAGACCATGGAGGTGCATTGGATAGGATGCGGCCGGCGCGCGCACGGAGGTCGGCGCGCCGACCCCCGGGAAACCCATCCTACACCTCCACCGCAGGGAATGAACCCCCATGTCACGCACGGTCCGGATCGCAAGTCCGGGAGAAATCGCCCCCGGTCAGTCCCGATTGATCGAGGAGGGAGGAGTTGCGATCGCGGTCTTCAACGCGAACGGAACTCACTACGCGATTTCGAACGAGTGTCCGCATCGCCAGGGTCCGCTGCACGAGGGATATCTCGAGGGACTGCTCGTCACGTGTCCATGGCATGGATGGCAGTTCGAACTTCCGACCGGCCGATGCGAGACCGTTCCGGGGCGCGACCTGCGCACGTACCCGATTGTGGAACAGCAGGATGGACTCTACCTGACGCTGCCGGACTGACACGCGGCCCTGGGCGGTTCTGAAAGGAGCCGATCATGCGCACTTCATTTCGTCTTCTGCTTGTCGTCACGCTGACCGTGATCGCGCTCGCCGGCTGCTACGGATCGGTCGGAATCTCGGTCCCGATCCGCGGAGGATACGGCGGCGGCCCGTATGGAAGCGTGTCGATCGGAACGGGCCCGATCTGGTTCTGAGACGCCCCGGTGACGGTAGTGCCCCCGAGGCTTCGAGGCCGCCGGCTGTGCTATCATGCCGGCGGCTTTTTCGTTGCCCCCACCTTCCGATCCTTGCTTGCCCGAGAGGACTCCGATGCCGTTCCTGAACGACCAGAATCGCATGTGGCAGGAGAAGGCCCGCCAGGTGGCCGAGAAGGTCGTGCGTCCGCTCGCGAAGAAATACGACGATCTCCAGGAGTATCCGTGGGAAATCAAGGACGCGCTCGCCGAGGCTGGATTCTTCAGCGTCTGGATCCCCAAGGAATACGGCGGGGCCGGCGGCACAGTGCTCGATCTCTGTCTCGTGATCGAGCAACTCTCGCGCGCGTGCGGCGGCGTCGGCGTCATGTACTGCGTGAACGCGCTCGGCTCGTTCCCGATCCTCGTCGGAGCGACCGAGGAGCAGAAGAAGCGCTGGCTGCCGAAGATCGCGAGCGGGGAGAAGCTCATCGCATTCTGTCTCTCCGAAAAGTTCGCGGGCTCGGACGCGGCGAGCCTCCGCCTCGATGCGAAACCCGCAGGCGACGGTTGGGTTCTGAACGGCGAGAAGAAGTGGACGACGAACGGCGGCGCCGCGGATCTCTACACGGTCTTCGCGGTCTCCGATCCGGCGTCGAAGTCGCGCCGTATCTCCGCGTTCCTGGTCGAGAAGGGAACGCCGGGCTTCACGGTCGGGAAGGTCGAAGACAAGATGGGGATCCGCTGTGTCCCCGTCGTCGAGACCCACTTCAAGGACGTCCGGGTCGAAACCGCGCATCTCCTCGGAGGGCAACCGGGCTTCGGCTTCCATCACGCGATGGGCACGCTCGATCTCGCGCGCCCCGGCGTGGCGGCTCAGGGCCTGGGGCTCGCGCAGGGCGCGCTCGAGTACGCGATGGTCTACTCTGCGCGCCGCCAGCAGTTCGGCCAGTCCATCAACTCGTTCCAGATGATCCAGCAGCTGCTCTCCGACATGGCCACCCAGATCGAGGCGGCGCGCCAGCTCGTGTACGCGAGTGCGACCGCGCTCGACAAGAAGCTTCCGACGGCGAACAAGATGGCCGCGATGGCGAAGCTCTACGCGACGGAGACGGCCATGAAGGTGACGACCGACGCCGTCCAGGTGTTCGGCGGCTACGGCTTCATGCGCGACTATCCGATCGAGAAATACATGCGGGACGCGAAGATCACGCAGATCTACGAAGGCACGAACCAGGTGCAGCGCATGGTCGTCGCGCGGAACCTGGTCAAGGAGACCGCGGCGCTGACCCAGCTCCTCGAGGCCTACATTCCCCGCGAAGTGCAGAAGGGCTACAACGACCCTGCGACCGTCGAGGCGCAGAAGCTCGCGGCCGCAAGCGCGGAGTCTTCGGCCGCAGCGGGCGCAAATCTCTCGACCGAAGGCGGCGAGGTGAAGGCCAAGGACCCCAAGCTCTCGGCCGTTCGCGGAGCCTGAGACGGTGATCCGCATCGCGGCGGCCACGCCGGCCGACGTTCCCCTGCTCCATCGCCTCGTTCAGGCGCTCTCGGTCTACGAAAAGCTCCAGCACACGCTGGTCGCGACCGAAGCGGACCTCGAACGTGCGCTCTTCGGACCGCGCCCCTGCGCGGAAGCGCTCGTCGCGTCCCTGGAAGAGCAGCCGGTGGGGTACGCACTTTTCTTCCCGACGTATTCGACGTTTCTCGGCAAGCCCGGCCTGTGGCTCGAGGATCTCTTCGTGCTTCCGGAAGCACGGGGCCGGGGCGTGGGGCGCGCGCTTCTCGCGCGGCTTGCCGTTCTTGCGCTCGAGCGGGGCGGGGGACGTCTCGAGTGGGCGGTGCTCGACTGGAACGAACCCTCGATCGCGTTCTACAAATCGCTCGGTGCGGTGCCGCTCGACGACTGGACGACCTACCGCGTGGCCGGAGAAGCGCTCACCACTCTCGCAACCGTTCCCGCCGCGCGCTGACGTCGCGGCGGTCGCGCCCGCCGCCGCCCGCCAACTCGCTACTCGGTTCGTGCCCAGCGCACGAGCTCGGGCAGGCTCACTTCCTTCCCGTACATGAGCATCCCGATCCGGAACGCGTGCCCGGCCGCGAGGCGCATGAGATACGTCGCGAACGCAAGGAGCACGAGCGCGCCCGCGACCTCCCACCAGGCCGCGGCGTGCAGTGCGAGCCGTGCCGGCATGAGCATCGGAGAGAACGCCGGGAACCAGGAGAGCACGATCGCAAGCGTGGACTCCGGGTTGTCCACCACCGGATCGAGGAACAGAAGCGGGATGACCGGCAGGAAGTACAGGTAGGCCTGGAACTTCGACGTCGACTGAAGGTCTTTGATCGTCGCGAGGATGGCCGCGAAGAGCGCAACGTAGAACGCAAACCCGAGCACCGCGAAGGCCAGGTTCGTCGCGAGCGCGACCGGATCGACCGGCGGCAGTTTCCACCACGACATGAAGATGGCGATCGCCGCGAGCGAGGCGGCCCAGACCACGAGCTGAAGCAGACCGAGTGCGGTGAACGCGATCAGCTTGCCGTCCATCCAGGCCTGCGGGCGAATCGCGGAGATGATCACCTCGGTCGCGCGTGCCTGTTTCTCTCCCGTAATCCCGACCGCAAGATAGGCCGCCGTCGCGTAAATCGTGCTCAGGAGCAGGACCGCGAGGGCGAACGCCACAGCGCGGTCCGCCCGCTCGGTTCCACCCGAGGGCTGCGTCGGGGACTGCGCGAGCTTCACCGGATCGTCGAGCGCCGTCGCGATCTCGCGCGCGAGCCCCGCGTCGACGGCCCGCGCGTGGCGTGCCGCGACCCGGAAAGGATCGTGCACGCGCCGTACCCACGATGGATCCGCACGCCGGACGATGAGCCGGACGGAGTCGTCGGCTGCGAAACGTGCCGGAACCAGGATCGCACCATCGAGCGCCTTCGTGTCGACCGCGCGGGCGAGCGATTCGGGCGTGGCGGCCGCTCCGCTGACGCGCACGAGCGCGATTCCTTCGATCGAGTCGAACGGGGCCGTGCCCAGGGTGAGGAGCGGCGACTCGGAGACGAGCGCAACCTTCGCCGGCCGGCTCGCGCGCTTCGTGAGAACGTTCACGCCGAACGAAACGCCCACGATGATGAGCGGCATGATGAGAAGGGTGACGATGAAGTCCCCCCGCCTGAGCGTCCGAAACGTCTCGAAGCGGGCGACCGGAAGCCACTCGGGGCGGCGGGAATCAGTCACGGAACTCCTCCTCGATCGCCTGCTCACCGAGCGTCGAGCGCACGGCGCGCAGATAGATCTCGTGCAGCGAGATCGGAGTCGTCTCGACACGGAGAACCGCGAACGAGCGGCCGAGCGCAGCGAGCGCCGGGCCGAGATCCGTCGAAGAGGGAAGGCTGATCTCGACGAAGAGTCCGGTCGTGTTTCGGCGCTCGAAGCGGAGCGCGCCATCGAGCCCGGAGGCCGCGAGGATCGGACGGACGGAGGCTTCGTTCGGGGCCGTCTCACGTGCGCCAAGCTCGAGGCGCAGCGTTTCGGTCGCGCCGCCCGTCGCTTCACGGCGCATCTCGTCGAGCCGCCCGGTGAGCACGGCGCGCCCTCGCGCGATCAGGAGGAAGCGGTCGCACAGGCGTTCGACCAGGTTGAGCTGATGCGCCGAGAGCAGGACCGTCGTTCCGCGGTCGCGAAGCTCGCGCACGATCTGGAGGAACAATTCCTGGTTGAGCGGGTCGAGGCCAGAGAACGGCTCGTCGAGGACGGCGAGCGCCGGATCGTGAAGGACAGCACCTGCGAACTGAATCTTCTGCTGCATGCCCTTCGAAAGCTCGTTCACCTTCGCCTTCGCGCGATCGGCGAGTCCCAGGCGTTCGAGCCAGGCCGCGCTTTTGCGGCGGGCGTCGGCGGGGGAGAGCCCGCGCAGCTCGCCCAGATAGCCCAGAACGTCGAGGACCTTCTGGTCTTCGAACAGGCCTCGCTCTTCCGGCAAGTAGCCGATGCGTCGCCGATCGAGGGCAGCCGGCTCCGCGCCGGGCGACGCCTCGAAGCGCACCGTCCCCGCATCCGGACGCGTGATCCCGAGGATCATCCGGAGCGATGTCGTTTTCCCCGCGCCGTTCGGCCCGAGGAAGCCGAAGATCTCGCCGCGCCGGACTTCGAACGACAGGCCGTCGACCGCGACACGGTCCTTGAACACCTTTCGAATGCCTTCGACCTGCAGCATCGCTTCGTTCCCCGTGTGACGGTGTCCGCTACTTGCCCTTGCCGAGCAATCGCCTGATGTCCTCGTCGTCCACCTCGAGCACGTGCGTGGGCATCCGCCGCGCGCCGCCCAGGAACAGCATGGTCCCGACGAATACGAAGATGACCGTGATGAACACCCACATGAAGATCGGGACGCGCTCCTCGCCGGTCTGGAAGAACGTGCCGTAGGTGATGAAGCCCCAGACCGGAACGAGAAGCGCGACGACGAACCACCGCATCCAGGGCGCCGGGTACACCTTGATCTGGGTCATGACGTCTCCTCTTTCGAGCCTTGCGGCCGCGACTCGTCATTCTCCGGGCCGGTCCGGGCGCGGCGTCGCTCCCGGCCGGCTTGCTTCACGGCCTGCGAGAGAAGGTACTCGATCTGCCCGTTGACGCTCCTCAGCTCGTCCGCGGCCCACTTTTCGAGGGCCTCATGGAGCTCGGGCGTCACCCGGAGCAGGAATGCCTTTCGCAGTGCCATGATCGTCGTTCCGTCCCGATCCTTTCGCCCGTTCTCGGGCTAGGTGTGAAGCGTCCCTGCGTTGATGACCGGGCTTGCCGCTTGCTCGCTGCACAGGACGACGAGCAGGTTCGAGACCATGGCCGCCTTCTTCTCCTCGTCGAACTCGACCGTGTGCCGCTGGGCGAGCCGCTCGAGCGCCATCTCGACCATTCCGACCGCGCCGTCCACGATCCGCATGCGGGCGGCAACGACCGCTCCCGCCTGCTGGCGGCGCAGCATCGCGCTTGCGATCTCCGGCCCGTACGCGAGGTGGGAGAGTCGCGCTTCGATCACTTCGACGCCGGCCTTGTCGAGGCGCGTCTGGAGCTCCGTGCTCAACGTGTCGGCGATCTGGTCCATGCTGCCGCGCAACGACAAGGTGACGTCGTCGTGCGAATCGTACGGATACTGGCTCGCCAGATGGCGAACGCAGGTCTCGCTCTGGACCGCGACGAACTCCACATATTTCTCCACGTCGAAGATGGCCTGCGCCGAGTCGCGCACGCGCCACACCGTGACGGCGGCAATCTCGACCGGATTCCCATCCTGGTCGTTCACTTTGAGCTTCTCGCCGTTCAGCGAGTGGACGCGGAGGGACACGCGCTTCTTGCTCATGATCGGATTCGTGAACCACCAGCCGGGCGTGCGCACAGTCCCGCTGTAGTTGCCGAGCAGGATCAGCACCACCGCCTGGTTCGGCTGCACGGTGAAAAGACCGTTCAGCACCAGGGTGGCCACGAGGAACCCGAAGATCCCGAGCGACACGGACAGCACGTAAGGCTCGATCGGCGATGCCCGGAACACGAACCAGGTCGACACGGCGAGTAGTCCGAGGAAGAGGAACAGCCCGAGAATTCCGGGGAGCGGGTGAGCCTGGGTCTCTTTGGTCATGGGTTTCTCGAACCCCCTTTCGGTTGAGTGATATCAGTATTATATCCCTTCGATATCCACGTCAACGGGATTCGGGCTCGCCTTTTCGGTTTTCCTCGACGGACGCAAGTGATTGACCAGATAAGACTTCAAGATCCGAGGCGTCGGGGTCGCACCCGGCCGAACGTGGTCAGGGGCGCGCTTCGCCTGGGAGCACTTGCTGCTCAGCAACCAGGGCCGATCGGAGCTTTACGCCGACTTGTCTTCGTAATAGACCGGTCGTCTATATGATGGACGGCATGAACGAACTCGGCGTCGCCCCCACACGCAAGGGTGAGGAGACCAAAGCGCGAATCCTGGCTGCGGCCACCGAGCTCATCCATCAGAAGGGGTTCAAGAACACCGGCCTCCAGGAAATTCTCGACGCGAGCGGGGTGCCGAAGGGTTCGTTCTACTTCTACTTCAAGAGCAAGGAGGACCTGGGACGGGAGCTCCTGTACCGATACCGGTTGTTCGTTCGCGAGGAGCTCACGCGCAGCGTCTTCACCGGGACAGGAGACGCGATCCCTCAGGTCCAGGCCTTCTTCCGCCAGGCCATCCAGTATCAGACGGACGGCGGCTGCAAGCGTGGATGTCTTCTCGGCAACTTCGCCGCCGAGACGACGGACGTGCACGAAGACATTCGCCGCGAGCTGGTGGCGTGCTTCGACGACTTGAAACAGCTCATTGCCGACGCGCTGGCGCGCGGTCAGCGGGACGGTGAGCTCGCAGACGATTTCTCTCCCGGCGTCGCCGGAGGATTCCTGCTCTCGATGCTCGAGGGCACGATCCTGCTCGCCAAGGCCGTGCGCGGGCCGGGGGCCTTTTCCGACTGCGAAACGATGCTGACGCGCTATCTCGATACGTTGCGCCGGAAGGACGTGCCCGCAGGAAGCGGGGCCCGGGAAGGAGGCCAGTCATGACGCTATCGACGCTGCTGGCTCGAGAGTCGGACGAAGCTCTCGTGAAACGCGCACAGGGGGGCGATTCCCCCGCGTTCGACGAGCTCGTTCGACGCTATACGAACATCGTCTATCGCATCCTGTTCAAGATCCTTCGCCACGAGGAGGACACGCAGGACGCGCTCCAGGATACGTTCGTGAGCGCGTACCGCGCGCTCCCGCGCTTCCGTCAGGACGCGCGCTTCTCGACCTGGATCTACCGCATTGCGACGAATGCCGCGCTCATGAAGGCGCGTGCCCGGCGGGCGAACCTGGTCTCGCTCGATCACCCCTCCGAGGACGCGGACGTGCGGAGCGCGTGGGAGCTCCCGGACTGGTCGGCGACGCCGGACGAGGAAATCCTGACCGACGAGACGCGGCGCATCATGGAAGACGCGATTCAGGCCCTGCCGACCGAGCAGCGCGCCGCGTTCGTTCTTCACGATTTGCAGGATCTCTCGAGCGCCGAGACGGCGGAGGCGATGGGCATCACGGTTTCCGCGGTGAACTCGCGCCTCCATCGGGCGCGCGTGTTCCTCCGCGACCGGATCGGTCGCTACCTCAGGAATCCGGATCCGGCGCTCTATCGCAAGCTCGTGCGCACGCCGGCGCCCCGGAAGGGATCGACCGGATCGGATCGAGTCGCTGATCGAGCCGCGGAGCGAACGGCGGCCTGAAGAAGGTACGAACGGAACTTGCCCGAGAGCGGGCGTTCCGCTGACATCTCGAGCTCTCCCCCCGACGCGCGCGGGCCCCTCCCATCGGAAGGGCCCGCGTTGCGGCTTCTGGTTCGCTCTCCTACTCTCCGGGCGGATGGTTCACAGGCGACAGGAGAACGAAATGAATCGAGTGGCAGGAAAGGTCGCGATCGTCACGGGCGGGGCGCTCGGCATCGGCCGTGCGGCGTGTCTCATGCTCGCGCGGGAAGGGGCGTCGGTCGCGGTGACGGACGTGCTCGACAGCGAGGGCGCGAAGCTCACTGAGGAGATACGCACGGCCGGCGGGCGCGCGAAGTACTGGCACCTCGACGTGGCGAAAGAGGACGAAGTCCGGCGCGTGATCGCAGAGGTCGTTCAGGAATTCGGGCGGCTCGACGTTCTCGTCAACAACGCGGGCATCAGCGGCGCGAGCAAGCCGACCGAAGAGATCACCGAGGCCGAGTGGGACCGGGTCCAGGCCGTGAACGTGAAGGGCTGTTTTTTCTGCACGAAGCACTCGATCCCACACCTGCGAAAGGCAGGCGGCGGAAGCATCGTGAATCTCTCCTCGATCTACGGGCTCGTCGGCGCGCCCGATGCTCCGCCATATCATGCGTCGAAGGGGGCGCTTCGCCTCATGACCAAGACGGATGCGATGTACTACGCGCGCGAAAACATCAGGGTGAACTCGGTTCACCCGGGCTTCATCTGGACGCCGATGGTCGAGGGCTTCCTTGAGGCGTCGGGCGACGTGGAAGGCGGGAAGAAGACGATCGCCGCACGCCACCCTCTCGGGCGCATGGGCGAGCCGGACGACATCGCCTACGGCATCCTCTATCTCGCATCCGACGAATCGAAGTTCGTGACCGGAAGCGAGCTCGTGATCGACGGGGGCTACACCGCACGCTGAGCGCGCTTGAACGCCGGGGCCGTGAGCCTGTATCTTTCTGCAGCGACAGACACTCCTCCCGCTCGATGATGGCGGTCTGCTCCGAATCGACCCGATCGAAGGCTTTCTCATGTCCCTGATGACCGGCACACGCCTCGGTCAGTACGAGATCCTTGCGCCCCTTGGCGCAGGTGGGATGGGCGAGGTCTACCGCGCGCGCGACACGCGCCTCGAGCGGACGGTCGCGATCAAGTCCCTGCCGAAGGCCTTCACGAGCGACCCCGAGCGCCGCGCGCGATTCGAGCGCGAAGCGAAACTCGTGGCCGCGCTCAATCATCCGAACATCGCCATGATCCACGGGCTCGAGGACGTCGACGGCACGCCGTACATCGTTCTCGAGTTCGTCGACGGCGAGACGCTGAGCGCACGCCTGGCCCGGGGCCCGCTCAGCGTGCGCGAGACGCTCGACCTGGGCGGTCAAATCGCGGCCGCCGTCGATGCCGCGCACGAACGCGGGATCGTCCATCGCGACCTCAAGCCCGCGAACGTGATTCTCACGCCGTCCGGGGCCGTCAAGGTGCTCGACTTCGGGCTCGCGAAGGGAACCGAGCCCGGCTCGTCCTCCGACCTCACCGTGACGCCCCAGGCCCCCTCGATCACCGAACACGGGGTCGTTCTCGGCACAGCACCGTACATGAGCCCCGAGCAGGCGCGCGGGAAGCCCGTGGATCGCCGCACCGACGTGTGGGCGTTCGGCTGCCTGCTGTTCGAATGCCTGAGCGGCAAACAGACGTTCGCCGGCGAAACCTCCTCCGACGTGATTGCCGGAATCCTCGAGCGCGAGCCGGACTGGAGTGCGCTGCCGCCGGGCGTGCCGGTCCGCCTTCGGGAGCTCATGGAACGTTGCCTCACGAAGGATGCAACGGAGCGGCCGCGCGACATCGGCGATTTGCGCCGCGAGCTTTCGGCCATCGCCGCCGAACTCTCCTCGGCGGGACGCGGACCCGCGTCCGGAATCGGCCCGAAAGCCGCGGAGCTTCCGTCGCTCGCTGTGCTCTATTTCGAGAACCTGGCCGCCGACAAGGAGAGCGATTACTTCTGCTCGGGAATCACCGAGGACATTCTGACCGATCTCTCGAAGATCAAGGGCCTGCGCGTGGCCTCACGGAATGCCGTTGCCCGCTATCGCGGGCAAGCCGTCGACATCGCGAAGGTCGGTACTGAGCTCGGGGTCCGGGCGGTGCTCGAGGGCAGCGTCCGGCGCGCCGGCGATCGCGTGCGGATCACCGCACAGCTCATCAATGCCGCAGACGGATTCCATCTCTGGGCCGATCGCTACGACCGGACTCTCGAGGACGTGTTCGCGGTTCAGGAAGAAATCGCGTCCTCCATTGCCGAAGCGCTTCGCGTCGCGCTGCGGCCCGGCGAATCCGAGAACCTGGGCAAGGAGCGGCCAAAGGATGTCCGCGCGTACGATCTCTACCTGAAAGGGCGGGACCGCTATCGCCAGTATTCGGAGAAGAGCATCCGCGAGGCCTTCGAGTTCTTCCGCGAGGCCACCGAGATCGATCCCAACTACGCACTCGCCTGGTCGGGGATCGCGGATTGCTACGGACAGATGCTTCAGTTCCAGTTGACCGACGACCCGGTTGAAGCCCGCCGGTCAGGCATCGAAGCGGCGCGGCGAGCCATTGCAATCGATCCGCGTCTTGCGGAAGGCCACAAGGCCCTCGCTCTCGTATTGCGACAATCCGGTGAGGCTGCCGAGTCACGCATGGAGCTCGAGCGTGCCCTCGAAGTGAATCCACGGTTCACGCCGGCCATGTTGAACCTGGCGGTCAACAAGTATGCGCTCGCGGACGTGGCCGGAACGGAACGTCTCATCCGCCGTGTGCTCGAAATCGATCCGCAGGAGCTCTTCGCGGTAACCTGGCTCTCGGTTCTCCTTTTGGATACGGAGAGGATCGAGGAGTCGATCGCCACTGCCCGGCGCCTGCGAGAGATGACGGATGCGACGTTTTACATCAACGGCAGCTACGGTCTTCGAATTGCGGCGCACATCCTGCGAGGGGACTATGCCCGCGCCGAGCAGACGCTCGAGGAAGCTCTGAAGGATGGAGCGGATGGGCATGAGATGGACGCGTCCCGTGCTGCCATCGCGGCGGGTACTGGTCGTCACGACGAGGCTCGGAGGCTGGTCGAGGAACTGAAGGACCCGCGGGGTCTCAACACGGGCTCGTGCTACTTGCTCGCCGAGGCGTGTGTCCGCCTCGGCGATCTGGACCGGGCCCTCGTGTACCTGCGTCAGCCTGTCAATGCGGACCTCTCCCCGGTCTCGGCGCGCCTGAACCCGAACCTGCATCCGGTTCTGGATCGGGAGCCGTACGCCCCGCGCAGATCCAATCTCACTCTTGTCTGGCCTCTCGAAGCTCCCATGGTCAGCGCCGTGAATCATGCGCTCTTCAAGGAAGTGCGGATCGATACCGGGCGTGCCGCCGGGAGCGATGCCCGACTGGCCTGACGCAGAGATTGCACACCGGCCGTGCTTTGGGTTTGCACAGGCCCCGGCGCGTTCCCTACCGTCGAATCCACCGCCTCGGAGGGAGCGCCGCATGTCCGATCGCATCGAGCCGTTGCTGGATCGCCGCCGATTCCTGAAGTCTGCATTGCTCCTGCCCGCGGGATGGACCGTCGCCGCCTGGATCGCGCACGCGGCGGGCGCCGCAGACGTGTGGGCCGCCGAATCCACGAAGCGCGCGGCGTCCGCCGCGGGCGCCGACGAGCCGGTCCTCGCCGCAACGCCGCCGTGCGCGGACGACGACGACATCACGCCCTCCGAAACGGCGGGCCCCTTCTACACGCCGAACTCCCCGCTCAAGAAGTCGCTCCTCGAGAAGGGAGTTCCGGGGACGCCGATCGTGCTCGCGGGACGCGTGTTCTCGAAGAACTGCAAGCCCGTCGCGGGGGCACTCCTCGACTTCTGGCACGCCGACGGCGACGGGGACTACGACAACGAGGGCTACCGATGCCGCGGGCATCAGTTCGCGGACGCCGACGGGAAGTTCCGGCTCGAGACGGTCGTCCCCGGTCTCTATCCGGGACGGACGCGCCACTTCCATGTGCGCGTCCAGGCGCCGAAGGGGAAGATCCTCACGACCCAGCTCTATTTCCCGAACGAGCCCCGGAATCAGCGGGACGGCATCTTCCAGCCCGAGCTCCTCATGAACGTGGCCGACGGGCGGACCCACAAGCTCGCGACGTTCGACTTCGTGCTCGGCGCCTGAGCCCAGGCAGCCGCCGGGGCTCGATCAGGTCGTTTCGAGCCGCCGGATCTCCACACTCCCGCCGTACTTGAGGTGGGGGCAGTTGCGAGCGATCGAGCGCGCCTCTTCGAGGCTCGCCGCTCCGATGATGAAGTAGCCTGCGAGGACCCCGCGAGTCGAGTCGTGCACGGGACCCGACGCGGTGAGCGCTCCCTTCTCGAGACGGCAGAACGATCCGTCGTCCGCGAGCTTCTCCCCGGTCACGTAGCGGCCCGACTCCCCGATGCTGCGCGCCCAGCTCGAGTATTCGCCGATGCGCGCGCCGAGCGCGTCGGGCGTGGGCTGCTGGTAGCCCTTGTCTTCGAACAGGAAGAGCGCGAAGAGCGGTCCCGTCGGGGCGTCCGGTGCGGCCGCTTCTCCCGCGGTCGATCCTTTCGTGCTGGCCACGTTCGTCTCCTCCGGCGCGCCGGGTACGCGCTGCGATCCGAGCCCGAATCCTGCGACGAACAGCAGAACCGCTGCCGCCGCCGCGCCGACCCACAAGCTCCATCGATTCATCCTTCGTCCCCCCACGAGGCCGCGCGCCCGCGCAGCCCGCAACGTGTCTTCGCGGAGCGAGGCCGGCGGCCGCCACGCGGCGCCCCAACCTTCGAGCGCCGGACGTCCCGGATCGTCCTCGTGCGGCTTGCGATCGTCACTCATGCCCGCTCCTTCTCCGTCAGTCCCAGGGCTTCACGAAGCGCGCGACGCGCCCGGTGGAGCTGACTCTTCGATGTGCCTTCGACGATCCCGAAGTGCCGTGCGATCTCCTCATGCGTGTAACCCTCGACGTCGTGCAGCAGCAGCACTTCTCGATATCCTTCCGGCAGTGTCGCCAGCGCCCGCTCGAGGAGGACCGCGTCGCCGGCCGGCAGTGCCGTCCCCTCCGGCGAACGCGAGCCCTCCACGATCTCGAATCGGCGCTCCCGGACTTCCCGCTGGCGCACTTCGCGCCAGCGATTGAGAACGATTCCGCAGAGCCACGTGCGGAGGCTCGATCCCCACCGGAATTGGGAAAGCCCCGTGAGCGCGCGAAGCCAGGCCTCCTGAACGAGCTCGGCCGGCTCGTGGCCCGACGCGCTCCCGACGAGCCGCGCCGCAAACGCGTAAAGCGCCTCGGTGTGGCGGTCGTAGAGCGCGAGGAAGGCGGCGTCCGATCGCGTCCTTAGGAACCGCTCCACCAGTTCACGATCGGCGGGCTCGGGAGCGTGGGCTTCCATGTCCCCTCTGTGGTTCGGGAGCGGGGAAAGGTTGCATGCTAGTTTTGGGGCGTATGACCGATTACGGTTTCCGCCTGCGTCCGATCGTTCCCGCGGACGGCCCCGCGTTCGCGACACTCCTTGCGCAGAGCGCGGACGCCGGGCGCTTCCAGGTCTCCTCGCGCTTTCAGATTCCGCCGTGGGACGCGCTGCGAGCGCTCCACGGAGATTTCGAAGGCGTGGTCGCCGAGTCGGATGGATTCGAAGGGCTCGCAGGAGCCGGGCTCATCCGTTTTGGTCGCTGCCAGTATGAGGGAGAGCTGCGTCCCTACGCTTTCCTCAATTCCCTCGTCGTGCACCCCGTGATGCGGCGGCGCGGGCTTGCCGCGCAGATCGCCGACGCACGGGTAGAGCGGGCGCACGAGCGAGTCGGAGAAGGTGGAGTGATCTACGCCGGCATCCAGCGCGGCAACACGGGCTCAGTGAAGACCGCGGCCCGCTGGAGCACGCAGACGCTGCGCGATTGCCTGACCGTCTTTCCGATGCCTGCCGCTTCGCGCGCACCCCGCTCGAGCGCCTATCAGGAGCGTGCACTCGAGCTGTCCGATGGCGAAGGCCTCGCGTCCTTCGTCGAGGGCGTCAACACGTTCCATGCGGAATTCAATTTCTATGCGCCCGAGACGGCCGAAGGCCTCCGCGCGTGGTGCGAGGAGACTCCGCTGGAGTCTCAATTTCGGCATTTGCGGGTGGCGGTCACGCACGCGGGCGAGATGGTCGCGGGGCTCGCGGTGATCGAGGGGGGGCGGATCCGGACGACCCGCATGGTTCGCATGCCGGTCGTGCCGTGGCTCCTCAACCATCTGATTCGGATCGTTCCGAAAGACGGACTCATGCGCGAGATCGGGGCAAGCCGCGTGTGGTTTCGCCCGGGCCACGAGGACGCCGTGCGACATCTGTGGCGCGCGGTGCGCAACGAGTGGCGGGATCGCGGATCGGCCTTCATGATCTGGACGTCTCCACGCTCTCCGCTCCAAAAGGTGCTCGAGCCGCCCCCGTGGATGCCGCGCTCGAGCGGGAGCTTCGTGGTTCGTGCGCCTGTCCCAGCATCGGAGAACCGCCCGATCTACTCTTCCTGAGGGTCGCCACCCCGGAGGCTCGCGCCTCTGCTACGATGCGACCGCAATGCTTCGCTGGCGGCTGAGCGGCATGGCGTTAGGCAGATTCGGGCTGCGGCAAGGTAGTCAACATGGCCATCGACGACCTCGACACGTTACGGCAACAGATTCCAGAAATCTTCGCTGACCATCCGCTTCCGCCGGGATGGGAAGACGACTGGCTCTTCGTTCCGATTGAAGACCCCGAAGGCCAACTCTGGGAGCCCGTCAACGACGTCATGGATTATGAATCCGTGCTGTCGAGTGTCGCTGGAGCCCCGACGCAGGTAACGTCCGTAGACTTTCTTCCAGATTCCGACCTACCACGCTTCGGAGATGGAGCCGCGTTTCCCGGTGCGCCTGCGACTCACCATGGCGGTAGCACGCCTCCTCCTGATGCGCTCGCGTTTTATCTGCCGTTCCACTACTTCCACCCGACTTGGTGGGGCGTCTATCTCGTCCTTGAAGGTGTCCACTGGTTGGCCCAGCAGTTGACCGTAAACTCCTCCGGAGCCCTCTCCGGTCGAGACTCCATGATCGCAGCGCGCATTTTTCTGTATGGTCACGAAGCCTTTCATCACGCGGTCGAGGTGTTCGCTACCCGACTGGAGATCACTCATCGCTCTCCGCTCTATCGTGAGCCCTTCGAGCGCTGGTTCCGCATGACTTTTGGGACATCGAAGTGCGTCGAGGAGACGCTTGCCACCGCCTACGGATATCGCAAGGTCAAGGAGCGGGCGTTTCGTAAGCCGAATGATCCGGGCAAGCGCCAGGTCGCGCTGGACGCGCTGCGGCAATACATTCGGACATGCGCACCCGGATATGCGGAAGCCGATCGCGTGCTCGAGACTCGAGCGTTCACCGACACACGGGCCCTCTTCGCAGAGGAGAACCACCGCTTTGCGCTTCCCTCAATCCCTGGGTGCGACCCGGCGATTTGGCATTCATCGCCACAAGCGTTTACGGGACTGAGCCGTGTCACCAGCCGTGTGAATTACATAGTACAACGCGGCTCACCACTTGCGGCCCGATTTCGACTAGGCCTTCGGTACCTTCGGTACGGAGATCTCGCCCGTCGCCTCCGCGCCGGCGGATGCTCGATCTGGCGACAGGGCAAAGGCAGTCACGAGATCTGGCGAGCGCCGAACGGGAGTAAGTTCCCGGTCCCCTTGCATCCCGGGGACCTGCGGATAGGTACCCTTGCGAAGATAGTCAAGCAAGCTGGCTTCAACATGTCCGTCTCCGAGTTCGTCGCGTCAACGGGTACTGCCTAACATGCCGTTCACCTGACGCGGGGCCTCGCTCCCTGCGGTCGCTCGGTCCGCCGCAGGTGAACGGCAGCGTTTCGCAGGCATACAAGATCGGGTCTTCGGGATTGCAAGCTCAGTGCTATGGGCAGCACAAGGGGACTGTTAATGACCGACGGTCTCAGAACAATCCGCGGTAGCAAACCACCTAACATGTGCGTTAACCCGACGGTCCCGGTGGACTTCTCCAACCCGGAAGGCAACTAGGTGCAAAGTGTGGGTGACGGGCGCGGCCCTCACCCTGTTTTTGATGAGCCTCTTGATCGCCCCCGATGCGGCGGCCTCTCCCGAGTCCGGGCCAACATCCCAGGACACACCAACCAGTCCGCGCCTGGCCGGCCTTCAGAAGCGGATCGAAGCTGGCGACAACGACGCACTGGCGGGTCCGCCATTCCGTCCGTGTCATGACGCTCGCGAGGGCGAGAGATGCCGCGTAGCTTCTAGCCGGCTCGTCACGCCGCGCGGCGACTTCCGCGCCAAAGTGATCGCGCTCGAATAAGAGAGGGGGAGGCGCCAGGTCGCCCGGCCGCGAGCCGCATACGCGGGATGGCCTCTTCCATGACGGGACGAATTCCGTGAGAATGTCCGCGGTCTTCACCCTGCGGCGGCCGTCCAGGAGTTCCAACTTCGTGGCGATTCCAAACGTCGGTGAGCAATTTCGACAATTTCGCATTCTCGGAAATGCCGGGGAGGGTGGCATGGGGGTCGTGCTCCATGCTGAGGACACCCGGCTGGGTCGCCAGGTGGCACTCAAGTTCCTCCCCGGGCTCCGCCCGGTTGATCCGGCCGCGGCCGAGCGCGTGCGCCACGAAGCCCGTTCGCTTGCGGCGCTCCAGCACGCGAACATCGTCACGATCTACGACATCGACGAGGTGGGGGCGCCGTTCCTGGTCATGGAGTGGGTGCCCGGCAGGTCGCTCGGGAGTGCGGCGCTCGCGACACCCGTCTCCGCGGATGCTTACCTGCGCATCGCGCTTCCGGTCGCCGAAGCGCTGGCGGCCGCCCACAGTCACGGCATCACCCACCGCGACATCAAGCCCGGCAACGTGCTCCTCACCGAAGAAGGCGGAGCGAAGCTCGTCGACTTCGGCATCGCGAAATTCCGGACCGGACATCCGAACCTCACCGTCACGGGCTCGCTTGTCGGCACGCTCCGGTACACGTCGCCCGAGCAGGTGACCGGCGGAGACGTCGGGCCGTCATCGGATGTCTTTTCGTTCGGCGTGCTGTCCTATGAGCTCCTCGCCGGCCGGCCACCCTTCGACGGCGACAGCCCGGCCGCGGTTCTCCACGCGATCGCCCACACGCCGCACGTGCCGCTCGCCAGGCACAGGCCGGATCTCCCTTCGGATGTGGTCGCGATCGTCGAGCGCTGTCTGCAAAACGACCCCGGGCAGCGCTATCCGAACGGCTCGGAGCTTGCGGTCGACCTCCACAGCGCGTTGCACGGCAGCATCGCGGCCCAGCCGCGCACGCCTCTGGGAACGCCCCGGGCGCCGGGCACCTTGCCGGAAGCAAAGCGCGGGAGCCGTCCCGAGATCCGCTACTGCCGCACGGAGGATAGTCAGTCGATCGCTTTTGCCACGAACGGCGCCGGCCCGCCGCTCATCCGGGTGCTCGGCTGGATGACGCACGTCGAGATGGAGTGGGACTGGCCTGCGCTGCGGCTCATCTGGGAGCTCCTCGGACGCTCCCACTCGGTGGTGCGCTTCGACGGGCGTGGCATCGGCCTTTCGAGCCCGTGGACAGGCGAGTTCAGCGAAGAGGCACGGCAGATGGACCTCGATGCCGTCGCTCGTGCGACCGGAGCAGAAACGGTCGCGCTCTTCGGCATCTCGGAAGGAGGCTGGACCGCAGCCTCGTACGCGCTCCGGAATCCCGATCGGGTCAGCCATCTCATTGTGTACGGAGGGTACGCGCGGGGGGCCAAGCATCGGCCAGGCTACGATCCCGTCGAATCCCCGCCGGAGAGGGAGGCCATGCTCACGCTCATGCGCCGGGGCTGGGGACGAGACACGCCCGAGATCCGGCAGATGTTCACGACCTATTACTTCGGCGAGGACGCCGCCCCCGGGCTCGTTGCGCACTACAACCGGCTGCAGCGCGCCGCCACCGATGGCGAAACGGCCGCGCGATACCAGAACTCCCTGTGGAAGAGGGGCGACGCGCGCGAGGAGTTCTCGAGGATCCGGGTGCCGACGCTCGTCCTGCATTGCCGCGATGATCGGGTCGTTTCGTTCGAGGAAGGTCGGATCCTGGCGGCGACGATCCCGGGCGCGCGCTTCCAGCCGCTTCCCAGCGTCAGCCACTATTTCCCGGTCGATGACGACGTGACGTACGAGATCGCGGACGCGATCACCCGGTTCACGGGCTCTGGCTGAGCTCTCGCGCCTGCTACGATGGCGACCACAATGCGCTATCCCTTCTATCTCGAAGTCGGGCCACACGAGCACACGCTGGCCTACGTCTTTCTGCTGCCCGGCGTGGTCTCCGGCGGCCGCACACCGGAAGCGGCCTGGGCCGCACTGCCTCCGGCGCTGGCCGCCGAATTCGATCGCCTCGCCGAACACGGAGCACCCTGGACGCATGCCGCCGAGCCGATCGAGCTCGTCGAAGCCGAACGCGTGACCGTGACGAGCGACATCGAGCGCGGAGTCTCGACCGCACTCTTTCGCTACGAGCTTCGGCCGACGACCGATCAGGACGTGGCCCTCGCTCTCGAGCGGCTCCGGTTCTCGCGCGTCGACTTCGAGCGTGTGATCGCGCGTGCGCGCGCGGCGGGGGGCGACGCGTGGGGATCCGGCTCGCGGGCCGCGACCATCGTGGGTGAAGCCGCGGACACGGAATGGTGGCTGCTCTCGCGGCTCGGCACGCGCCCCGACGCGAAGCTGCCGCCGGATCCCGTCGAGCGGCTCCCGGCGGTGCACGCGCTGACTGTCGAGCGGCTTACGAATCTTCTGCCGGGGGATCGCGAGCGACACGCGGTCTTCGCCGGCGAGCCGTGGACGACCCGAAAGGTCCTGCGCCGCCTCCTCCAGAACGAACGCACCCGCACGGTCGAGCTCGCTGCGCTCGTCGATCCGACCGCATCGACCTCGAGATGAGTCGGGAGAACCACGCGTCCGCGCCCATCGTGGTCGTGGGCGCGGGAGCGGCCGGGCTCATGGCCGTGATAGCGGCCGCGACAGCGCGCGGGGCCGGGCCTGAGCGCGATCGAAGGCACGTTGTCCTTCTCGAAGGGACGGAGCGACTCGGGACCAAGATCCTCATGTCGGGCGGCACTCGCTGCAACGTGACACACGATTTCGTCGAAGCGGCCGACTATTTCGGAGGATCGCGAAACGTGGTGGCGCGGCTTCTGCGTGAGTTTTCGCACGAGGACGCGCGCAAGTTCTTCGAGGAGGAATTGCACGTCGCTCTCAAACGGGAGGAGACGGGGAAGCTCTTTCCGGTAACCGATGATGCGGTGACGGTCCGCGACGCGCTCGTTCGACGCGCTGAGGAAGTCGGGGTCGAGATCCTCCTGGGCCGAAAGGTGACGGCGATCGAGCGCATGGCGGACGCTCGTGGCTCCGGCAATGGCCCACGATTCCGCCTGGTGGCTTTACCTCACTCGATCGAGGCCCGGTCGGTCATCCTGACCACAGGCGGGCTCTCTCTTCCGCGCACCGGATCGGACGGAACGGGATACGCGATCGCGCGATCGCTGGGCCACGGCTTCACGGCTACCACGCCGGCTCTCACTCCACTCGTCGCACGGGGGGATCTCCACACGCGCCTCAAAGGTGTGACGCTTCCGGTCGAGCTGACTGTGCGCGCGAACGGCCGCAGAGTGTGGCGTGGGGCGGGATCGTTTCTGTTCACGCACTTCGGCTACAGCGGGCCGGTTGCGCTCGACGCGAGCCGGCACTTCGTGCGCGCACCGATCGAAGGTGGATCGCCGGCCGCCGTCATCGCATCGTTTCTCCCCGGCGAAAGCCCCGAAGCCCTCGACACGGCGCTCGCGTCCGGCGAATCCGGGGAATCGGGGCGAACGCTCGCCGGATGGCTTCGCGGCCGCGTGCCCGAGAGCGTCGCGCGCGAGCTGCTCACCGAGGTCGGTGTTCCCGGCGACCGCATGCTCGCCCGGCTGCCACGCGAGGAGCGACGGGCAGTGGTGCGCGTGCTCACCGAGTTCGAGCTGCCCGTGCTCGAAGTGATGGGATATCGGAAGGCGGAAGTGACGGCGGGTGGGGTTCCCCTGAGCGAAGTGGAACCGTCGACGCTCGAATCGAGGATCGTCCCCGGACTGTATCTCGCGGGGGAGATCCTCGATGTGGATGGCCGGCTCGGCGGATACAACTTCCAGTGGGCGTGGACGACGGGGTGGGTGGCAGGGCGAGGGGCGACGAAATCGTAGGCTGCGGAATCCAAAGATACGCCATGAGTTCCAGTGGCGGCACTCGGTCCGTCGCTAGGTATGTCCTCCGCGTCGGACTGCTTGCGGGCCTCAGATTGTGCCCGTTTTGTGCCCAAACTCACTGGGCGCGCTACCTCGGGCATTGCCGGCGTGCCTTGGCCAGCCGCATGGAATCGCGAAAGCCGCGCCGTCGCCTCGCCTAGGTCTGCTTCGTTCACCATTGCATAGCGCCGGAAATGCGTCTCCGTCTTGTGGCCAGTTAGTTTCATTGCTGAAGAGCGCGGCACCCCGGCGCGCTCGAGGTTCCGCACCGCGCTTCGCCGCAGATCGTGCACAAGACGCCCCGGAACTCCGGCGAGCCGGCAGGCGCGCGCCCACGTGTCCCGGTGATCGCCGAGCTGTCGGCCATTCCTCCAGAAGACCCAAGGGATGATCTCGCCGCGAACGCGCTGCCACTCGAGCGTGCGCTCTCGCTGACTCCGGAGAAGTGCCTCGAGTTGCGGGAAGCCGCCGAACGGGAAGACCCGGCCCTCACGATTCTTGGTCGTCCCAGGCTCGAGCCGCACGGTCTTCGCGCGAAAGTCCACTTGCCCCCAGGTCAATCCCTTCACTTCGCCGCTTCGCCATCCCGTGAGCCAGGCAAACTCGATCGCGGGCGAGAACCAGTCCGGAAGCTTATCGAGCACGCGAAGAATCTCTTCGTCGGTCAAGAACCCCTTCCGTACGTTATCGAGCCGCGGGAATGGAAGTTGCGGCTTGACCGGCAGGATGCCAGCGATGAACCCGAGGTGGAGCATCCGACTCAGATGTGCGACCTCATGGTGGATTGTCCCACGGGCGGCGCCCTCCTCGAGGCGCTTGGAGATGTAACGGCTGACGCGCTCGTATCCGATCGCAACGGCAGGAAGGCGCTCGAACTCGGGCTGCAAGTGCTTCAAGGAGTGCTCGACCCGGTTCCACGTTCGGTTCTGCTTCTGCTCATAGTCCGCGCGGATGAGGCGAACGAGGTCGTCGAACCTGGTCTTCTCGACGCGGTGGGGAGCGAAGGTCCCGCGCTGGATCTCTCCGAGCCTGCGACGCAGCAATCGGATCGCGTCAGCTTTCAAGGACGAGTGCGAGGACTCCCTGTACTTCACGCCCCGGAATGAGGTCTGCACCCACCAGACCCGACCCCGGCGATAAACGCGGCCCGTTCCCCAATTACGCGGCGTCCGCTCTTCCGGCTTCACTTGCGGCCTCTGCGTTCGAGCCACTCCGAGATCGCCAGACGAACGGCTTCGGTCATTGCCAGTCGTTCCGCGAGGGCAACCCGGACTAGACGCGAGTGCACTCGGTTCGGAAGCGCAATTGTGGTCACGACCATCTTGTCTCGGGAGGCCGCGCGGCTTCGTCGCTCCGAGAAGCGCTCGCGAACCGCCTTCGCCTGACTCGCGGTCAGGTGCCAGGGCTGGTGCTGATCGCCCTCATCGCGCGGGAAGCTTTCTCGCAGCCAAGCGCGAATGGTCTTGCCGCTGATTCCAAGCTCCTTGGCAAGGTCGTCGGGCCGCATGTCAGCGTAATCCGATGACGCCATGGCCAAAGAGCCGAAACAGACTCGAGTGCTTGGAAACTCGAGCGGATACTTGATTCGGGGATGGCCACCCGCCGCGCCGCGTCCGGTACAGAGCAGAGTTGGCGATGGCCCGGGCAATCTCCGCGCGATGAGCCCGCTCCCCGGGGGCGCCTCGAAGAACGGCAGCGATAGCTTCGTGCAGGAACATGGAATCTCCTCCAATAATGGACCTGATAATACGGCATGGTCCAAGAATGTCAAGGCTTCACTCGCGGGCTCGCCAGGTAGCGCGTCAGGCCGGCTTCGCTAAACCGGAGCATATTGCGACTGAGGCGTCTCGTGAATGGCAGCGAACTGGCGTTGCGATAGAGCCATCGGATCGTGACGTTCATCCGTTCTGCGACCTCGGCGGGGGTCAGCAGGCGGTCGGGGGGTGCGGGGGCCTTTGACTCTCGGGCCGCTTGTCGCCTGGCGTCGAAACGTGCAGCCAGGACGGCGTGTGCGTGGGCCAGCTGGGCCAAGATCTCCGCGGCCTCCTCGGTCGGCATCGAGTCCAGGCTGGCAGGATCGGGAAGGACTACGCGTCGGTCACGCATTCGTGCCTCCGCTCAGGCTCACACCCACCGGGATCTCGGGGTTGCGCTCTGCCGCGGTCTCCGCCGGGAAGCGCTGGCGGCACGAGGTGCAGACCTGACCGAAACTCCAGGTGAGGAGCCTGCCCTGGCAGAGTGGGCACTTCGACAGCGCCGGCGGTTCCTCGACGGGGTGGGATCGGGTCGCCGAGGCATCCTCGGCAGAGACTCCCGAATCCGTTACATGCGTTACGGAGCGCGACGGCCCCAGCTCTCCGATGCTCACGCAGTCCGTTACAGAGCCTTCCTTCAACGGTTCCGGAGCCCGCGCCTCCGCCGCGCCGATTGGTGCCTGTAACGTCTGTAACGGATCCGACTCGAGGTACCGCGAGAACGCGTCGACGAAGTCAGACTGGCAGTAGCCGCGACGCACCTGCTTTCCCATCCGCAATAGACGGGGTTCGATCCCGAAGCCTTTCAGTTGGCCAGCCAGGGCACGGGGGCTCATGGCGCGCCCGTCACGCCACTCACCCCAGGGCCGGCCCTCCAGTGCCACAAGTCCCGACAACAGTTCCTCTGTCCACAGGTCTCGCCCGTGCTTCCGGAATACCGATCGCACGTCTGCCAGCAGCTGCTCGGCAATGGCCTTCTCGCTGCCAGCTCCAAGCGTGAGCAGGGTCGCGACGATCCGTGCCTTGCTGGTCCAGAAGAGCCCGAGGCGGTCGGCGATTGCGAGCAGGGGGCGCCAGTTGTCCGCTGCCCGGTCGTCAAGCTCGCGCGGAACGTCTGGGTCGGACTCGCGCAGGGCCTCGAGATTGTCCTGCGCCCACCGGGCGAGCTGGCGTAGGGGGGCGCTCCAGCATTGCGGGTCGATCGAGCCTCATCGACTCGACGGTCTCGTGCCGGGCGCGGCGGCGCATTTGGACGATGATGCTGCGACTCTCCAGCGTGTCGTGCAGTCGACCAATCAGGGCGACGACCTTGGGAGCCCACGTCGAGAAGCGCTGGGGTTCGTGGGTCCGTTCCGCGCAGCGAACGACCCAGGCACCCGCCCTCGAGTGGCCTGCGTTGAGGAGATTACGCATGTCTTCGCGGAGCCGAAGGAACGAATCGGCTTCGTCGATGCACAGTGTCGGACGAAACTTCTCGATCGACCGAAACAGAGCCGCGCCGGTCATGTTGGAGGTCATGAGGGAACGAGGCACGAGCCCCGAGATCAGTTCCAGCGCCCGCGTCTTGCCACACTGCCTGACCGGAGAGGAGAGCAGGAGCAGCGGCGAAACGACGGCGGCTTCGTGGGCGTGTGCGTGGAACAGCCAGAGCGTCATCGCCGCCGAGGCTCCCTCGGGCAGGACGAGGTAGCGGTCGAAGATGGCGGCGATCTCGTCGGCGAGTCCTGCTCCGTCCACGGGATCCGGCCACGGCTCCGGGCTCTCCAGCTTCATGGATCTTCTGGCGCTGGGATCGGAGGCGGCCGCCTGCGCGGCAAGGACGGGCGGTCGCGGAGACGTGGCGCGAACTTGCGCCTCCAGCAATCCGCGCAGATCGGGCTCCGGCATTTCGCTCTCGAGCGCCAGCCAGTCATCGAGCCCGGCGCCTTCAGGCAGCCCCGGGGGCATGACGACTCGCACGTCCGAGACGCCGGCGGCTGACAGGACGCTCGCGACAAGCTCGCCGTGACGCCGTCCGGGCTCGTCATTGTCCGGCCAGATCACGACGCTCCCGGCACCGGCAAGGCACGCCGTGTGCTCCGCCCGCCAGTTTCCGGCGCCGCCTTCGCTGGTCGTCGCGGCGAGGCCCAGGGCGACGAGCGCGTGAACCTTCTTCTCGCCTTCGCAAATGTGGATCGTCTCGCCGGCGGAGATCGCGGCGAGAACCGCCGGGAGGCGATACACGACCCGAGGCGATCCGCTCTTGCCAAACCGCCACTCGCCGTCCATGCCGCGATGGAAGATGCCGTAGGTCTTGCCTCCAAGCCTCCGCGCCCAACGTGCCACGCGAAACAGGAGGCGGCCCTGGGCATCCCTGTAGTCACAGGGATACGGCGGCGTGCAGCGGTCAAACTTACTGGAGTCGACCCGCCGATCCTGTCTTCCGTCGCGGTTGTCATACCCAGCGGGCGTATGCGGTGCGGCGTGGAGCTTGTCGCAGGGACATGCACTCTCGAGCCGATGCGGAAACGTCCCCGCGTCCGTTTGCTCGATTCCCATCGCGAACTCGTTGCGCGTGCAGTGAGCGAACGCGCCATCGGTCGACAGGTAGCCGTGACACCGGACTCCTTGGCCTCGCGGGAGTCTCGGATGACCGCCGCAAACCGGGCAGGGGGTCTCGCCAGTGAATCGCTGATGCTGCGTTACAGCGGGAGCGCTCATCGCCGGCCCCCAATCCTGAATCGAGTGGGAGCCGATCGTGGTGCGTGCTTCAGGTGCTGGCCTCGTCCGGAGGCCAGGGGTGCCCTCGAGGGGCGCCGACAAGTCGGAGTCTCCATGAAATACCTCGGGCTCGAGTGGCGCGGCGCGCCTCTCGAGCCCGTGGTGGACTTTCCGCAAACGAGAGGCATGCCGCGCGGCTTAGCAGCGCGGACATGGGTTTGATCTCCTTCTCGTTGGCTTGCGATTTCGGTCCGGCTAGCCCGGGACCCCCCGGATCTCTTTTCCCGGCCCTACTCATCTCGGATGGCCTCGCCTACCCACGCTAGACTCCCGCTCATCGCGGGCTACCTTCGCGTCGTCACCCGGCGAACTTGACGATGGTCCGGGGACGACTCACCCGCTTGCGCCCGCGCCTATGGGCGCGAGGACCATGCCGATCCACGCTTAGACAGTTGCTGCCTCCCCGAGCGCAGAGAGCGCACTCTCGATCGTGACTCGCCGCCGGTCCAGTAGCCGATGAAGGGCTTCCGTCCAGCGCCGGATCGTCTCCGGCGAAGGCTGCCGTTTGGCAACCTCGTAGCAGTGAATGCTGCTCTGGTCGCACCCGAGTTCTTTCGCAATGTCCGCCAGGGAAAGACCGCTTCGAATACGTGCCCGACGGAGAATCTCTCGGTCCATCTGCTCCTCCTCGAGGAACGGGCGAATTGAACGCGCACGGAGCTTCACTGTCAAGGCGATCTTGACGGGTTCCAGCTACCCCGAGGCCCAATGCAGTCTGGATGAATGGCGCGGAGGCCCCGCTGCTCGTCGCTTGTGATTGGTGTAACGTGTCCGCGTGTCCGCGTTTCCGGACACGCGGACACGATAGAAGCTGAGCCCGGATCGGCCGCAAGTTACTAGATTGCAAGAGGATGAGCCAGCAACGAGTAACTGGTGTCGTGTCCGCTAGCCGTTTCCACCGGACACGGATACGAGCGTGTAACCCCACGAATTAGGGCTGTCACGTGCGAAGCGATGCGGTCGCCGGTCACCCGCCTGATCGACGACAACTGTTTCTTCCGAGCAGCGACAACCAGTTCTCCCGCCTGCTGACCCTCCGCCCTACTCCTTGGCCTTCTTCGACGCTTCGAGCCGGTAGCTCGCGAGGTTCAGCTCGAGGATGA
>JBOHUC010000023.1:0-6060 GCA_050733935.1 Candidatus Eiseniibacteriota bacterium | reverse complement strand
ACCGGGGCCGCGGGTGTCTTCTTCTTCACGGCGACGCTCCTTCTTGGCGGGCACTCGGCCCGGGTTCTTGGTGGAACCAGAAGGGTACGTCGCCTTCAGCCTTTTACACACCTGTTGAGCTTAGCCCGTCGGGTTCACGTTCTTCCCTCTCTACCCCTCCGCGTTCCCGGAACGCAGAACCCCTGCATATCCCACGAAACTGGAGTGCCCTGCCATGAATCCTCGCATTGAACCCAAGCCCCGGCCATCGCCCTTGCCCCTCGTGATGGTGTTGATTGCGGCTTCAATTTTAGGCCCTCCTTCGCCGCCGGCGCAAGGCGCCCCCCACATCAACGGCAAGTGGACCTCGCAGGAGACGCCTGGTGCAAACAGGTCTTTTGTCCCGATCCATATCGTCCTGACCCGCGGCTACGGGTCGCATCACAGCCAGGTTCTTTGGTGGGAGGGCAAGTTCGGTGGCGAGTTCTGGGGCGGACTCCTGGGTTGGAATCCGAACCAGACCCAATGCGACAGCTTCCCGGTTGGGAGCTTCACCAGCATTACGGTGTCCCCGCCGCCGGCGAACATCTTCTGCGCCGGCCATTCGGCACTCGCCGACGGTTCGCTTTTGATCACTGGCGGGAACGAGGCGATCGAAATCGGGATCGACACGAGCGTGGTTTTCCATCCGGATACGAAGCAGTGGGAGTTTCAAAGCAGCATGAAAATGGCCGCCCGCCGCTGGTACCCCACCAACACGACGCTGCCGAGCGGGGAGGTCATGACGTTCTCGGGAAGCGAGTACAATCACCTTCTCATGTGGGGTGGCAAGAGTACGGCGGATCCTACCTGGACGACTCCCTCGGACAGCTTGTACCGGGAAATTCTGACGCCGCCGGGTCCGTGGGATTCTACGGTTTTGCCCACCCCGGCCGGGACGCCACCCGAGCCTCGCGAAGGGCACACCGCTGTCTTCTACAAAGAGACCACTCCGCTCATGATCTTCGGCGGACGCAAGGGGACCGCGGATGCAGATCTTCTCAACGACTTGCGCCCGATGTACGTCGGGCAAGTCGACGGCGGATTCACCTATGGTTGGGCCAACGTAACGAGTTCCAATCCAAAGCCGGCACCCCGCATGCGCCACTCCGCGGTCATGATCGCCGACAACACGATGGTCGTTTTCGGCGGGGTGTTTCAGCAGAGCGTGGTGAAAGTCAAAGGCGATGTCTGGACGCTGACGCCCGGTGTCGGCCAATATGTCTGGACAGAGCTGTTCCCAACGGGCACAGGCCCATCGCCGCGTTCGGGACACGCGGCGATCGCCGATCGCGACAATCAGCGCATGTTGGTCTTTGGCGGCGCGGATCCGTGGACGAGTTCGAAACCGCAAACAACTGGGTTACGCGCGACACCATGCTGGCGCGCGTGAACCATAATCTGACCGTGCTGCCAAACGGTCAGGTTCTCGTCTCCGGCGGTACCCGGATCATCAACAACACGACTCCAACGCTACCCATGAGGACGCCTCAACTCTGGAACCCTAACGCCTTCACGTGGTCACCAGGTTCGGGCACCAATGCGCTTGATGCCGATCCCGCCATCCGGGGCTATCACTCGAGCGCGATCTTGCTCCCCGACGGCCGCGTGCTCTCCGTCGGAGGAAACATCGAGCTATCTGTTTCGGATACGACCAATCAGGCCTGGCGTGACATGCGCCGCGCCTCGATCTTCTGCCCTCCCTATCTCTACGATGCAAGTGGCAACCTGAAACCACGGCCGACTGTGGTCTACGTTCCGGATCATGTCACGTACAACCAGCAGTTCACGATCTGCACTCCCAACCCGGATGTGACAAAAGTCGCTCTGATCAAGCCTGCCTCCTCGACACATGCGTTCAACCAGGATCAGCGTTATGTGCCGCTCACTTTTCAATACTGCGATGGTGGTCCACCTCCTGCGCCGAAGGTGCTCCTCATCGATTCCCCGAGTTCATCGAGCGTCGCCCCTCCTGGTGACTACCTGCTCTTCCTGGTGAAGAGTGACGACACGCCGTCGATTGGAAAGTGGGTGCAGGTGTCGGCTGTGCCATCCGAGGAGGACTGTCTTTGCATGTTCGGTGGCGGAGCCATGTTCGCAGGAGGCGGATCCTCGGGCTGGGAGGAAGAGAATTCGCTCCTCGTGGCCGGCGAGGCCTCTCCGCCTCTGAAACTTCACTCGAGTCTGGACAATTCAAGGGGCGCGCACGCCTTGCGGATCGTCCAGCGCCCGGGTAGTACCACGAGTGTGGATCGGGTGGCCCTCATGGCACTCGATCACGACTCGAACGTCCGAGCTTTTGCGGCGAAGAGCTCTTATCTCGTCGGAACCACGGTTGGTGCGCGATCACTTGGGTATCGAGCCAAAGACACCACATCCGCGGCCGCCGATATGGGCGATGGCTCGTTCGTGGCGAACGCCGGGGACACGCTCGAGATCGAGTTCGATGCTCCGGCTGGCACGAGAGTCCCTCTGTTCCTCGAGGCCCGGCGGGGCAGCCGGGATCTCCCCGCGGCGGGTGACCTAGACCTGCGGGCATTGGCGCAGACGAAGGACTCGTCTGGTGGTTGGCGCGAGATCGGTCGATTCGAACCTCGGTTGGAGTTTGCCGAAGAAGTCATCGATTCGTGCCTCGAGCGCGTGCGACTTGTGTTCGGACAACGTACTCAGATTCGCAATGCGGGCCATGTCGCTACTTCCGTCGGCGCCGCCGGGCCTTCGGTGACAGTCCTGGACCTCTTGACCGCCGATCACTCCCGACTCGGCTCGGTGAGTTCTGCGGTCGTATCCGCGGGTGGCGGCTCAACTCAACTTGCCGAGCGCGACACGCTGGTGGTCCGCTGGTCCGCACCCACACTCCCTACTGGGAAGGTGAGGTCCTTCTTCGTCACGAGCCAGAGCACGACCACCCCTACAGCGCAGACGAATGCAACGACGGCTCGGTCTTCCGTAATCGATCCGAGTCCGACATGGACGTTCAAGCTTGATGCGCCTCGCCCCAATCCTTCACTCGGATTCGCAACGATCGCGTACACGCTTCCCGCCTCTCAGCACGTGCGCATTCGGATCCACGACGTGGCCGGTCGCCTGATCCGAACGCTTGTGGATCGGGTTGTGGCGGCCGGGCCTGGAGAGGTCGTTTGGGATGGTCGCGACGACGGCGGTCGACGGGTCAGCCCAGGGGTTTTCTTCTATCTCATGGAAGCCGGGGACTGGCGGAGCCGAAAGAAGATGATCTTCGCGTCTGCCGAATGAGTTCTGGCCACTCTCGGTCCAACGAGATGGCGCGCGGTTTGGAAAGCCGCGCGCCATTCACTGCAGGACACCCAAGTCGGTGCAGCTTTCAGGAGAATCAACTAACCGGTGAAATGCAGGCATGGGATGAAGCCGAGGTCTGGTACCGCTTCCCTCAAGTTGACCGGGCCGGCACTCGCCGATCGGGTCCGCACACTTGCCACGCGTCCGTTTCGAGCGCGCGTCGACTGCCCGGTCGCATGCCGCGAATGCTCGCGGGGGGAGTCGATTGCTCCGACGCACCCTCGGAGCGAAGCCCAGGGAGCTTCCGCATGAAAAGAGGGCGCGCGGGCTTCGCGATCGTTGGGCGCGGAGGGGCGATCGACTCCCACCAGAGGAAGCGTCGATGAGCACGAACGGAACCTGGCCAAGGCTGCGCACCTATTTCCTGACCGGGCTCCTCGTGTTGGGTCCGTCTGCGATCACGCTTTGGGTGCTGTTCCGATTCCTGTCGGTGCTCGACAGCCTGCTCGGCAAGTACATCAAGTTCCCGGCCCTCGAAGCGCCGTGGTTGCCGGAAGGGCGAATCCCGGGGCTCGGTCTCATCGCGATGATCTTGCTCCTCCTGCTTGCCGGGTTCGTCGCGAGCTCGCTCGCCGGCACGGGGGCGCTCGCGGCGTGGGAGCGCGTCTTGACCCGCCTCCCGCTCGCCCGTATCATCTACTCCGCTACCAAGGGTTTAGGAGAAGCGTTCCTCTCCGGACGCCGGACCGCGTTCCGCCAGGTGCTCCTGGTCGAATACCCGCGGCCCGGCGTCTGGGTTATCGGGTTCCGCTCCGCCGATCCGCCGCCCGAGCTCCACGAGAAGGCCGGCACCCGGCTCGTGAGTGTGTTCATCCCGAACACCCCGAACCCGACCAGCGGGTACTTCCGACTCGTGCCCGAAGCGAACGTTCGCCCGCTCGCGCTTTCGGTCGAGCAGGCGGTCAAGCTCATCGCCTCGGCGGGCGTCGTGCAGACGCCCGCGGAAGCGGTGAAGGCCCCGAACCCCGAAGCGCCCCATGGCCCTGACCCGGTGTGAAGCGATCGTGGTCCGCACGTATCCGCTCGGTGACACGAGCCGGATCGCGGTGCTCTACAGTCGCGAGTTCGGGCTCGTGCGCGGAGTCGCGAAGGGCGCGCGCGGATCGAAGAGCCGTTTCGGGGCGGGCTTGGAGCCCCTTTCGCGCGTCGACGTCACGCTCTACCGGAAGGACGGACGCGATCTCGATCTCCTCTCCAAAGTGGACGTGATCGAGGACTGGCGCGCGAGCGATCTCGCGCGCGTCGCGCACGCGCAGGCGGCGCTCGAGCTCGTGGACCGGCTCGTGTGGGAATCGGAGCCCATGCCTCCGCTCTACGCGCTCCTCGTCGCGGCCCTCGAAGCGATGCGCACCGTGCCCGTCGAAACGCTCGCCTCGGTCACGCTCGGGTTTCAGCTCCAGGCGGCGGGGCTTCTCGGGTACCGTCCCGAGATCGATCGCTGCGCCGGATGCGGGGCCCCGCCTTCGGGGCGCTGGGCGCCCGCGCGCGGGGGCGCCGTGTGCGAGCGCTGCGCGGAGACCGAGTCGCTGTGCGCGGCCGCTTCACCGGAAGCGCTCGCGGGGCTCGCGCACCTCGTGGCGACTCCGCTCGACGTGCTCGAGCCGTTCGCTTCGCCGCGCGCGGGCGAGATGCTCAAGCTGACCGAGCTGTACCTGAAGAGCCACTTCCAGCGCTTCGCCGGCTTCAAGTCGCTGGCGATGCTCCTGTCCCTCGAAGGCGTGCCGGCCTGAGCCGGCCGAAGGAACGGATTCCGCGATGAGCCGCCCGAAGGCCGCGACGTTCCAGGACATGCTGCTCGCGCTCGAGCGCTTCTGGCACGAGCGCGGGTGCGTGCTCGAGCAGCCGTACGCGTCCGAAGTGGGCGCCGGCACGTTCAATCCCGCGACCTTCCTGCGCGCGCTCGGTCCCGAGCCGTGGCGCTGCGCGTACGTCGAACCGTCGCGAAGGCCGAAGGACGGGCGCTACGGCGAGAATCCGAACCGCTTCCAGCGCTTCTACCAGTACCAGGTGATCTTGAAGCCCTCGCCCGACGACGTGCTCGAGCAGTACTTCGCGAGCCTCGAGACGCTCGGCATCGACCCGCGCGACCACGATCTGCGACTCGTCGAAGACGACTGGGAATCGCCCACGCTCGGCGCGTGGGGCCTGGGCTGGCAGGTGTGGATGGACGGGATGGAGATCACGCAGTTCACGTACTTCCAGCAGGCGGGCGGGATCGATCTCGAGCCGATCTCGGCCGAGATCACGTACGGACTCGACCGGATTGCGATGGCGATCCAGGGAACCGAGCGCGTCCACGACTTGAAGTATGCGGCGGACGGTCGCGGCGGTTTCCTCACGTGGGCCGACCTCTGGCTGCAGAACGAGGTCGAGTATTCGCGTTACAACTTCGAGGAGGCGAACGTCGAGCAGCTGTTCGCGATGTTCGGGAGCTGGGAGGCCGAAGCGCAGCGGCTGCTCGCCGCGAAGCTCGTCCTGCCCGGCTACGACGCGGTCGTCAAGTGCTCGCACCTCTTCAACCTGCTCGATGCGCGCGGGGCGATCTCGGTCTCGGAGCGCGTCGGCTACATCGGCCGTGTTCGCAGGCTCGCGCGCCAGTCCGCGCTCGCGTGGCTTGCGAAGCGCGAGGAGCTCGGGTTCCCGCTCCTGGGCGGAGCGGCCCGCGGCGCATCCGCGGTTTCGACGGAGGCGGGCACGGGCGGGGCCGCGGGCGCGGGTGCGAGC
>JBOHUC010000022.1:0-12247 GCA_050733935.1 Candidatus Eiseniibacteriota bacterium | reverse complement strand
GCGCGCGACCGGTCCCGTGCCCGCTTCGGTCTTCCGCACGGTCGCGCTCCTTCTCTTTGCGACCGGCTTCGTCGCGCTCGGGGAGGAGGTGCTGTGGACGCGCTTCCTCGCGCCGATCGTGGGCGGCACGGTGCGCACGTACACGCTCACGCTCACGCTCGTGCTGGTCGGGATCGTGCTCGGGAGCGCGCTCGCAACACGGCTCGCCGATCGCGCGCGCGCCCGGGTGTTCGTTCTCGGTCTCCTTCAGGTCGCAAGCGCGCTCCTCGTCTGGTTCCTCCTCTTCCTTCCGCCCGCGTGGTGGCGCTCGCTCGGAGGCGAGCTTCCGACGGCGGCCTTGCTGCTTCTGCCACCCGCCGTGCTCCCCGGTGCGTCGTTTCCGCTCGCGGTTCGAATGGTCGTGACGACTCCCGCATGGGCCGGCCTCGGACTCGGAACGATGCTCGCAATCAACACGCTCGGTGGAATCGCCGGCGCGCTCGTGATCGGCTTCTTCGTTCTCCCCGGGTTCGGACTCGAGGCCGGAGCGCGGCTCTGCACCGGTTTGAGCCTGGCCGCGGGCATTCTCGCCTGGATCGGGCTCGAGCGCTCGGCGGGTCCCGCGCCTCGCCCGGCGCCTCGTCCGGTGCCCCGCCTCATTCTCGCGGCGGCGGCAATCGCGGTGTGGCTTGCGATCCCCGGGCTCACCGGAACGCGAGTCCCGGCGGATTTCCTCGCGGATCGGAGCCTGCTCGTCGCGATGCGCGAAGGCGTCGAGTCGAACGTCGCGGTCGTCCGGAGGAGCGCGGGTGGCATCGCACTCGAAATCGATCGCTGGTGGCAGGGTCAGGATCGGAAGACGCACCAGGTGATCGCCGCTCACCTCCCGATGCTCGTTCATCCGCGCCCGCGGACGGTGCTGCTCGTGGGCGTCGGGGCGGGCCAGACGCCCGAGCGGTTTGCGATGTACGACATCGAGCGACTCGACTGCGCGGACATCGAGCCGCGCGTCTTCGACGTCGTGCGCGCGCACTTTCCGAGCGCCTGGATGAACGATCGCCGCGTCACGCTCCTTCCCGTCGACGGCCGAAATCACCTCGTCCACACCGATGCGCGCTACGACGTGATCTCGCTCGAGGTCGGGCAGCTCTTCCGTCCGGGGGCCGCAGGCTTCTACACGCTCGACTTCTACCGGCGCGCGCGGGCGCGCCTCGCGCCCGGCGGAATCCTCTCCCAGTTCGTTCCTCTGCCCTTCCTCTCGGCGGACGAGCTGCGCGGGGTGGTCGCGACGTTTCTCGACGCGTTTCCCGGGGCGACGCTCTGGTACAACACGAGTGAGCTTCTGCTCATTGGTCCGGAGTCGGGCTCGGTTCGGCTCGGGCGCGAGCGGATCACGGAAGTGCTCGCCGATTCGGCTATCGCCCGGGATCTCGAGTTCAGTCCGTGGGGTGGGTCTGACGCCTGGTTCTCGCGCCCCGAAGTGGAGGCAGGCGCCTTCCTGTGCGGGCCGCAGGGCCTCGCCGCGCTGTCACGGGGCGGAACGATCTACCGTGACGACCCGTCCCGGCTCGAGTACGAGGTCGCGCGCCCCAAAGAAGACGACCGGCGGGAAATCGCGACGCTCCCGCTCGTGCGCGCGCATCTCGATCCGATCGAATCCGTGGCTCCGTGGATTCCACCGGATCTCGCGAGCGCCGCAGCGGCCGTGCGAGAGGAGAACCTGCGCGAGGTGATCGCGGCCGCCTACCTGCGCAGCGTGGACCCGGCCCGCGACCGGAACGACCTGGTCCGAGTGGAGGCGCTGGTCCGCCAGGCGCTCGCAGCACAGCCTCGAAACGCCATGGCGAACCGGATCCTCGGAGACGCTCTCCTCCTTCAGGGAAGGACCGGCGACGCGGAGAAGGCCTACCGGCAGGCACTCGCGATCTCGGAAGGCGACGCGCGCGCGCACGCGGGCCTCGCCCTCCTTGCGCTCACGACCGGGCGGCTTCCGGAAGCAACGAGCCACTATCGCGTGGCCCTCGCGCTCGAGGAGAACGCCGACTGGCGGAACAATCTCGGGTCGGCCCTCGCCCAAACAGGCGACGTCGCCGGTGCCCTCGCGGAGTTCGAGCGTGCGGTCGAGCTCCGACCCGACTTCGTGGATGCGAGGCGAAACGCGGACCAGGCGCGCGCCGTGCTCGCGTCCGGCTATCAGAATCCGGCCCGCGGTCGGACGGAGTCCGACTCGATCTAGCGTTCTGGATTTGGGGTGTTGTCGGCGATCAGCGCAGCGTCGCGGCGGTCGCACTCCCGTCGAGCACGTTCTGCAGCTTCTGCGCGCCCGAGACCAATGCACCGGACAGCGCGACCGTGAGGCTCAACAGAACGATCGTCGCCACCAGGAGACGCACGGTGTTGACCGTCCGGACGGCGGCCTTGTTGGTGGCCTGGAGTCTCCGGTGGGCCCCGTGCGGCAGGTGGGCGTGGGCTGATGCGGTGTGGAGTGCCATGATGGCCTCAGGAACATGCATTCCGCATGCCATTCGGCCGTCCGCAGGCAATGCATGATGCACGCTTGTAAATACTTGCCCTGCAAATGGTTCCGGACACAAACCCGCGCGAGGCCCTGCAGGGGCGGGTGAATTCCCACCGGAGGTGCGGGAAATCGCCGGGAATGTGGGGAAATGCCCCGGCCGCGCTTCCGCAGTCCGGCGCTCTCTGCGGCGTCCGAAGCCAGGTCCCCAAAGCGGCCGCCAGGACCTCGCTCGGCGGGCCTGAAACGTCCCTCTCTCGTGCGAAAATGGTCTCCGTCAGAGCGCATCCAACAGTGCACGAGAGGAGTCCCACCCATGCACGCCCCGACCACCGACGTCCTGCGACAGCAGCTCGAAGACCGCCGCTCCCGCCTCGCGGGGGCAATCCAGACGACCGGCTCGGACGAGCAGCTCGTGCTTCTGCTCCGGCAGGTCGACTCCGCGCTGTCCCAGCTCGGGACCGACGACTACGGGCTCTGTCTCGTCTGCAAGGAGCACGTCTCCGAGCAGGATCTGCTCGGGAATCCGCTCCTTCGTTACTGCCTGTGCGACCTCACTCCTGAGCAGCTGCGGACGCTCGAGAACGACCTCGAGCTCGCGCGCCGCATCCAGGGGGCACTTCTTCCCGACCCGGTGCTCCACGCGCCAGGCTGGGAGACGTACTACCGCTACGAGCCCGCTGGCCCGGTGAGCGGCGACTACTGCGATCTCTGGACGCACGCCGACGACGACCGGACGCTCTACTTCGCGGTGGGGGACGTTTCCGGAAAGGGAGTCGCGGCGTCGCTTCTCATGTCGCACCTTCAGGCCGCGTTCCGCTCGCTCGCCGGCGTGGGCTTGCCCCTCGCCCAGCTCGTTCACCGCGTGAATCGCCAGCTCCTTCAGGCGACTCTTCCGTCCCACTACGCGACGCTCGTGGTCGGCCGCGCGAACGCCGACGGCAGCGTGGAGCTCGTGAACGCCGGACACTGCCCGCCGCTCATCGTGAGGAGGAGCGAGGTGGAGTCCCTGGGAGCGACGGGCTTCCCGCTCGGATTGCTCGACGATCGGCCGTACGAAGTGGATCAGCTCCGGCTTCGTGAAGGGGAATCGCTCGTGCTCTACACGGACGGATTGACCGAGGCGCGCGGAGCGGACGGCGACGAATTCGGCCAGGAGCGCGTCGAACAGTTGCTTCGTTCGCAACGCGGCGCGGCGCCCAAGACGCTCGTCCAGGCGATGCGCGGAGGCCTTGCCTCCTTCCTGGGCGAGTCGCGGCGGACCGACGATCTCACGATGCTCGTCCTCTCGCGGGCGAACGGCCGCGTGAGCTGAAGCGGACAGGTTGCGCGGACAGGCTGCAATGACTGCGGGGCCCCGGTGCTTGAACCGGGGCCCCGTTTTTTTTCGTTACCGGCCAGTTCGCCGGTCGCCGGCTACCGGTTCGCGAGCTGCGCCCGCACGGCACCGTTCGGATAGGCCGTCGTCTTGACCACTACGTAATACCCCGCCTTGTTGCGCGAGATCTGGCGCCCAAGCTCCCGATCGATCGGAACGCAGCCGTTCAGACCCATGATCCCCGGACGCATCGGATTGAGGGCCACGACCTCCGGACCTTCGAAGCCGGCTGCTCCCTCGTGGATCGCAATGCGGGTGATGACTCCCGCGAGGGGTGCTGTCACGACGAACTCGAAACAGGCCTCGCGGCCGAAGCCGATCTTGCCTTCGACGAGAGCACCGAAGTCACCGGGACCCGGGACCACGTTCTCCGCCGTGAGCTGAAGGGGACCGGGGCGCGCGGGCCGCGCCGCCTCTACCGGAGGTGCCAACGAGCACACCGCGAGGGCAAGGCCGAGGGACAGAGCAAGGGCGGATCGGCGGAAGAGCAGCGACATTTTGGTTTCCTCGAGCGCGAAAGGCCGATGGAGTACGAGAGAGCGGCCGGGCGCACAATGCGCCCGGCCACGACTTCAAAGAGATGCCATTACGGGCCGGCGGGACCGTCGACCGTGCCGAGCGCGTAGGTATTCGAGAAGTGATAGAGCGGCGCGCTCACGGTCTTGTTCCGAACGTTGACCGTCGAGCCGACGATCGGCTCCCACGCGGACGTGGTCGGGTTGAAGTACAGGATCATGTAGTCGCGCATGCGGGGCGGCGGAATGTTGTGGCAGTCCACCGTCAGCATGACCGGCTCCGCGAAATTGTTCTTGTCGCCCGGGGAGAAGCTGAGCTGGCAGCGCCAGGATCTCGGGGACGGCGACGAGACCTGGACCTGCGCGGTTCCGCTGAACGCGTTCGCAGGGATCGAGACGGTCCAGCGCCCGCTCGTCAGGCTTCCTCCCGTCGCGCCATCCACCTGCGTTCCCCTGACGACCGGGCTTCCGCCGCGGCCGCCTCCGGAGTCCACCGGGTCGAGTTCATCCGGGAGGTCGATCACCACGTCAGGCACGATCACCGGAGCCTTGCCGATCGTGGGGTCGTCCACGGGAAGGATCGAGCCCCCGACTCCGTGCGTCGAAACTGCGACCGCCGTGGCGGCGCTCTCCGGCGCGAGGGGTGCACTCGTCATCGAACCGCAGCCCGCGAGCGAGCCCGCGAAGAGCACGATGGCCGCGGCTGTGGCGACGGGGGACTGAAAGACATTTTTCGGATGTCTGGACACGTGGACGCCTCCTTCATTTCTGTGCCTAGTCGGTGAAGCCGGACTTCCCAGCGCTATCGCACATCGCAGGAGGCGTGCCACATGGGACGTTTCGGGCCATATGCGAATTGCGAGTCGCGACGGGCCGGGATTCGCACGTCGCATCGCGAATCAGGCCGCGATCAGGCAGAGTGCAAATGCGTCGCGGAGGGCGGCGCCCGGCCTTTGCGGGGCCTCACCCATGCGCTGGGTGGATTCCCGCGTCGGCCGTGCTTGTCCCGTGCCTGTTCCCGGCGGTAGGATGCGCTCCCTTTTCGCCTCGGGCGGGATGCTCCCGCCGACCCCGACAGGAGCTCGATTCGTGACTGCACTCCTCTTTCGAAATGCCCGGGTCTTCGACGGAACCCACTCCGAATGCGCCGAGGGCATGAACGTGCTCGTGGCGGATGGGCGGATTCAGGAAGTGACCGACCGTCCGGTGACGGCGGCGAACGCGCGCGTTTTCGACGTCGGGGGCCGGACGCTCATGCCCGGCCTGATCGACGCGCACGTCCACGCGTACGCGAGCGACGTCTCGGTCCAGAAGATCGAGGCCCTGGGATCGGGGTACCGGACCGCGCACGCCGTGCGGATGCTCGGCCACGCGCTCGACTGCGGGTTCACGACCGTGCGCGACGTGGGCGGGGGCGACTATTCGCTCTCGAGGGCGATTTCAGACGGGCTCGTCCGGGCGCCTCGTTACTTCTACTCCGGGAAGATCCTCTCGATGACCGGTGGTCACGGCGACATGCGTCCGATCGAGCAGGCGCCGAGCGATTGTCAGACCTGCGCGTGCGAGCACATGAACACGTTCTGCCGCGTCGCCGACGGTGTCGATGCCTGCCTCCGGGGTGCGCGCGAGGAACTCCGGCAGGGCGCACACTGCATCAAGATCATGGGCTCGGGAGGCGTGGCGTCGCCGACCGACCCGATCTGGATGAACCAGTACCGCGAGGACGAGATCCGCGCGATCGTCGGCGAGGCGACCGAGCGGCGGAGCTACGTGACCGCGCACTGTCATCCGGCGAGCGCCGTCCGCCGGTGCGTCGAGTACGGCGTGCGCTCGATCGAACACGGAACGCTGATCGACGACGACACGGCGAAGTTTGTGGCGGCCAAGGGAGCTTATGTCGTTCCGACCATGGCCACGATCTTCGCCCTTCGTGAGCTGGGCCGGGCGCTCGGCTTCCCGGCGCAGAGTCAGGAGAAGATGGAAGTCGCGTTCGAGGCCGCGATCTCGGGCTTGGACAAGATGCGCCGCGCGGGGGTGAAGCTCGGCCTGGGCACCGACCTCCTCGGCCCGACCCACCGGATGGAGTGCACCGAGTTCACGATCCGAAGCCAGGTGTTCCAGCCGGTCGAGATCCTGCGTCAGGCGACCTCGATGAACGCGGAATTGATGATGCAGGAGGGACAGCTCGGATGCATTGCGGCGGGCGCGCACGCCGATCTCCTCGTCGTCGACGGCGATCCTCTGAAGGACATCGGCTTACTGGCGGCGGACGGGAAGAACCTCCGCGTCATCGTGCGCGCCGGCGACGTCGTGAAGAACGAACTCGGTTGACGCACCTGCGACCGCGATAGACTGACCTGCCATGGCCCTGAGCCCGGGAACAAAGTTCGGTCCCTACGAGATCGTCGGCCTCCTCGGCGCCGGCGGCATGGGTATGGTCTACCGGGCGCGGGATCCACGGCTGGGGCGCGAGGTGGCGCTCAAGACGCTCCCTCCAGACCTGGCTCGGTCGGCCGAATTCCGTGCACGCTTCGAGCGCGAGGGGCGCCTGCTGGCCGCGCTCACCCATCCGAACGTGGCTACGATCTACGGACTCGAAGATCACGACCAGGTTACCGCCCTCGTTCTCGAGCTCGTGGACGGGCCCATGCTGTCCGAGTGGATCGCGGCCGAGAAGCGTCCGATCGACGACGTCCTCCGGATCGCCACCCAGGTCGCCGCGGGCCTCGAGGCAGCGCACGCACGCGGGATCGTCCATCGCGATCTCAAACCGGCGAACGTGCGGATCGGCAAGAACCGGGGCGCGAAGGTCCTCGACTTCGGGATCGCGGTCGCGATCGCCCGTGACTCAGTCCCGGACAGCACGACCCTGACCTCGACAGAAATGGTGCTCGGCACGCCCGGCTACCTCGCGCCCGAGCAGGCGGCCGGCATGCCGCCGGACAAGCGATCCGACGTCTGGGCCTTCGGCGCCCTCCTCTTCGAGATGATCGCGCGGCGTCCGGCGTTTCTGCGGCCCTCACCCCGGGAGACGCTCGCCGCGGTTCTCACCGGGCAGGTTCTGTGGGAGACCGTGCCGCCGGGTGTGCCGGCGAGTGTTCGAGCACTGCTCGAGGACTGCTTGTCGGTCGAAGTCGAACGACGCCCCTCGGACGGTAGCGCCTTGCGCGTTCGTCTCGAAGCCTGCATCGGGTCCACGCCCGGCGCAAAGGAACCGGCATCACTGCTCGTCTTGCCTTTCGAAAGCCTCCATGACGACGCCGAGAACGAGTCCTTCACGGATGGCCTGACCGAAGAGGTGATCGCGGACCTCGCGACCATCGCGGAGCTCCGCGTCTTCTCCCGCGCCACCGCCTTGCGCTATCGCGCCGAACGCCGCGACGGCTCGCTCGCGGCCCGGGAATTGGGAGCGAGCTACGTGCTCGACGGCAGCGTGCGCCGCGCCGGCACGAGCGTGAGGGTGACCGTCCAGCTCGTCGATACTTCGAAGGACTCGCCGGTCTGGGCCGACAAGTACGCGGGGACACTCGAGGACGTGTTCTCCATCCAAGAAACGATCTCCCGCTCGATCGCCTCGGCGTTGCGCCTCAAGCTCGAAGCCGGGGGGGATCGGCGATTCGCCGAGCGCCGGCGAGGGAGTGCGGCCGCTTACGATGTGTATCTGAGGACCCGAAACGATGTTTACAGCTTCGACCTCGCGAGGCTCGAGCGTGCCAGGGCCGAAATCGAGCGCGCGCTCGCGGAACTGGGTCCGGATCCCTACCTCTACGGGGCGCTCGGGCGCGTGGCCTGGCAATACGTGAACGCCGGATTCAGCGGCGACCCCGCGCACCTTGCGACGCTCGACGACTGCATCCGGCGCCTGGACGACCTGGACCCGGGGGGAGTGCACGTCGTCACGTTGCGCGCGCTCCGCGCGATGGTCTCGGGAGACATCTGCGCGTGGTATCGCGCGCTGGAGCGCGTCGAAGCCGTCGATCCCGGGAACGCCGAGATGAGCATGTGGAGAGTGATGGTGTTGAGCTGGGTCGGTCGAACGGAAGAAGCCCGGGCGATCGTCAACGCGCTTTCCGAAGTGGATCCCTTCAACGAGTATCTGGCCGTCGCCCAGTTCCTGATTGCGCAATTGGAGGGCCGGTTCGACGACGCGCGGCGTCTCGGGGAGAGAGGGATCGAGGAGTTCCCGGGCTCGTTGACCTGGCCATCCTTGCTGATCCAGCTTGAAGGGATGACCGGCGACCGGGAGGGGGCGCGTGCGACCCTCGACGCGTGCTTTGCCGACCCACACGCCGGAGGCCTCGCGAGCCTCGGCAACGTCTTTGTCGCTGCCCTCTTTGGCGACGAGGCCCGCGTTCGGGAGCTTATGACTCCCGAGTTCGAGCGGCTCATGTGGAACGACTTCCAGTACAGCCACATGATCGCGCAGAGCTCTGTGCTCCTCGGGAGAACGGACGATGCGCTGCGCTGGCTCGAGCGCGCGGTCGAGCGCGGGTTCCTCCATCATCGATTCTTCGGCGACATGGATCCGCTGCTCGCGCCTCTGCGTGGAGACGCACGCTTTCAGGCGATTCTGGACAAGGCGAGAAGGGCCGCAGAGACATTCCCGGGAGACGACACGGGCGTCCAGCGGCAAAAACCCGCTACTTGAACTTGTCGGGAAACTGCTTGGCGATGCCCGCGGTGAGGGCATCCGCGAACATGAGCATGTGCTCGTGCCCTTCGTCGTAGGCCCGAATGTCCGCCGCCAGTCCTTTTGGAGCCTGCCCACGACTTCCCCCGTCGTCAGGTCCAGGTGCTTCTGGAGCATGTTCTCCAGGTCTGCCTGGGGCCAGTTGGGGTTCGCGCCGCTCAGGATGCCGCGATGTCCTTGCCGTTGGCCGTCCATTTCGCCTGGCTCGCCGCCAGACTGTCGGCGTTGCCGCCCTTCGCTGCCGTGACAACCTCGGCCGCAATCTGGATGTGATCGCGCAGCAGGGCGGCCAGCTTGTTCCCCGCCTCTTCGCCGTAGTACGGCTTGATCGCCGCACCAATGTCGTCCTGGTTCTGCATCAGCCGCTCCGCGACCGGAGTCGCGTTCTCCAGGTTCGCGAGCGCGCTGATGATGTAGTTCCGCGTGTAAGTGATGTGCTCTTCCCAGAGTTTCCTCATCGCCATCTTCAGTTCGACCGTGGGATCGGTCCTGGCGGGCGTCATGGCCGGGCCGCTGCAGCCGAACAGGGACGTGGCAAGAATGACCGCCCAGCTCATCATGCGGAGTAGGGCTTGACCCGCCCGGGAAACTCGCCGTCTACGTCTACGGACCGATCGTGCTCGAGCTGTATCGGGGGATGACGGGGCGAACGCTCGAGATCGAACGATGAGCTACTTCAATCGCTCGAGTGCCATCTCGGCCGCCTTGACGTAGGCCGCGAAGCCCTCCCGTTCGCCTTGCTCGCTCATCGCCGTGAAGCGTTCGCGCGCGGCCTCGACCTCACCCAGCATCTCGTAGGCGATCGCGATCTGATTGAGGGCGACGATGTCGGGAAAGATCGCGTACGCGCGCTCGTAGTGCACGATGGCCTCGCGCACCTTCTCAGGTCGAATCATGAGGCCTGGAGGCATGTTGTGGCCTTGGATCCAGCCCTTGCCCTTCGGTGGCCGGTTGAGCGTGCGATGCACGCCGGCCTGGTCGGCCTTCATGCCGAGCTTGAAGATGGCCGTGGCCTCGGCGCGCCTTCTCGGATCGATCGTCACGACTGGGACTCTACATCACGCCGTCGAGCGGTCCGAAGATGCCTTCAAGCCGACCTGAGTCGCCGCATGCAAGCGTGACACGCCCCATCGGGGAAGTCAGTAGTAGTACTTCGTCTGCTCCGCCCAGCGCGACCTCGGAAAGCGACGAAAGCCTTGCGCGACCAGGCCGTCGTCGCCGCCGACCGAGCGCTGGCAAGCGGGCGCGTTCCGAGCTATTGTCGTCGCGCCTGTGTCCCGCCCGGTCCGAACATCCCAACCAGGAGTCGAATCCCGTGCGCGTCCTCCTTACTCGTCTCGCCCTGATCGCGTCGTTCGTCCTCGCCGTCGCCGGCCCGGCCGCGGCGGACGTCACCGTCGTCAACCACTGGACGCTCGTGAACGGGGATACCCTGACGCGCGCGAACTACTTCTCGCAGAAACGCGTGCGCGTGACCGGGCCCGACGGGCGGGAGTTCATGTTCGACGCGAAGACCGACACGATCACGGTGATCGACCATGGCACGCGCAGGTACTGGACGGGGCCTCGCGCCGAGGCCGATAGCGTGGCGAGCGCGATCATGGCGGCGAATCGCGAGGGCGTTCCGGCAATGGCGACGGAGGATCCGGTCGCCTGGGGCGAGCGCATCCAGGCGTTCAACGACTCGATCAAGATTGAGCCCACGATGAAGGGCCGGAAGATCGCGGGCTACCCCTGCAACCAGTGGCTGCTCAGCGCCGGAAGCTATCTGCAGAACGAGGAGTGGATCGCGCGCAGCCTCACCTTCCCGAACTACGGCCCCGAGCTGCAGAAGGCCGTCATGGCCTCGATCAAGGATCCGCTCGGCCGCCAGCTCATGCGCCTGATCATCGACGCGAAGGCGAAGGAAGGGACCGCGCTCGCCGCGCACACGACGTTCCGAACGCTCACGCGCGAGGGCAGCTTCGGCTACGAGGCCGTGCGCGTGAAGAGCGGCAAGATCCCCGCGAGTGCGTGGGCGATTCCGGCGGGATACGAGCGCTTCGTGCGCTAGGCGAGGCGCGCGTCCTGCCTCAGCGAGCGAGGCGGCGACTCCGCCGGCACGGCGTCGACGCGGCACTTTCGTGGTCGCCTTGATCTAGGGCGACCGCCCTTAATGGAGTCGGAGCCGGCGTTAGCCAGCGACACAACAAGGAGTACCAACGAGTCACCCCTCAGGCCGCAACCAACGACTCCGCCCCGTCGCATCGGCAAGCGCCCAGGGCTGCACATCAGGCGGCTCAAACCCCAACACCTTCAAACCCGCCCTCACCTGCTCCCCGTGCGCAGCCACATGATGCAATGCCTGCACGACAACCACCGAAGCATGCGTCTCGTAGGCGCCATCATCCAAATACACCAGACGCTCGCCATCCAGACGGTCCGTTATCAGTCGCTCCCACCGGCCACTACTCTCCTCAACACGTGCGACAAGCTCACGGAGATCATCGGTCTCGCCGCCATCCCTCGCCCACGAAGCACGACCGCCGCCAAGACTCGCGACATAGCCCCCGTCAGACAGGACCAAATGATTCAACGTCGCCAAAATGCTCCCGCAAACAACAACAGGACGGTTCAACTCCTCAGCTGACAAGCCCTCACACGCAGCAATGAGCGTCTTCATAGCCCATGCGCTATGCCGAAACGCATCGACCAACACGTCGCTCATGGTTCCCCCAGTGCCGAAACGTCCTTGCCGGATAGCATGCCGTTGTCGTTGACGCCAATGAGGACGATGCCGCCGCCCGAGTGGACGGTCAAGCGGTTGGTCACTCGACCGTTGTCGCCACGCAGGCCAGGGAGCTATGATTTCCAGCGCATTGACGGCGGCATCCCCCGAGAGTGCTTCGCCCGAAAAGGGGGCCCCCTGTGAGAACTCCCCGTACCGTTCCCTCCCTCGTCACGATGGCGCTTCTCGTCACTTTGCTGTCGGCACTTCGCGCGTCCGACAGCCCGGCGGCAGACATTTGGCGGGAAGCTCGGATCCCGGCCGGAGCGGACGAAAGGGCTAAGCTCAACAGGTGTGTAAAAGGCTGAAGGCGACGTACCCTTCTGGTTCCACCAAGAACCCGGGCCGAGTGCCCGCCAAGAAGGAGCGTCGCCGTGAAGAAGAAGACACCCGCGGCCCCGGT
>JBOHUC010000021.1:0-13656 GCA_050733935.1 Candidatus Eiseniibacteriota bacterium | reverse complement strand
TCGGCGCCGTGGCCCCTGGCGAGGGATCGAGGACGTCGAGTTCGCGACGCTCACCTGGGTCGCGTGGTACAACACCAGCCGTCTGCTCGAGCGCATCGGGTATGTTCCACCGGCGGAGTTCGAGCAGACCTACTACGATCGTCATTCGGCTCCCGCCGAGATGGCGGCACTCACGTAACGAGCTCTCCGGAGAAACCGGCGCGGTTCAACTCGTCGTGAGGCCGCGGCTGGGGCAGGGAGGATTCCGCGTGGCGGTCGCGGACGTCTACGGCAGAATGTGTGCCGTAAGCACAGAACACTCGCTCCCCGCCCTCGAGGCCGCCCACATTCGTCCGTATGCCGAAGGTGGTAACCATGAACTTCGGAACGGGCTCTTGCTGCGAGCTGACATTCATCGCCTCTTCGACAAAGGTTTTGTGACCGTGACTCCGGACTTCCAGTTTCGAGTGAGCCGTCGTTTGGAGCAGGAGTACGAGAACGGTCGTATCTACTACGAACTTGAGGCACGAGTCCGCTCCACGGGCGGAATACATCTCCCTCAAGATCCGGCAGCCCGGCCAGGGACCGATCTCTTGGAATGGCACTCTTCAGAGAGATTCGTCGCGTAGTTTGGCGGCCGGCGACGCGGGAGATCATCCCGTAAGCTTGCTGCCTCGCGGCCTTGAGTGTCGACGTCCTGCGGTCAACCGAGCCGGGGCTGCAGCGAACCGGAGCGAAGCAGACGAGCTCGGCCGCCGGTATCGCCCGTAGCGTTGTACAAAAACGTACGCTCGCGTACGAATTGTACGCACTCCTGCGAGAGACTATCCCGTCACCGGGCTTTACATCTTGCGCTCGCTCACGGAGATGACGAGCCCATCTGGATCGAGGTACTGAGCGATTCGTGCGCCGAACGTCTCCTTCGGCTCCTGCACGCACCGGACGCCCTTCTCGATCATTCGCCCGTGGAATTCATCCAGATTCGGAGTGCTGAGACCAGGACGGCATCGACCGGCCGGCTCCCCCTTGCTTCCCTCGCCTCCCCCGCCGGCGCCCGCCGCAGGCCCGGCCGAGCCGCCCGTGGTCGCGTGAAGCGCGAGCGTCGCACCCTCGGTCGCGAATTCCGTCCAGTGCGAAGTCTCGAACTTGAGACGCAGTCCCAGCACGTCACGATAGAAAGCCACGGACCGCGACATGTCCCCAACGAACACGATTGCGTAGTCGACGCGCATTTCTCTTTCCCCTTCGCCTTTCCTTACGTCTTTTTTCTTCGGTTCCCGTCATGCCTCACGGGCACAGCCGACTGAGCAGGCAGCAGCGGCTCCCCGCCACGAGATCGGAGGATAGCCCCATGGAACCGAACGCGCAGAACCAGAAGCTGCTCGCGGCAGCGGCGGTGGCGGCGTTCATGTTGATCGCGGGAATCACCGGGCCGGACCCGGCTTCGGGCTCCACCTGGGACAAGTTCCGCAAGAAGGTCGGTGAGGCCAAGCGGACGGTCGATCAGGCCAAGAACACGGTCGACAAGACGACTGAAACGGTCGCAAAGACCGTGGAAACGGCGAATTCCACGGTCGAGGACGCGGAGCAGATGGTCGGGGCGGCGAAGGATGCGGCGGACGCACTTCAGTCTCCCCTCGACTTCCTGAAGGCGCAGGGGGAAAGCGCGCCCGAGGCCGCGTCCAACGACACCGGAACGCCCAAGCCGCGCAGCGGGATCGAGTACCACGACGGACTGATGGCCGAGATCGGGAGCGCCTGGGACGAGGCCGCCCATCAGGCTCTGGGGGAGGACTTCTTCACCAGCTTGCGGAAGACCTCGTACGAGTCGAAGGCCGCCTACACGAAGCGCTGCAGCGATCAGATCGCACGCGCGAACGAGGCGCTCGAAGGATTGTTCCCCTGGGAGCAGAAGTATGCCGTGACCGGCGTTCCGGCCACGATCCAGGCCTTCGATCCGGAGCGGCAGACTCTGCAGGTCCGGATTCCGTGGTCGAACCGTCCCGTCAACGGGGTGCGCTTCTTCGCGCCGGGTCAGGCCGTGTCGCACGCGCAGTGGAAGAAGCGCTACGGGGATCCGTCGGGGATGATCCTCTCGGTGCGGTTCCAGAGCACCCCGGCCGAGGCGAAGAGCTACCGGGAAAGCGCCGAGCCGACCACCGCTGAGATCATGTACCAGCTCGAGCGCTTCGAGGTCGCGATCAATCCGCTCCCTTCGTACGCGCTGCTCTGCCGGGCGCTTCGGACGGTGGGCGTGGTTCCAACGGGAGTGCGGATTCGCCAGGGCGAAACCGTTCTCTACGAGGAGTCGTTCGGAAGCGAAGTCGCGAGCGGCGACTAGATCGAATCAGGTTTTCGGGGCCCCGGGCCAGAGTCCGGGGCCCGTCCATTTGGTCAGTCGATGATGCCGACCGCACTGAACTCCGGAAGCCCGCGCCAGTAGGCGCCCCAGATCGCGAACAGGACACAGGCCGTGCCGTAGGCGAGCGTGAAAAACCGTAACACCGGCCGCCCGATTCGCGCCCGACGCCCGGTCCGCAGTCCGTAGAGCGTCACGCCCACCGCAAACGGGACGCCGATCCAACCCGCCTGACCTTCGACGATGATGATGAACAGGGTGATGCCGTGGATCAGCGCGGCCGTCGCAAGCCCCGCGCCTGCCGCGCTTCCCGGCCCTCCTCCCGCTCCATGGATGGCTTCGCGCGCCAGGATCAGCGTGGTGAGGGCGAACGTGGCGCCGTACCAGAGCAAGTGGCTCAAGCGCTCGTCGTAGAAGTGCGCGAGGCGATTCACGTCGCTCTCGGGCGCCACGCGCGACAGGTGGCCGATCGAGTTCGCCGTCAGGTGCATGCCCTGGCCGAGCGTCCAGAGCACGGCGAGCGCGAGAAAAATCAACATGGTCCGCGTCTTGGGCGTACCGGGCGTGGCTCCCAGGAACAGCGCGCCCCACAGCGGAACGAGCACGATCGGGGTGACGAGATCGAACACATCCCCGCTTTCGAGCAATGGATAGAACGGCACAGGCGCGCGCAGGTACGCAGGCGCGATGTGAAAGACCGCGAACGCGATCGCGAAAGCGAGAAACGGTGGACGAATGGGTGGGCCTACGGACATGGCGGGCGCCACTCTCCCCGCCCGCCTTCTACCGCCGGAAGGTCACCGGCACGCTGACCCAGGTCGCGACCGGCGTGCCCTCGGATTGCGCAGGCCGGAAGCGCCAGCGGCGAACCGCGCTTTCGGCGGCCTCGTTCAGGATGGGAATCGACTTCAAGATGCGCGTGTCGTGCACGCGTCCATCGGTACCGACGAGCGCCTGCACGACGACCGTGCCTTCGGCTCCCGACTCGCGCGCCAGCTCGGGGTACTCCGCCTTCGCCGTGTAGACCGGCTCGGCCGGTTCGTCGGTCGCGACGAAATCGGTCGGCCGCGGCACTCGCCCGCCCGGTCCTGTGCCGGGGCCCGCATACGCAGGCGGCGCCGGATCGATCGCGCCCGCGCCGTACTCGCCGCCCGCGCCGCCGAGACTGTCGCGCAGTTCCTGCGACTGCTGCATCGCGTACGCGCGCTCCGCCGCGCGCTGCGAACGCAGCTGCTCGTTCAGCTCCTGGGCGGTGCGGATCTGATCCTGGATCTCCTGCTCGGTCATGGGGAGCGGAGCGATCGGGCCCTTCTTGTCGGGCAGGCTCGAGAGCAGGCGATCGGCGAAGAACTGCGTTCCGATGAACGAGATTCCGACGACGAGGAGACACGCGCCCAAAAAGACCAGACGCGGACGCTTCTTGAGCGTCGTGAGAGTCGCGCTTGCGATCTCGCTGAAGCGGTCACGGTCGAAGCGCATGGACCTCACTTCCGGCGCACGAGGCGCCTTCGTGCCGATCGAGGATCAGGCGCGCGGTTCGCTCGCGGGCACCTCGCCGAAGAAAATATCGCGCACGTAGGGAAGCGGAGGCGTGCCGTGAGACAGGAGCGCGTCGTTGAACTCGCGCAGGTTGAACGCCGGGCCGCGCGCGGCCTTCTGCTCCTCGCGCAACCGGACGATCTGCTGCCAGCCGACGAAGTACGTCGAGAGCTGCACGGAGGTGACCTGTGCGCGCTTGATCTTCTCCTCGGCGACTTTCTTCGTCTGGTAACCCTCTTCGAGAAGAAGGCGAAGCGCCTCCTCCTCCTTCATGCCTCCGGCATGGAGCCCCGCGTCGATGATCGCGTTGAGCACGGCGCGCTGCCAGAACTTGAGCTGTGCGAGCTCGTGACGCGGATCCGTGTTGAGTCCGGCTTCGAGCATGAGCTGCTCGGAGTAAACGGCCCAACCCTCGGCGAACGCGCCGTTCCAGAGGATGTTCGGCACCGCGCGCCCGTTCCGGTTCGCGTGCCAGAGCTGGAGATAGTGTCCCGGCAGCGCCTCGTGCACCGCAAGGATGCGAAGCTGCCACTCGTTGTACTCGCGCAGGTAGTCGTCTGTCTGCTCGGGCGTCCAGGAATCCGGAATCGGCGTGACATAGAAGTACGTCGGCAGATGCGCCTCGAGCACGCCGGGTGGATCACACGATGCGCCCGGCACGCCGCGATTGAACTCGGGCGTGAGATCGACCTTGAGCGCGATCTCGTCCGGCATCGTGACGAGATCGTGCGAACGCAGGAACGCTTCGAGCTCCTTGCAGTAGTGCTTGCAGCGATCGAGGAGATCGTTGCGCCCCGGCTTGTCCTGCTCGATGCGATTCAACGCCTCGCGCACGGAGGACGCACCCATCTGCTTTGCGACTTCTTCCATGCGCGCGCGGTTCGTGCGCAGCGAAGACTGTGCCCACTCGTTGAGCTTCGCGGGCGTGAGACCTGCGACGAGGGCGTTCTCGAGTTTCTCGGCATAGAGCTCGTCGCCGAGTCGCCAGTCGCCGCCGGGCTTGTGTGCGAGGCCCTTGAGGTATTTCTCGAACGCAACGAGCGCCGTCGTCGCCTCGTCCACGGCTTTGCGCGCGCGCTCGAGAAGTGCGGGCGCCTGCGATTCGATTTGCGAGAGCAGCGTCTCCTCGAGGAACTGCGACAGCCCGTCGACCTGGAGCAGCGCGACCTGCACGTGCGGCTGTGGCACGCGAATCAGATTGTGCGTTGCCTGATCGAAGTACGCGGGGAACTGCGCGATGCGCTTGAGCGCGTTCTCATAGCGCTGCGCAGCCGGGGCAAAGTCGCGCTTCAAGAGTCCGGAGACACTCTCGCCCGCCTGGCGGATGTAGAAGTTGGGATCGTTCTGCCAGGGGCGTTCGTCCTCGAGCTCGAAGAGCGCGGCCTTCGCCCCGTTGCGGAGCACCCTCAAATCCAGGCGGTCCGCCGGATCGAGACCCGCCTCCTCGATGGCTTCGAAGCGGTCGAGGAGCGAGATGTATCCGCCGGTCGCCCGGGCGCGCGACGTCTTGTCGTGGACCGGAAGCAGGTGGTCGTGACCGTGCTCGCCGACGGCCGTCGCGTAAACCGGATCGGAGGCGAACAGGTGCTGGATGAAGTCCTTTGCCGTCGCGGCCAGGGTGGTATTGGAGGGGAGCCCTTGCATGGATATCCTCGGAACGGGAGCGAAACCGGGAACGGAGAGCCGGACCGTGCCAGTCTGACCGGGCCGCGGCAGGTCCATCGGATTATGGAAAGGCATGCCGGTCGGGTCAAGGAAAGGCTCAACGAATGAGCCCGGTCAAATCGGCTCCAAATCGTGGTTTGGCAGCGTCGAAGCGGGAGGAACGTCGATGACGGAAGAGAAATGGGAGGCTCTCGTCGGACAGATCCGGCGAAAGTTCAAGGTGACTGAGCACACGACGAGCGAGCCCGATCCCAGGGACAAGGCGGTTCGCGAGGTGATCGTGTTCGAGGGCCCGACGGGTCCGATGAAGCTCGAGCGGGTGACCCGCCCGCTCGTGCTCGAGAAGAAGCCGATCTACTCGGGACGGATCGGGAGCGGCGTGAGCTACGAGTACGTCCTCGACCCGGTCGAGAAGACGCACCGGGAGAGCCTCTTTCGGTGGGAGAACAACGGCTGGACCGAGATGGACCTCTCGCTCATCGGGCGCTGAGCTCGATCAGGCCTCGCCTCCTCCCCGTTGGCCGGGGCCCTGGCGCGGCCGAATCCCTCGCGGACAGATGTGGATAGTCGTGCGCAAGTCGGGCCACCGAGTCCGACCCTCCCCCTTAAAGCTTTGCGGGATTGCCCGTTCCGCGTTCCGCCCCGGTCGGTTCGTTATCCACAAGAAACATCCGCTCAGGTGGAACGTGGAGTGCCGCTGCGAGTTGCAGAGGCGAATCCGGGGGCCTCGTCGGTCGGGTTGCCCTCGTCGAGCATGGTGCAGCGGCCCGAGAAGCGAACCCCCTCCTCGATGACGATCGAGTGGGACGTGAGATCGCCCCGAACCCGGGCTCCACTCAGGAGAAGCACGCGCTCCTCGGCGTGAATGCCCCCGTCGAACACCCCGGCCACCATGGCCTCGCGAACGTGAACGTCCGCGCGGACATGCCCGTACGGACCCACGATGATGCGCTCGCAGTTCAGGATGTCGCCCTCGTACTCGCCGTCGACCAGAAGCGTGCCCTCGATCATGAGCGTCCCGCGGAAGTTCGATCCGATGCCGATGTGACTGTTGGGGACGATCTCGTTCTCGTCTTCGCGGTCACGATCCCGCGAGAACGGGTTCTTGATGCCGAGCCCGCGGGGTTCGCCCGCATCGCTCTCGGAGGGATCGAGTCCCAGCGCTTTCGCGGCGACGCGATGCGCGAGCGATCGACTGCGTCCGCCGGCGGTCTTCGTGTCGTTGCTCATTGCGCCACCCCCAGGAGTTCGAGGAGTCGTTCGAGATCGGTTTCCCCATAGTATTCGATCTCGATCTGTCCGCGTTCGCCCTGCTGCCGTACGATTCGAACCTGCGTTGCGAGATGTCGACGAAGCCGATCGGTCCAGTCCGAATAGGTGCTAGAAACCGCATCGACAGCGTGTTGAGACGCAGCTCCACTCCCGCGCGGCCTGCGCGATGCGGTCTTGCGGCGCAGCTTGCGCGCAACCAGGGCTTCAGTCTTGCGCACGCTGAGACCCATGTCGACGACGTAGCGCGCGCTCGCTTCGATCTCGGCACCAGAGGCGAGACCGAGCAGTGCGCGCGCGTGTCCAGCGGACAATGTTCCACGTGAAACCATCTCGCGCACACCCTGCGGAAGCACCAGCAGCCGAAGCGCATTCGTGATCGACGTGCGATTGCGGCCGAGTCTCTGACTCAAACGATCGTGCGTGAACTGGAGCTCGTTGATGAGCCGCTGATATCCGAGCGCCTCTTCGATCGGGTTGAGATCCTCGCGCTGGAGGTTTTCGATCAGCGCGACCTCGAGAAGCTCGTCGTCGGCGAGCTCCCGAACGAACGCGGGAATCGTCTTGAGACCCACCTGGCGTGCTGCGCGGAGACGCCGCTCGCCCGCAACGAGTTGATAGCCACCCTGATGCGGCCGGACGAGCACGGGCTGGAGGATGCCCTGCGAGCGGATGGACTCGGCGAGCTCGTCGAGCGCCTCGGCCTGAAAGTCGAGCCGTGGCTGACGTGGATTGGGGGAGATCGCTTCGATCGGGATCTCGAGCGGTCTTCCCGGGGTCGACTCAACTTGCCCCGGGGCAAGTTGGCCCGCCGGGAGCGCGCTGCCGCCACCGGCGGCAGTCGGCGGAGCGGCGACAGCGACCGATCCGGGTGCGGGGGCAGGGGCGGGCTCGGTGTCGTCGTGCTCGGCGTAGGGGGCGGGCGCCCCGGGGATCAGAGCCCCCAGGCCACGGCCCAGAGCCTTTCTAGTCATGGTTGATCACCTCCTGGGTGAGTGAGCGGTAACTGTCTGCCCCCGTTGAAGTTGGATCGTACTGAATGATCGGTTTCCCGAAGCTCGGCGCCTCCCCCAGGCGCACGTTCCGGGGGATCACGGTGCGATAGACCCGGTCGGAGAAGAACTTCCGGGCCTCGTCTGCGACCTGCTGCGACAGGTTGAGGCGCGTGTCGAACATGGTGAGCAGCACGCCCTCGATGCGGAGACTCGGATTCAGGTTCTCCTGGACGAGCTGGATCGTCCGGACGAGCTGGGTCAGACCCTCGAGTGCGTAGTACTCGCACTGCAGCGGAATCAGGACTGAGTCGGCCGCCGTCAGCGTGTTGACCGTCAGGAGCCCGAGCGAGGGCGGGCAATCGACGAAAATGTAGTCGTAGCTATTTCGAACCCCGGCAATAGCTTGCCTGAATTTTCCCTCGCGCGCGAGTGCCCCTACGAGCTCGACTTCGGCGCCCGAGAGCTTCTGTCCCGACGGCACGACGTCGAGTCGCGGCAGGACGTCCCGATGGATGACGGAGTCCATCGTGTGGCCGTCGACCAGGACTTCATAGAGGGTGGGCTGGGTTTCGTCGATGGAGAGGCCAAGGCCGCTCGCGGCGTTCCCCTGGGGATCGATGTCCACCAGAAGGACCCGCTTGCCGCTCTCCGCAGCGCAAGCGCTTACGTTGATTGCTGTCGTGGTCTTGCCGACGCCACCCTTCTGGCTGGCAATCGCAATGACTTTTCCCATGAGCCTCGACATCCTTGCGGGGGCCGGGACTTTGACCGCGGGTTGCGCGGCAGCGCTGCACAAATTACGCAGCCCTCGCGAAGCCGTCAACACCTTCTGTGGATGATTGGAATTTCTGGGGTTCCGGCCGCCAACGGTGCACACCTTGGGGGTGTTTCACGTGAAACATCGCCGCTCCGGCCGGTGCGGCGCCCCCGACGCTATGTTTCACGTGAAACCAGGCGGGAGGAAGAGAGCCGGCGGGGACCGGGACCGCGACCGGGATGTTTCACGTGAAACGAGGCGCTCGGTCGGACGTCTATTCGGCGCTGGTTCTCTGGAAGGTCAGAAAGTGAAGGTGCCGGTCCGGGACTGAGGTCACGTCGCCGCCCGACCAGCGCGGATCGCCTGCATTGATCCAGGCGGCACGTTCCTCTTCGTACGAGCTCCCCTTGAAGAGAACCGCGTGGCCGCCCGCGCGAACGAGCCGGGCGAGTACCGGCAGGAGCTCGCTCACGACAGCGACGGCGCGCGCCGTCGCGAGGTCGAAGCGCTCGTTCGTCGAAAACTCGAGACTCTCCGCGCGCGCGCTGTGAACTTGGAGATTCGAGAGCTCGAGCACGTGCACGAGTCGCTGAAGGAAGAGTCCCTTCCTGTGTCTCGACTCGACGGCATGCACTTCGAGCGACGGCCTGAGGACGGCAATCGGAACCGCCGGGAATCCGGCGCCGCTTCCAACGTCGATCAGTCTTTGTCCCTTGAGATTGTCGAGCACAGGAAGAACGGCGACCGATTCCTCGACGTGACGGCTTGCAAGTCGGCCAAGATCGCTGCGCGCTACGAGATTGCTGTCCCGAGTCCAGTGCAGGATCTCGTCCAGGTATTGCTCGAGCAATTCCGTCGCGCGCGCCCCTTGATCGGGCGCCGCATACTTCTCGACGAGACTCGCGAGAACTCGCCGCTCAGGAGGGGAGATTTCGAGAGGGGCCTGACGTGTCGTCTCGCTGCGTGCCCCGCGACGAACCACGGACTACACCTGCCCGTTCGTTGCCGCACCGGCGGCGCTTGCTGCATGACGCGCGAGCACGAGCAGCACGGTGACGTCCGCCGGCGACACGCCCGCGATTCGGCTCGCCTGTCCCACGGTTCGCGGGCGCGTGGCGGCAAGCTTCTCGCGCGCCTCGCGCGAGAGGCCGCGCAGCTCGCGGCTCCACAGCGCATCCGGAAGCGGTGCCGATTCGAGCGCGGCCAGGCGCTCCACCATCCGCTCCTGACGCTCGATGTAGCCCGCGTACTTGAGTCGCACCTCGAGCGCATCTCCTTCGACGGCATCGAGGGCCGTCGCGTCGAACCCGCGCAGAAGATCGTACGAGCCCCCGCGATGCCGGAGCACGTCGCCGAGCGAGCGGATCCCCGCGGGGAGTCCATCTCCGTTCACCACACCGAGCGCACGCTCGACGGCAGCGCGCCCGCTTGCCGGAATGCGCGTGCGCTCGAGCCGCTCGCTCTCCACCCGCAAGCGCTCCTGTCGAGCTTCGACTTGCCGCAGTTGTTCGTCGCTGATGAGCCCGAGTCGCCGCCCGTGCGCCGCAAGCCGCTCGGCCGCGTTATCGTGCCGCAGCAGAAGACGATACTCGGCCTGCGACGTGAAGAGCCGGTACGGCTCCTCGGTGCCACGCGTCACGAGGTCATCCACCATGACTCCGATGTAGGCCTCGCTGCGGCGCGGGACGAACGCTGGCTCCCCGCGCGCGGCGAGTGCGGCATTCACGCCCGCGACCCATCCCTGCGCGGCCGCCTCCTCGTAGCCCGACGTGCCGTTGATCTGGCCCGCGAGATGAAGTCCCTCGACCGTGCGCACCTCGAGTGTCGCAAGCAGTTGCGTGGGAATCACGAAATCGTATTCGACCGCGTAACCGGGGCGGATCATGACCGCCTCCTCGAGTCCCGGCACGGTCGCAATCGCAGCGCGCTGAACCTCCTCGGGAAGGCTCGTCGAAAACCCGTTCAGGTAGATCTCGTCGGTCGCGATTCCCTCGGGCTCGAGGTGGAGCTGGTGCTCCGGCTTGTCGGCGAATCGCACGACCTTGTCTTCGACCGACGGACAGTAGCGCGGCCCGATCCCGCGAATCTGACCGCTGTACATCGGTGACAGGTGCAGATTTTCGCGGATGAACCGGTGTGTCGCCTCGACCGTGTTCGTGAGGTGGCAGACGATCCGATTGCTCACGGGCCACGGATCCCACTGCGAAAACGGAAGCGGCGGCTCGTCCCCGGGCTGCACGGCAAGCCGGCCCCATGGAATCGAAGCGCGATGAAGGCGCGGAGGCGTTCCGGTCTTGAGGCGCCCAAGCCGAAGGCCCGCACGCAGAAGCGCGGGGGAGAGCCCGGTGCTCGCGCGCTCGCCGCGCCGGCCACCCGCGACCTGAACGGTGCCGCAGTGCATGACTCCGTTCATGAACGTCCCCGGGGTCACGATCACCGAGTACGCCGCGATCTCGGTTCCGTCGTCGAGGCGCACGCCGCGCATGCGACCGCGGCGCTCGAGCCCGCCCGTCGGGCCGAAGCGCGGCTCGTCGAACACGAGATCCCCGACCATCGCCTCGATCAAGACGAGACCGGGGACTGCGCGGAGCTCGTCTTCCATCGCGCGCGGATAGAGATCGCGATCCGCCTGGGCGCGCGGCGACCACACGGCCGGTCCGCGTCCGCGGTTCAGCATCCGGAACTGGATTCCGGCGCGATCGATGACCCGGCCCATGAGTCCGCCGAGCGCGTCGATCTCGCGCACGAGATGTCCCTTCGCGAGTCCGCCGACCGCCGGATTGCACGAGAGCTTCGCGGTGTTCGAAACCGACGCCGTCACGAGCGCCGTTCGTAACCCCATGCGCGCGGCGGCGGAGGCGGCTTCACAGCCGGCGTGGCCGCCGCCGACGACGAGGACGTCGAATTCCCGGGCAACCGGAAGGGGGGCTATCATTTGCCGATACAGAAGCGGGCGAAGATGCGATCCAGGAGATCGGGGGCCACCGCTTCCCCCGTCACTTCCCCGAGGGCCGCGAGCGCGACGCGGATCTCTCCGGCAACGATTTCTCCAGGGGCGGACGTCCCGGCCGGAATCGGATCCGCGGACGAAGCTCGGTCCGCGCCCGGGTCATGAGGTGCACCGACTGTCTCCGGCACGAGCGGCTGCGCGGCCGCGAGCGCGCTTCGAATCGCGGTCCGTGCGCGCTCGAGCGCATCGATGTGGCGCGCGTTCGTGACGAGCGCTTCCGACGCGCCGCCGGCTGCGGTGCCGACTCCTGCTCCTGCGGCAGCCGGGCCCGGCGACTCGCCCGTCACGGCCGGGACGAGCCTCGTGCGGAGTGCTGCCATCCCCTCGCCGGTGCGCGCGGAGACCGGAACAACTTCGTTCTCGACCAGGCCGAGCTCGCGCACGTCGATTGACGACGCGCGGTCACTCTTGTTGAGCGCGACGACGCGCGTGCGCCCTTCGAGGAGTTGACCCACCGCGCGATCCTCTTCGGCGACTGCTTCCGCACGATCGAGCACCCACAGGACGAGATCCGATCCTTCGATCTCGCGCCGCGCACGCTCGATGCCGAGCGTTTCGACGAGCCCGCTCGCATCGCGCACCCCCGCCGTGTCGACGAGTCGCACCGGAACTCCCGCGAGCTCCCAGCGCTCGCTCACCGCATCGCGCGTCGTTCCCGGTTGTGCGGTCACGATCGCACGATCCTCGCCGAGCAGCGCATTGAAGAGCGACGACTTTCCGACGTTCGGACGTCCGACGATCGCAAGCCGCACGCCTTCGCGCGCGCGTCGTCCGAGATCCGAACCCGCGAGGAGCGCGTCGAGCGCATGCGCGGCGTGGGCGAGTCCCGCTTCGATCGTGGGCGGAAGCTCGTCGAGTCCCGCATCCTCCGCGAAGTCGACGCGCGCCTCCGTCTCGGCGAGCAGATCGCGCAACGGCTCGGCGATCGCAGAGAGTCCATGCGAAAGCGCGCCTTCGATCTGGCGCGCAGCGAGTCGATGCGCAAGCTCGGTCTCCGCGTGGATCACGTCGGCCACGGCTTCCGCCTGTGCGAGGTCGATGCGTCCGTTCAGAAACGCGCGCTGCGTGAACTCGCCCGGGCCGGCTGCACGCGCCCCGGACGCCATCAATGCGCGCACGAGCCGCGGCGCCGACTGGCCCCCGCCGTGACAGGTGATCTCGACCATGTCTTCGCCGGTGTACGACGCCGGTGAACGCAGGACGACCGCGACGACTTCGTCGATCATGGCGCCGGAGGGATTGGTGGGATCGATCGCGTGTCCGACGCGCTGCACGCGCGCGGGGGCTTCGGACAAGGGCCCGGCGCCACTGCCGGTGCTCCCGCCACGAAAGATGCGCGAGGCAATCGCCACCGCATCGCTGCCGGACAGGCGGACGACCGCAAGCGCCGCCCGGCCGAGCGGCGTGGAAAGCGCCACGATCGTGTCGTCGAGGGAGTTCATTGGAGGCCACCAGGTCGGGCCCGCGGCGTGCGGTGCCGCGACGAAACCAAAGTACTAGGCCGGTTCCGCGGGCCGGATCGCAATGCGCTTGAGCGCGCCGTCGCCGTACGATTCGGTGACCACACGGCCGTCGGCCGTGAGCGCGCGATGCACGAGGCGGCGCTCCTCGGACGCGAGCGGCTCCGTCGTCATCTCTTCACCCGTCTCGAGCGCACGATCGGCGAGCGCCCGCGCGCGCTCGAGCAGCGAATCACGCCGCTGCTGCCAGTAACCGTTCACGTCGACGATCACGTGCGCGCCGGGACCGCGCCGCGGATTCACGAGACGCGAAAGGATCTGCTGAATCGAAATGCGCGTGTCGCCGCGCCTTCCGGAAAGGAGCGAGTCGTCGGCCTCGCTCACGAGGTTCACGTTCACCTCGTCGCCTTCGCCGGCAACGGTCACGGTCGCTTCTTCGAAGCCCATGCGGTTGAGAAGCCACAGCGCCTCGGTGCGCACCTTCTCGAGGAATACGTCGTCGACCTGGAAGCGCTCTTCGGGCGAGAGCGGTGTCGACGGACGACGAGGGGGACGGTCGCCCCGGTCGGGACGATCGCGACCACCCCGGTCACCACGGTCTGCGCGATCGCGCCGCTCGAAAC
>JBOHUC010000020.1:0-25926 GCA_050733935.1 Candidatus Eiseniibacteriota bacterium | reverse complement strand
GCGCAAGCTCGATCACGTCGTGAAGCGAGATCGTCTGGAGAAGCGTCGCGACCTCGTGAAAACCGTCGGGCCGCTTCGGTCCGACGGCCAGCATGAGGTTGATCTTTGCGTGGGCCCTGCGACAGATCGAGCGACGCGTCGCGCTCACCGCCAGTACAGGACGGCCGCCACCGTGGTCATCCAGAGAGCGACGTTCAAGAGGAGCGGCCGGTCGGCCGTGAGCGTGGTCGAAGGGTCCTCCCCCTCCTCGCCGAGGCGGGTGAGCCACAGGTAGCGGAACACGCCGTAGACCACGAACGGAACGGTCCACAGGAGCCCCGCCGTGTGGAACTTCTCCACCGTCGCAGGCCAGATCGTGTAGATCGCATATGCAACGATCGTCGCCGCCGCGCAGACGGTGACCAGCGTGTCGAGGAAGGATGCCGTGTAGGAAAGGAGCACGCGGCGCCTCTCGCCGGTCGTCGCCTGGTCCTGGCGCAGGAGCTCCTGCCGGCGCTTTCCGCAGGCCATGAAGAGGGCGAGGAAGAACGTGCACACGAGGAGCCAGGGGGAGAGCTCGACCTCGGGCATGATCGGGCGCAGGAGCTCGACCCCTGCGATCGCGCGCAGCACGAAGCCGATCGCGATCACGAGCACGTCGACGAGCACCATGTTCTTCAGGCCCATCGTGTACGCGAGGTTGAGCGCGAGATAGGCGCCGGCCGTGGTCGCAAACCACGGCCCCAGGTACACGCTCAGCACGGCCGCGAGCGCGATGATGACCAGGAGCCCCGCCCACGCGACCCCGGGCGGGAGCGCTCCCGAGGCGATCGGGCGGTGCCGCTTCTTCGGATGGAGGCGGTCGGCCTCTGCATCCTTCAAGTCGTTGAACAGGTAGACCGCACCCGAAAGGATCGAGAACGCGACGAAGCCGACGACCGCGCGTCCGATCGCTTCGGCATCGCCGAGCGCGCCAGCGAAGATCACGCCCGCGAAAACGAGCCCGTTCTTGATCCACTGGTGGGGCCGGAGGCTCCGAAGGAGCGCGCCGGCGGAACTCAAGCGCGCCTCGTCGAAGCGTCCGTCTCGCCGATCATCCCCGCACGGGCGCGATTCGGGGCCCAGCCGTGAGGCCCGTAGAGCGCGGCCTCGGCGAGCGCGCACAGCGCGTGGCCGATCGTGATGTGCCCCTCCTGGATGTGCGGCGTGTCGTCTGAGGGAACGACGAACGCATGGTCGCACGAGGCGGCAAACTCCGTGCCCTTCGACCCCGTGAACGCAACCGTCGTCACGCCGTTCGCGCGCGCCCATTCGACGGCGCGCCTGACGTTCGCCGAGCGGCCGCTCGTCGTAAGCGCGAACAGCACGTCGCCGGGCTGGGCGAGCCCCTCGAGTTGCCGGGAGAACACCTCGTCGAACGAGAAGTCGTTTCCGATCGCGGTCAGCGCACTCGTGTTGGTCGTGAGAGCGACCGCCGGGAGGCCGGGGCGCTTCAGGTAGAACTTCCCGGACAGCTCGGCCGCGATGTGCTGCGCGTCGGCAGCGGAACCCCCGTTCCCGCACGTGAACAACGTCCGACCCTCGCGGAGGCGGTTCGCGAGCAAGGCCGCGACTTCGGCGAGGCGTGCGCCTTCCGTGCGTGCCACGGTCGCGAGCACAGCCGCAGTCGCGTCGAGGTACCGCTGCGCGTCCTGGGCCAGGTCGGCCCCGGTCGTCCCCCTGGGCTTCTCAGACATGCATGGCTCCTCGCGCGCCGGTGGCGCGGTCATAGCGGTCGAGTGCATCCTGCCAGGTTGGCATCGGCGAACCGAGTGCGGCTTCCGCCTTCGACGTGTCGAGCACGGAGTAGGCGGGGCGCGGCGCCGGACGATTGAGCTCGCAGGTGGTCGTCCGCCGGAGCGGAACGTCGGCTCCCGACCGCCGCACGATCTCGGCCGCGAACTCGTACCACGTGCAGATCCCGCGGTTCGTCACGTGATAGATGCCGGGCTCGGCCACTTCGGGCAGGCGGACGAGCGCCGGCGCCAGGTCGAACGTGAACGTGGGCGCTCCGGTCTGATCGGTCACGACCGAGAGCGGCTGGCCCGCGGCGATCCGGGCCTTGATCGCTTCGATGAAGTTCCGGCCGTGCGGACCGCACAGCCACGAGACGCGCACGATCCAGTGCTTCGGGGTGAGCCGGCGGACGATCTGCTCGCCCTCCCACTTCGTCGTCCCGTACACGCCGAGCGGATGCGGTTGCGCCTCGACCGGGATCGGCCGCGTGGCTGAACCGTCGAACACGTAATCGGTGCTGAGATAGAGAAGCTCCGCATTCGACGCCGCGGCGAGGGCTGCGACGTAGCCGGTCGCGGCCACGTTCGAGCGCCGCGCGCGATCCGGATCCTTCTCGCAGCCGTCGACGTCGGTCCACGCGGCGAGGTGAAAGATCCGCTCCGGACGCCATCTGCCGAGCCAGCCGTCGAGCGCGCCTTCGTCCTCGAGCGCCACGTCGCCGTGTGCGGGGAGCTTCAAGTCGTGTCCCGCGTCGCTCAGGTGCGGCACGAGATCCTGCCCGAGCATGCCGTGTGCGCCGGTGACCAGAATCCGCATCGTCGACTCCCTGCTCCGACCTTACGCGAGCTCGACCCGGCTCGAGTCGCCAACCATGATGTGGTGCGCGCGCGGCCGGTCGGGGCTTCGGGTCACGACCACGTCCCGACCGATCAGGCTCGAGTCGATACGGGTCGGTACGTCTTCGATCACACTGCGCTCGAGCACGATCGAGTGCTCGATCTCGGCGCGCCGGACGACCGCCCCGTCCGCGATCGCGCTGAACGGTCCGACATAGGCGTCCTCGACCAGGACATTCGGTCCCAGGATGAGGGGGCCGCGAAGCCTCGAGCGCACGACGCGGGCGTTCTTGCCGACCACGACGGCCCCTTCGACGACCGACGCGTCGTCCACCGTTCCCTCGATTCGCGTTTCCCAGTGGCTCATTGCCATGCGGTTCGCCTCGAGCATGTCCTCGAGCTTGCCCGTGTCCTTCCACCAGCCGGAGATGACGTGCGAGCGCACGGTCTTCCCGTGGTCCACGAGCCACTGGATCGCGTCCGTGATCTCGAGCTCGTTCCTCCCGCTCGGGCGGATCGCCTCGACCGCGGGCCAGATCGACTTCGTGAACATGTACACGCCCACGAGCGCCAGGTTCGAGCGCGGCGCCTTCGGCTTCTCCTCGAGCCGCTTGACCCGATCGCCCTCGAGCTCGGCGACGCCGAAGTCCTGCGGATTCGGGACCGGGACGAGGAGGATCTGCGCGTCCGGCCGGTGCTCCTCGAACTCCTTCACGAACGACTGGATCCCGTCCCGCAGGAAGTTGTCTCCCAGGTACATGACGAACGGGTCGTCACGCAGGAAGTCGCGCGATTCCTTGACCGCGTGCGCGAGGCCGAGCGGAGCGGACTGGCGGATGTATTCGACGCGCGCGCCGAAGCGCGAGCCGTCCCCCACCGCCTCCCGGATCTCGGCGTGCGTGTCCCCGACCACGATCCCGATGTCGGGAATGCCGGCCGCGACGATCGACTCGAGTCCGTAGAACAGGATCGGCTTGTTCGCAACCGGGACGAGCTGCTTCGCACTCGTGTGGGTGATCGGCCGAAGGCGCGTGCCCTTCCCGCCCGAGAGAATGAGTCCCTTCACGGTTCCCCCCGATCCCCGCGATTCATGCGATCCCCGAGCGCCAGAGGCGAGCGGGGCCTCACCCCGTCCAGGTGTCGGCCATCGCGCTTTCGAAGCGCCCGGCCAGGTACTCCGCCATCTTCCGAAGCTGTCCCGGCACGTCGGACGCATCCTTTCCGCCGCCCTGCGCCAGGTTGGGCTTCCCGCCGCCGCCCACACCGCCCGCCTTCAGGATGTCGGCCGCAGTGAGCCCGGCGTTCTTCGCGACGTCGTCCGTCAGCACCGCGATCCAGGCGACCTTTCCGTTTCCGACCGACGCGAACGCCGCGCCGCCGCTCGAGAGTCCGCCCCGGACGACGTCGGCGGCCTCCCGGAGCGCCTGCGGATCCGCCGCGGGAAGCGTGCCGACGACCCAGCTCCCGCGCGCGCCTTCGACCTTCCGGGCGAGGAGTGACTTGACCGCATCGAGAAGCCCGCCGCGCTCGCTCTTCTCGCGCTCGGCGCGCAGCGACTCGAGCTCGGCGAGGAGCGAGGCAATGCGCGCGGGCGCATCTTCGGGCCGCACGTTGAGCGCCTTCGCGACGTCGCCGACTCTTCGATCGCTCGCCCTCGACCAGTCGACGAGGAGCTGGCCCGTGACCGCGTCCATACGACGCGTTCCGCTTGCGATCGACATGTCGCTCACGATCCGAAAGAGCCCGATGTCGCCCGTGCGCGAGACGTGCGTGCCGCCGCAGAGCTCGGCGGAGAGCAGGTCTCCGTGCGTGTCGTCCACGATGCGGATGACCCGGACTTCGTCCTCGTACTTCTCGCCGAAGAGCGCGATCGCACCACTCGCGCGCGCGTCCTCGAGGGTCCTAAGCTCGATCGTGACCGGAAGGTTCGCGAGGATCGCCCGGTTTACGTCGTCCTCGACGGACTGGAGCTGTTCGGCGGTCGGGGCCTCGAAGTGCGAGTAGTCGAAGCGCAGCCGGTCCGGTGCGACGAGCGATCCGGCCTGGAGCACATGGGTCCCGAGCACGCGCCGGAGGGCTGCATGGAGGAGGTGCGTGGCCGTGTGGTTTCGCCGCGTGGCCGCGCGCTTCACGGCGTCGACCTGGGCACGCACTTCCTCCGCGGGCAGCGTGCCCTCGATCACGCGCACGCGATGGACGATGTCGTCGCCCTCCTTCCGCACGTGGAGCATCTCGAGGACGACGGCTTTTCCGTCCTTTCCCCGCCCCTCGAGCGTGCCCGAGTCGGCGACCTGGCCGCCCGACTCGGCATAGAACGGGGTGGTCGCGAGCACGAGCTCGGCTTCGTTCGGGGCGACGATCCGGTAGCGCAGAACGGGTGAGACCGAGTTGAGCGTCTCGTAGCCCACGAACTCCGAGCCGGGCTCGTCCGAGAGCACCGTCCACTCGGGGCCGGCATTGCCCCCCTCCGTCTTCTTCTTCGAAAAGCTCGTCGCCGCGCGTGCACGGTCGCGCTGCTCGGTCATTGCACGGTCGAACGCGGCGCGATCGATCGTCAAATCCCGCTCGCGCGCCATCTCTTCGGTGAGGTCGACGAGGAAGCCGTACGTATCGTGGAGCGTGAACACTTCGCCGCCGGGCAGCACTTTCGTGCCCTTCGCCTGAGCGTCGGCCGCCATCCGGTCGAAGCGCGCGAGCCCCTGATCGAACGTGCGGAGGAAGTTCGCCTCCTCGCGGCCCACCACGCCTGCGATCCGCCGGCGCGATTCGCCGAGCTCCGGGTAGTCCGCATCGAACTGCTCGATCACGATCTCGCACGCGCGGACGAGGAAGGGCTCGGTGAGCCCGAGCTTCCGGCCGTTGAGCGAAGCGCGCCGGAGAAGCCGCCGGAGCACGTAGCCCCGCCCTTCGTTCGAGGGCGCGATTCCCTCGGCGAGCGCGAATGAGAGCGCGCGCACGTGATCGGCGATGATCGCGAGCGCGACTCCGCGGGGCTCATCCGGACGGCCGAGCGCGGGCAGCGTGTCGATGCCGGCCAGGTTTGCGACCTCGCGCACGATCGGCAGGAACAGGTCGGTCTCGAAGATCGAGTCGGCTCCCTGGACGATGAGCGCAAGCCGCTCGAGGCCCATCCCGGTGTCGATGCCGGGACGCGCGAGCGGCTTCATCGTGCCGTCGGGCTGGGCGTCGTACTGCGGGAAGACGAGGTTCCAGAACTCCATGTAGCGCGGGCAATCCGCTCCGGGCGAGCACTTTCCGCCGCAGATGCAGGCCTCGGGCCCGAGATCGTAGTAGATCTCCGAGCACGGTCCGCACGCACCGGTCCCGCCGGCCGGCCCCCAGAAGTTGTCGGCCCGGCCGAGGGCCACGATATGGTCGTCGCGAACGCCGACCTCCCGCCAGAAGCCGCGCGCCTCCTCGTCGGGCGGCGCGATCCCGCCCTCGCCGTTGAACACGGAGACGTGCATGCGCTCGGCGGGAAGCCCGAGCTCCTTCGTCGTGAACTCCCAGGCGAACGCGATCGCGTCGCGCTTGAAGTAATCGCCGAACGAGAAGTTTCCGAGCATCTCGAAGAACGTGTCGTGACGCGGCGTGCGACCGACGTTGTCGAGGTCGGTGAGGCGGAGACACTTCTGGACCGAGCACGCGCGGCGATACGGCAGGCGGTCCGGCTCGAGCCCGAAGTAGGGCTTGAACTGGACCATCCCGGCGGTCGTGAAGAGGAGCGTCGGGTCGCCGAGCGGCGCAAGCGGAGAGCTGGGCACGACGGTGTGACCGCGCGCCGCGAAATAGTCCCGGAAGCGCCTCCGAAGTGTCGAGGCTGTCGTCATATGGCGGCAGTGTAATGGATTCGCGGCCCGAAGGACACCCTGCCCCCCCGGGGCGTGCGGCGGGCGATCGAGGCGCGCTGTGTACGCCCGGGGCGTCGGGTGCGTCAGTCGACAACGAGGAGGCGTGCGGTGCGCGCGCCGAACGGTGCGGTTGCGCGCACGAAATAAATGCCGCGCGCGACGGCCTGGCCCGCATCGTTCCGGCCGTCCCAGCGCTCGATCGTCGTGCCCGCGGGATAGACGCGCTCGCCGAGCGCGCGCACGCGACGGCCCAGGACGTCGAACACGTCGAGCCGGGCGCGCCCCGCTTCCTCGAACGTGAGCGCGAGCTCGTGCGTTCCTGCCGGTCCCGCTGCGCGAACGGCCGAGAGGTCGAACGTCCGGGGTTCCGCGAGCGAGGATGCGGTCGCGGGGTCGTCCGCGGCGTCGTCCGCGACGTCGTCCGCGGCGTCGTCCGCGGTGCCGCCCCCCGTCGTGCCGCTCGTCTTTCCGCTCTCGCCGGGATCCAATGAGTTTCGCCCGACCGGACCCTTGATGTAAGGCGGCGCTTCGTCGACGAGATCCGCGCTGCCACCGCGGACCGGGCCCACCGTCATCCGCCCTTCTGCGCGGAACGGCTGACTCACGACCCGGCAGATCCATTCGACCGGCGCGTTCGCGATCGGGTTCCGCGCGGTCCAGGCAAGCACCATGGTTCCGTTCGTGAGCATCCGGCTCGCGGGCATTCCGATTGCGGCGGCAGGGACGATCGTCTCGACCCCCGCGTAGCGCATCGCGTATTCGAGATCGACGATCCGGTCCGAGCCTCCTTCGACCGTGAGCCGCATCTCCACACGATCCCCCACGCTCGCGTTCGAGCGCGACCACCAGATCTCGCGCACGGGATTCGGCGCGACCAGCCTGAAGAGGCCATCCGGCTGCCACAGCATCTGCCGGAACTCGATCGTGGAGACGTCCTCGGTCATCCCGGGCGGCGGCGGGTTGTAGCCGGTCGGAGCCTCGTACGCGTGGACGACGGCGAGATACTCGGCGCGGCCGGACGGATAGTCGGCCGTGAAGTACTCGGACGCGAACCACGCCCACGGATCGAGCGTGAACGAGTGCGGCGTATCGAGCTGCCCGGCGAGGAACGTCGAGATCGGCTGGCGCCGGGTCCATGGACCGTGGATGCTCTGCGCCGTGTGCCAGGCGATCCCGGTCGAGCCGTTGTCACCGCTGAAGAACAAATGAAAGTCGTCGCCGCGCCGGAACACGTGGGGCGATTCGACCTTCGAGTTGACCGGCGGATAGTACGTGTCCCAGAGCGCGCCCTGATCGATGAACGGGGCCGAGACACTCGACGCGCGGGCGAGACCGGCCACGTAGTTGTGCTGATCGGTGCGCACGCGAGCCGTGTACAGGAGATAGGCCGGATCCCCGCTCCCGGGCGCGGGCGCGAGCACGAACGGATCGCGGAAGTCCGCGGTTCCGCGCGGAACGGTCGGCAGACAAAGTGCCCACGAGACACCGGGAAGCCCTCCCGTGCCGCACGGACCCCAGACTGGATTCGTCAGCTGGATCCAGTTCGTGAGATTCGGATCGAGCGACGCCGCATAGCCGATGAGCTGCCGCCGCGGTCCCCAGTCGGCCGGGTCGGACGTCCACTGCGTGTCCTTGACCCCCGTGTAGAAGAGATACGAGAGACCGTTGATCTCGACGTACGTCGGCGCCCAGAGGTGATGCGCGTCCCACGTCCACGGACGGATGCGCAGCACCGAGTCCGCCTCGGTCCAGTGCTCGAGATCGGGGGAGGTCGCGTGGCCGAACGTCGTCTCGTTCAGGACCTCGCGCGTCGCGGTCTTGTAGTGCCGGTACACGAAACGCTGCACGCGCGTATAGAAGAGGTGATAGAGCCCGCCCTTCTTGACGATCGTGAAATCCTTGGCCCGGTAGGACGGAGCCGGCCACGGCGCCATCGGCGGTACGTACTTCGCGCGCGGCGAGTTGTTCGGATCGTAGACGCGCCCGGTCGAGGCATGCGCGAGCCGCGGGCCGAGCGCCGTCGCGAATGTCGCGAGGAGGACGACCGCAAGGACGGAAGAGACGAATCGTTCGCGGGGGTCCGGACGATCCGGCACGGGGGATTTTCCTTTCGACTGGTGGAACCCAACGGGGTCCATCCGGCGCGTCCCTGGGCCGCGCCCCGGCAGGTGTTTCCACGGTTCCAAATCGACCAAGCGACTGAGAGAAGCGCGGCTCATGGGGTGGACCCGCGCCCGGCGAATTCTACGGGATTCGGGGGGGCGGGACTACCCGGATGTGCCCTTCTCGGCCGCCTTCTCGACGGGGTTCGAGCTCGCTCCGAAGAGCCGCTCGAACTCGGGGTGCCCGTGCAGGTTCGCGAGATCGGGGTCGCGGCTCGGCCAGTCCCTCAGGTAGGACGGCAGGCGGCTCATCCCTTCTCGGAGCGCAGCAATCGACCGGTCGATCTCTCCGGCGAGCGCGTACCCGCAGGCCGCGTTGTAGTGGATCCGGCCGTCCTCGGGCGCGAGCGCGACCGCGCGCGCGACCTGGGCGAGACCCTCCTCCCGCTTCCCCTGCATCATGAGCGCCGAGGACAGGTGGACGCGCGCGAGCGCATCGTCCGGGTGGAGCTGGAGCCGCTCGAGGAGGCCTTCCGCGTGCTGCGCGAGCGCGCGCCGGTGCGCCTCCTCGTTGCCGGCGAGCTTGTACGCGGCCACGAGCAGGAAGCCGAGATCCGAGTACTTGTACGGATGGCGCGAGAAGAACGACTCGAGGACATCGAGCGCGTCCTGCGTCCGGCCGAGTGCAAGATAGGTCCACGCGACCCATTCGTTCCCGATTCGGTGATCGGGATCGCGCCGCGTGATGTGCTCGAGCTCTTTGAGCAGCTCCTCGTGGCGCCCGCGCACGCGGAGCACCATGGCCCGCGCCATGCGCGCCTCGGTGAGGTCGGGCGCGATCGCGAGGGCGCGCTCGATGTACGGCTCTGCGAGATCCGCGACCTCGATCCCGCCCCACCAGTGGAGCGTGCGATCCATGTATGCCCAGCCGAGCATCGCGAGCGCGAGCGCGAAGTTGGGATCGATCTGAACCGCCTCGAGCAGGAGCTCGGCCGCCGCGTGGTTCGCCTGGCGGGTTCCCTCATCGAGCAGGGCGCGTGCCCTCAGATAGAGCCGATAGGCCTCCGGGTTCCGCGCCGGGGCGCGGTCGAGCATCTCGCGCTCGCTCGGACGCAGCGCACCGCGCAGCTCCTCGACGATGCGCTTGCTGACCTCGGCCTGCACGTCGAACAGGTCCTCGATCGTCCGATCGAAGCGCTCGGCCCACAGCGTGTGGCCATCCGCCGCACGCACGAGCTGCGCGTTGATGCGCGCGCGGGCACCGGCACGGCGCACGCTTCCGGCGACCAGGAACCCAACGCCGAGCTCGCGCGCGAGCGTGCGTGGCGGGAGGCTTCGGTCGTGGAGCGCGAGCGTCTCCGCGCGTGCGGCGACGCGCAGACCGTCTACGCGCGTGAGATCGACGAGCAGGTCGTCGGCGAGGCCCGACGCGAGGTACGCATCGTCGGGATCGGGGCTCAGGACTTCGAACGGCAGGACGGCGACCGCCGGGACTTCCGTGGCCGCACCGGCTCCCGCTCCGGCCGCGGAAGCCGCGACCGCGGGGGTGCTTCGCGAGGCTTGCGCGCTCGCACGTCCCGCGAGGCTCGCAAGGTCGACCAGCACGTCCTCCGCGCGCGCGTAGCGGTACGCGGGATCCTTCCGGAGAAGCTTTGTGATGACGAAGCCCAGGTCGGACGAAGCGCCGGCCCGGAGCGTCTGCGGCGACGGCGGATCCTCGTGTTCGATGCGGCGCGAGATCTCGGCCCAACCCGAGCCCGCAAACGGATGCCGGCCGGTGAGGGATTCATAGAGAAGAACACCGAGCGCCCACAAGTCGGCACGGTTGTCGGACGGCTCGCCTCGCACCTGCTCGGGGCTCATGGCGAGCGGTGTTCCGAGGATGGCGCCGGTCGTCGTGAGGCCGCTTCCGCCCTGAAGGCTCGCAACGCCGAAGTCGAGGATCTTCGGACCTTCGCTCGTAAGGAGCACGTTCGACGGCTTGAGATCGCGGTGCACGATGCCGAGCGCGTGAATCTCGGCGAGCGCGTCGGCGATCCGCTCGGCGAGCGAGACGACTTCGTCCACCGGGAGAGGACCGCTCGCAAGCTTTGCTTCGAGCGTCGGGCCTTCGAGCCACTGCATGGCGAGGAACGGCTGCTCGCCGTCCTTCCCGGTCTCGAACACCTGGACGACCGCGGGATGACGCACGCTCGCGGCCGCCTCGGCCTCGCGCAGGAGCCGCGTGACCGTCGCAGGGTCGCGACACAGGTGCGGATGCGGGAGCTTGAGCGCCACCCGCCGCGGAAGATCGAGATCCTCGGCGAGCCACACGTCGCCCATCGCCCCGCTCCCGAGGCGTTCGAGCACGCGGTAGTGGGCGATCTTCGAACCGGCGGCGGTCATCGATCCCGGGATCCGGTCGCGTCCAGGATCTCGCTCACCGTGTCGTAGTCGAATCCTCGCCGCGCGAGAGCGGCGGCCATCTTCGCACGCGCTTCCCGCGGATCGAGATTTCGGTAGCGCCGGAGGAGCGGCGCAAGCGCGCGCTCGGCACGAACGCGCTCCCCCGCCGCATCGGCGGCGGCCGGGGCGTCAGGACCCGAGAGCGCGCGCTCGATCGCTTCCGCGCCGACGCCGCGTGCGCGCAATTGCCCGGTCAGCACGCGCATCGAGAGCGGACGCCGCGCAAGGCGCGAGCGGACGAACGCGCGCACGTATTCGACGTCGTCGATGAGTCCGACGTGCTCGAGACGATCGAGCGCCGCGGCGACGGCTTCGTGAGAGTGATCACTCGCGATGAGCTTCCGCTCGAGCTCCCGGCGCGTGCGGCGCGAGCGATCGAGCATGCGCAGGGCCGCTTCGCGCGCTCTCTCGACTTCTGGATGGGGTTCGGTTCGGTTCAATGGCAGGTCCCCGGGAGGCCCGCTTCCGGGCGCGGGAAGGACACGTGTGCGAGCACGCGCTGTCCTTCCCGGTGTCGCCCGGACCGGCGGAGTGAGAACTCGGGGAGTGTATCCTTCGGAGGTCTCAGCGGCGCGGCTTTTCGGCTCCTCCCGCGGCACCGTTCGCACTCGAGACCGCGCTGCTTCCCGCGCCGACCGTCGCCTTCGGGCCGACGAGCGCCTCGACGGCCTCTTCGGTTCCGGTGGGACGAATCCCGTACTCCTTCCGGAGCTTCGATTCGAGCCCGGCGCGCACGTCCTCGTGCTCGCGGAGGAAGAGTCGCGCGTTCTCGCGTCCCTGCCCGAGCCGCTCGTTCCCGTAGCTGAACCAGGTGCCGAGCTTCGTGATCAGGTTCTTCTCGATCCCCATGTCGAGCAGCTCGCCTTCGCGCGAGATCCCCTGGTTGTAGAGGATGTCGAACTCGGCTTCGCGGAACGGGGCCGCGACCTTGTTCTTCACGACCTTGACGCGCGTGCGATTCCCGACCACCGTCTCGCCCTCCTTGAGCGAGGCGATGCGCCGGATGTCGAGGCGCACCGAGGCGTAGAACTTGAGCGCGCGCCCGCCGGCCGTCGTCTCGGGATTGCCGAACGTGACGCCGATCTGCATGCGGATCTGGTTGATGAAGATGACGATGCAGCGGCTCTTCGAGATCGAGCCCGTGAGCTTCCGGAGCGCCTGCGACATGAGCCGCGCCTGGAGCCCCATGTGCGAGTCGCCCATCTCGCCTTCGATCTCGGCGCGCGGCACGAGGGCCGCCACCGAGTCGATGACCACGATGTCGACCGCACCCGAGCGCACGAGCTGATCGGCGATCTCGAGCGCTTCTTCGCCCGTGTCGGGCTGGGAGACGTGGAGCTCGTCCAGGTCCACGCCGAGCTTCTGCGCGTAGGCGGCGTCGAGCGCGTGCTCGGCGTCGATGAACACGGCGTTCCCGCCGTTTTTCTGCGCGTTCGAGATGATCGTGAGCGCGAGCGTGGTCTTGCCGCTCGATTCGGGACCGTAGATCTCGATCACGCGGCCCTTCGGGATGCCGCCGACGCCGAGCGCGAGATCGAGTCCGAGCGATCCCGTGGAAGTCACATCGACCGGGATCACACCACGCTCCCCGCCCAGCCGCATGATGGCCCCCTTTCCGAACTGCTTCTCGATCTGCTGGACCGCGAGCTCGAGGGCCTTCGACCGTTCCTTGTCGGATGGCTGGTTCAGGTTCATGCGGCTTCGACTCCTTTCCGGGAGCTTGGACGACATCCGGGGGCCACCGTCGCAGCGCTGACGGAGGCAGACTACACATTTGTGCAGGTGCCGCCAACCCTATTTTTTCGGGCCGCTTGGAGCCCTGGAAGGTCCCGGGCCTGGCCGGGGGCTCGCCTCCCCGACCGAGAGGAAACCGTAACCCGTCCTGGGGACAACACCCTGGTTCGGCCCGCGACTCGGGCCAGTGGAGGAGAGAAATACGAGACTTCAGGGGGACGGGTGTTGCTTACGGAAGCACGATTCCCTTGGCGGTGACGACCTTCCCCGCCTGCGCGAGGCGCAGCCAGTAGATGCCCGCGGGAAGCGCGTTCTCGAGTCGGAGTGTGTGCGTTCCAGGACCAAATTCGTCGACGCGTTGCGATCGGATGACGCGACCACGCGCATCGAAGACCTCGAGCGTGGCGAGCTCCTCACCGGGCAACGAGAGCCGGACGACCGGGCGACCTCGCGCGGGATTGGGTTCGAATCCGGCGAGACTCAACGCCAGCGCCGGCACTTGGACCCAGGTCTCTTCCGTGAACCGCTCGGTTCCCTCCTCCCTATAGGCAAGGCGGTAGCCGTAGCGCATCCCCGGGACGATCGAGCGGTCTTCGAAGCGCAGTCGATCCGGTCCCTCGGCTACCGGAGGGCCAAGAGTTTCCCACTCCATCGACTCGGACCTGCGTTGGACGACCGCAGCGAGCCCGGAAGCGTCGATTCCGTACCAGAGCAGGACGACTCGATCCGTCGCGACTTCCGTCTCCAGAAGCGACAGGAGGACAGGCACGGGCCCGTCGAGACTGAACCGGTTGGCATAAATGCCGAATCGCCGCTCGTTCATGCTCGCTTCGTCCCAGACAACGATCGTACCGTGATCCCCGTCCGGCACGGCCGTGGGCTTGAACTGCCCGAGGCTCTGCGCGATGCGAAGTCCGAACTGAGGCCAGCCAGGGGCCACGTCCCCGTTCGCGGTCAGGTGCAAGACGTAGGCGGGATTGCCGAAATCGAAGCCCTGCTCCCAGGCAACGTACGCGCCCCCGAACCCGTCGGGGGCAATGCTTGGTCTGGAGTCGAAGAGTTCGAGACCGTATTCGTCCGAAACGAGAAGCCCGTCCGCGGGCCAGCCCGGTGCAATCGTGCCGTTCGGCAAGACCCGGCTTGCGAAGATCTCATAACTGTTGCTTGCGGATGGCCGGTCGTCGACCCACGTGAGGAGCACTCCCCCGAGGCCGTCGGAGGCGATTGTGAGTCCAAGCCGCGTCCCGGGGGCCGCGCACACGCGAACTCCGCCGGCCGGCCATCCCAGGTAGGGATCCCCGTCGAGCGTAAACCGCTCCACGAAGTACTCGACATCTTCTGCGTGCGAATCGATCACTGAGGACGCGACGTAGAAACCCCCGGTCCCATCCGGCAAGATGCGCGACCTCGCCCGGCCGAGGGAAAGCAGGCGTCCGTCCGTCGCCCAGCCGGGCTCGAGCGTACCGTCGGCTCGCACCCGCTGGGCGTACACATCGAGCTGGTACGAGCCTTCCACGCAGCCACGGCGGCAATCATCCCAAACGAGGAGCACGCCACCTGAACCATCCGGAAGGAGTTCCACCTCGCCCTGAGCGTCGGGAGCGGTCACCACAGCAAGTCCCCGCTCCGGCCATCCCGGAACTCGTTCCCCAGTGGCGGTCAGATGCTGGAGGAATACATCCGGGGTCTCGTCGACGCGAGCGTCCACAAACTCCTCCCATGCGACAAAGATCCCTCCCCGACCGTTCGACGTGACTGCCGGTCTAAACTGGTACTGGTATGGACTCGAGGTCGTCGCGGAGACTCCGTCGGTCAACCAGCCCGGTGCGATCGTGCCATCTCCCCGCACGCGCTGAACATGAATGTCTACTGAGATTAGATCGACATTGCGAAGATCCTGCCACGCGACAAGGACGCCAGTTTCGTCGAGCGCAATCGACAGGAAATCCTGAGTGCCGGGAGAGGCGCAAACGGGAACACCGTTCACGAGCCAGCCCGGGGCAACTTCTCCCGTGGGCCGGAGGCGTTGCGCGTACACGTCCAAGCTGTGGCTCGGAAGGTCCCTTTCGTCCAGCCAGACAACGTAGATTCCCCCCCGGCCGTCGGGCACGGTCCTGTGATTGGACGCCCCAATCAGATCGCCTGTGACCGGAGCACCAAGCGGGCCCCACTGCGCAGAAGCCGGTGCACTCAAGGATAGGAGCAGGACGAGAGCAGCAAGCCCTGCAGCCGGATGAAGGCTCTGGCCCATAGGCGATCCAAGGAAAGTCGAAGTCTGAGGACGGACTGGCCTCGAATCATGTTGACAGCTTGCGGGCCGACTGGCAATGGTCGCCTGCCGCGCTGCAACCGCCGCCCCAACCCCACCTGACGCCGGCTCACTTTCGCCCTCCTGAATCGCCTGCCTCGTTGGAGGTTTACGATGTCACACCCGCTACGATCCCCAACCCCTCCGCGTCTAATGAGCTCGCTGCCCATCGCATTGCTTCCAGCGATCCTCTCTCTCGCCCCCGACCTCGTCCGTGCTCACCCGGGCCAGTGGACCAGCACGATGAACTGGGGTCCGGCGGGCGATCGCTACGCCGTTCACATGATCCTCGTCCCCGGCGACGGAAGTCCGTACCACAGCCGCATCCTCTGGTTTCGGGGCGAGACGCCCGGTGAGTTCAAGGGTGGAGAGTGGGGCTGGCTCTCGGGGAATGAGAGTTGCTCCTCCTTTCCTGTGACGAGCTTTCAGGCGCTTCCCATCCAGCCCTCAGGAGTGGACATCTTTTGTGCCGGAAACTCGAGTCTCTCCGACGGTCGCGTCTTTTTGCCCGGCGGGACTCATCCGTTCACCGAAGAGTACGGCGAGAACCGGACCCGGATGTACACGCCGGGCGCATCATCCTTGCCTGGGACCTGGAGCGATCCTGGGACGATGTCCGACTGGCGGTGGTATCCGACGGCGACGACCCTGCGTGACGGACGGGTCCTCGTCGCCGGGGGGAGTCGACATCGGCATCACCGGGCGTTCGGGGGACGACGGGACGGAGCCTTGCCTCCCGCGCCCGAAGGCGACAAGGTGCATCGCTTCGCTCCCGTCAATGGACCGCTGAACGGTGGCGTCTGGGAACCATCCGTGATCCCGGCCGCCGACAACGGCTCGCGGCCTATGATTCGAGAGAGGCAAACGTTCGTTGAGATGGCCGGCGTTCCGAACTTTCAGAATGCCCAGGTCCTCTTCGGAGGGCTCGGGCAGGACGGACTGGCCAAGGACGACACGTGGCTGTTGATCCGGGAGAATGTTCCAACTGCCAGCGACTACTCGTACCGATGGCGCGATATCTCCATCGCTGGAGGAATCCAACGGCTTCATCACACAGCAATCTCCGCTTTGGGGACCTGTATGATCGTCTACGGGGGACGAACCCAGACAGGACAAGTCTGGGGCGATGCGAGAAGCTTGCGGCACTTCGGCGGCTCATTCGTCTGGGCCGAAATCCCCGCTCCCAATCCTCCCTCGGCACGATTCGGTCACGCCGCCGTCTACGAGGAGACGACAATCCCGATCGGCGGGACGCCAACGGCGGTCAAGCGCATGATCATGTTCGGCGGCACGGGCGCTCCCGGGCAGACTCCCAGCGACAACAACGTCTACGAACTCCGGCTCACGACCCCGACCACCGGCACGTGGCACGTCATCCCGCAGGTGGATCTCGGCGATGGGTTCCCCTCGCCGCGCTTCGGGCATTCGCTGACGGCAGACACCACACGCCGAGAGCGCACGCCCGGCCAGTGGGGAAAGACCGCCTTCCTGTTCGGCGGTGAGTTGGGGAGTTCGAGCTTCTCGAACGAGTTCTGGGTGCTATGGACGCTTGAGAACGGAACGTGCGGTTGGCGAAAGCGCACGCTGACCGGTGCCCCGACGGCTCGCGCGCGCCACAGCGCCGTGTTCGACATCGAGCAGAGCCAGGGGCGGCTGTACCTCTTCGGCGGTGAGGCGACGGCCCCCGCGGATCGATACGTCTACGTTGTGCACCCGCTCACCGGCAACTCGTGGGTCCAGTGGGCTCAGATGGATGCGAACCTCTCCGGACATACGATGGTCCTCGATCGGAGTGTCACCCTCTCCCGAATCAACGAGATCCATGATCCGGGGAGCGCGACCCTGCCCTGGCACGCCTACTCGAATGCGCCGTTTTGCTGGAACGATTCGTATCCCATGAACTTCGTCATCCCCGGAGGAACAGGGGCTAACGGACGCATCCTGACCGTGGGAACGGAGCCTCAGACCCACTGGCTCGACCTTCCGGCCCCCGGTCAGCTTCCGGCGCAGGGCTGGCAGACGTTGCCTGGGCTCAACAGCGGCTTTGTCGGCGTAGCCGGGGTCCAGTATCGCCCGGGGAAGATCGTGGTCGCAGGTGGCACGGTCGGTGCGACGGTGGTGGGCACCACGAAGTCCATCGACGCCACCAATCTCGCCGCCGGATGGCAGAACTCGGCCAGCATGGCGGCGCGCAACTATCACAACCTGGTCGTGCTGCCCGACGGCAAGGTCCTCGCCGTCGGCGGAAACGGCACGCTCTCCCAGCTCAACGATAGCCCGGTTCGAAAACCCCAGCTCTGGGATCCGAACGGCCCCGGAGGAGGGACGTGGACCGCTCTCGGTGACCTCGCCGAGCAACCCACCGTGCGCGGATATCACTCGACCGCGATCCTCCTTCCCGACGGTCGTGTGTTGAGTTCAGGCGGGGAGAGCCACAACGACAAGTACCTTGCCAACCTCTACTGTCCGCCCTACCTCTTCCAGCCGAACGGGAGCCTCGCTGAGCGTCCGATCATCGCGGGAGCGCCCGACACGGTCGTCTACGGTCAGCGGTTTACGATCTGTACGCTCGAGGCGGCCACCGTCTCGAGCGCCTGCCTGATCCGGCCTTCCGCGACGACGCACGGGTTCGACCAGAATCAGAAGTTCGTGCCCCTTACGATCCGCGATCGCTGCACCCAGCAGTTGATCGTCGACGGCCCCGTGAACGCCGATCACGCCCCTCCCGGGTACTACATGCTCTTCATCTTGAGCGACACGGGGGTGCCGGCCGTCGCGCGGTGGGTTCGGGTCCTTTCGGGATCCGCATGGGACGACTGCGACACCTCGAGTCCAGCTCAGGTCGGCGCTTACACCGTTGCCGACGTGGGCTACAAGTCGGCAACGCTCACCTGGACATCACCCGGTGATGACGCGAACTGCGGCGAAGCCCAGGTTACGGAAGTGCGCGTATCGACGAGCGCGATCACTGAAGCGAACTGGAATCTCGCATCGGTCGTGACGACCCTTGTGCCGGGCCCGAACGGAACTCCGCACTGCCTCGAGGTGTCGTGGACCGGGGTTGGCTGCGGCAGGCACTTCGCGATCCGAACCCGGGATGATCGGTATCTCTGGTCGGGAGTCTCGAACCTCCACGTTCAAGGGGACTGCTCGGGATTCGAGATCCCGACCTGTGGGGAGTCCGGTCTCTACTCTCAGGGTTGGGACGAGGGCGGCTGGTCGGGCGAGAACTCGATCCTCTGGGAGGGAGCTGCGGCAGGTGCGTTCGACCGCCATCGAATGAAGCAGGCTCCGGCCCCCGGTCCGACGACCTATCGAACACGCCTTTTCAAGGTGGGAGCCGGGAAAGCCGAGCTCGACCACGTCGAGCTTGCGGTCGTTGATCATGACTCTTCCCTCGAAGCTTTCCCGGCCGAGGAGGGAGTGCTTCTGGGGACGACCACCGCCATTGCCGGCGCCGTCGACCGCTCCGGCGTCAGCATCACCAGCCAGGTCGACGGATCGACTGGTGTCGACCGGATGCTCGACCGCGGGCAACCCATCGTCGTTTCGCTCGGGACCGCGGTGGGCCCGAACACCGGGCTCGTGGTCGAGGGGTTCGGATACCGTCCCGGCATCGGTCCGGATTCGAGTGGTGTGCTGGTGCAAGTCCCGGAGTCCGGCGGGCAGTGGAGAACCGTATCGCACATTCGGCCAAGACGCGTGGCTCATCGCTTCGCGGTCCCGAGCCAGGGAAACTCGACGATGCGATTGCTGTTCCTCGGACGATCCTGGATCCGGTCGGTTCGTAGACTCAACATCTCGGGCAACGCGACTCCGCAGTCGCTCACGCTCCTTCGGGCCGACCACTCTGCCTCGGGCGACGCGAGGGATGCGGTCCGTTCGAGTGGAGGCAGCGTATCGACGCTTCGCACCGGCGAAGCTCTCGAGCTCGAGTTCGAGCGAACCACGCCTACGGCCAACATGGTGCGTGCTCTCTTCCTTCAGACGAAGGGAGGCTACTCGAGCCTGACGTCGAGCAGCAGCCGGGGCCTGGCGCCCGTTGCGTCGCAAGAGATCGGACTCAGTCTTGAGCCGGCGCTTCCGAATCCTGCCTCGGGTCGGACCCGCATCCAGTACGTGATTGCGGAACCCGGGCACATCCGGTTGACGATCTACGACGTGAGCGGCCGACTCGTTCGATCCCTCGTGAACGGGGAGGTGGTCGCGGGACTTCACGAGACCCCGTGGGACGGTCTAGACGAGAGCGGAGCCGCCGTTTCGCCTGGCGTCTACTTCTACCGCCTCGAGGCCGGGGGCTCGCACCGCGAGAAGAAACTGATCGTCATCACACCGTAGAGGCGCGAAAAACGCAGGACAGGAGCCCCGGGCGAATGCCCGGGGCTTCGACGTTCGGGCCGTGTCGACAATCACGAGAGGGCCGGTCGAGGAGGCCACTGCCCTCAATGAAGTGCAAACCTTCCGATCGGCTCATAGATCGAGCCCCGGGGATCGAGCTTGCTGTGGATGAGCGAGAGCGCGGGGACATCGAACGCGGCCGTCGGGAACGTCGCGCCGAGAAACGTTTCCGCGACCGAGGCACCGCCCGAACCCGATTCGCGCACGCGCCCGAGGGTCAGGTGTGGCGCGAACGGCTTCTCGGGTGCCCCGAAACCCTCGCGCCGGAGCGCTTCGTCGAGGCTTTTCGCGAGGAGGACGAGCGCTTCTCCACCTTCGCTTGCCCCGAGCCAGAGGACGCGCGGCCGGCGCGCGTTCGGAAACACGCCGGGGGCTCCGAGCCGGAGCGAGAAGTGCTGAAGCCCCACGACGGCGGCCTCCCCCGCCCGCGCCGCCGCGCGCACGCGCGACTCGGAGAGTTCTCCGAGGAATCGCAGCGTGTAGTGAACATTCGAGGGCTTGACCCAGGAGACGGAATCGCCGGGCCAGCGGATGCGCTCGACCGCGCCGGCGATCGCGTCGACCACTTCGGCCGGCGGAAAGACTGCGAAGAAGGTCCTCACGGCGTAGCGGGCGGTCGCGGTTCCGCGGGCGGCGTGCCCATCGCGCCCGGCGAGGTCGCGGGCAATCCGGTCAGGAGCCGGCGCACGAGATCGAGGGCCGCCGTGACCGAGCGCTCGCGCACCTGCGCTCGATTGCCGCGCAACCGAAGATGGCGATGGTGCTCCCCGTCCGGCCCCACGACGGCGACGTGCACGGTGCCGACGGGCTTCTCCGGGGTTCCCCCGTCGGGGCCGGCGATCCCGGTCACCCCGACGCCGCACGCGGCGTCGAACCGCCGCGCGACGCCGCGGGCGAGCGCGCGCGCGGTCTCCTCGCTCACCGCCCCGTGCTCTCCGAGCGTGGTCGCGGGGACGTCCACGAGTTCCATCTTCGAGGCGTTGCTGTAGCAGATCACCCCGCCCGCGAAGTACGCTGAGCTCCCGGGGACGGCGGTGATGCGCCCGCCCAGGAGTCCGCCCGTGCACGACTCCGCGACCGCGATCGCAAGCGACTTCTCGCGCAGGAGGTCGCCGACGAACTGTTCGAGCGAGCGATCGTCGTCCGTGAACACGTAGTCGCCCGCCCGCTCGCGAACGATCGCGCGCGCGCGTTGCGCAAGCTCTCCACGCCGCTCCGGCGTCGCCTCGGCCGGGAGCGAAACACGTACGTCCACGCCGCCGAGCCCCGGGAGATAGGCGACCCACGCGCCGTCGAGCTTCTGTTCGAGGTCGGCGAGCCGCTCCTCGAGCACCGACTCGGCGATCCCGACCGTCCGGATGAGCGCGTACTCGACTGTGATCCCGCTCTTCGCCCGCACGAGCGGCACGAGGAACTGCTGCGCGAGCGCGGACATCTCCTCGGGGACTCCGGGCAGGAGCACGACGTCCTTCCCTTCGTGCGCGACGTGGACGCCGGGCGCGCTCCCGATCGGGTTCGGCCACGCGGTCGCCCCCCACGGGAGGAGCGCCTGCTGCTCGTTGTTCGCGGGCATCGGACCACGCGCCCACGCGCGCCAGCGCTCGCGCAGGGCCTCCAGGATCGCGTCGTCGCGCACGAGCGGAAGCCCGAGCGCGGCCGCGACGGCGCGCACCGTGAGGTCGTCGGGCGTGGGCCCGAGCCCGCCCGTGCAAACGATGAGATCGGCGCGCGAGCGCGCGAGCGAAAGGGCCGCGGCGATCGCGTCCTCGCGATCCGAAACGGCCTGGTGACCGACAATGCGCGCGCCGGTCCCTTCGAGGAGCCGCGCCAGGTGCTGGAAGTTCGTGTCGAGGGTGCGTCCCGAGAGGACTTCGTTTCCGATCGAGAGGACTTCCGCGTTCACGGCCGTCTCAGCCTGAGGCGCGCGCCGCGGCCGGGCGCCGCGCGGGACCGCGCAGGCAGAGAACCGTCAGGTCGTCCCGCGGACCGCCGTCGGCGAACGCGAGCACGCGCTCGACGATGCGGGCGACGAGCGGCGCGGGCTCGCGCGAGGCGCCCGTGAGGACCTCGAGGAGACCCTCGATGCCGAACTCGTTGTCGTCCTTGCGCGCCTCGACGATGCCGTCCGTGTAGACGACGACCGCATCGTCGGGCTCGAGCATGACGAAGCCGCCGTCCCACGACGAATCGGGGAGCGCCGACGTCACGATCGGCCCGGTGGACTGAAGGAGCCGGACCTCGCCCGTGCGACCGACCCAGAGCGCGGGCGGGTGGCCCGCGTTCACGTACTCGAAGCGGCCGCTGTCGACGTGATAGCGCGCCGCGAACAGCGTCACGAACTTGCCGGGTGCGAACGAGCGGAGCGTGTTCCCCACGGTGGCCGCGACGGCGCGCGGGTCGTAGTCGGAGTCACGCGTGGCGTCGAACGCGGCCTTGACGACCGACGTGAGCATCGCGGCGGGCGCGCCGTGCCCGGCGACGTCGGCGACCAGGATCGAGATCCCGATGTTTCGGATCCACGCGCAGTCCACGTAGTCGCCCGAGAGCTCGTGGCTCGGGACGTAGCCCCACGCGACGTGTCCCGCGGCTTCGCCCGGCACTTCGCGCGGCAGGAGCGAGAGCTGGAACTCGCGCGCCGCGTCGAGCTCGCGCTGCTGGCGCCCCATGAGGAGCGCGTTCTGGCGCGCGAGGCGCCGGAGCTCGAGGCAGCGCTCGACGAGCGTGAGGAGCACCTCGCGATTGAGCGGCTTCTCGAGGAAGTAGAACGCGCCGGCGCGGATCGCCCGCACGAGCTTCGCGTCCGGCTCGTTCAAGCTTCCGGTCATCAGGATCACGTCGAGGTCCGGGCGCTCCGCCTGGAGGCGCCCGAGGAGCTCGAAGCCGTCCATCGCGGGCATCCGCACGTCGAGGATCGCAAGGTCCGGCTCGAGGAGCGGGAGCGCGTGGAGCGCTTCGTTCCCGTCCGTGAAGAGCCGCACTTCGTAGAACTCGGAGAGCACGCGCTCGACGGCCTGGAGCATGGCCGGTTCGTCGTCCACCACGAGGATGCGCGGCCGGCTCATGCAGGCTCCGCGGGTGCCGCAGCCGACGCCTCTGCGGCCGAAGCGGGCGAACCTGCCGTCGCCGGCGCATTCGTCTCGGCCGGCAGGAGCACGCGCACGCGCGTTCCGCGCCCAGGCTCGCTGTCGAACGCCATCTCGCCTTCGACGTCCCACAGGATCCAGCGGCAGATCGTGAGCCCGAGTCCGTTGCCCGCGGCCTTGGTCGTGAAGAACGCCTCGTGAATGCGGCCGAGGAGCTCCTTCGGAATTCCGCAACCCGTGTCTTCGATCTGCACTTCGATACGCGCCCCCGCGGGGAGCACCCGCACCGTGATCGTGCCGCCCTCGGGCATCGCGTCGCGCGCGTTCAGGATCAGGTTGAAGAGGAGCGTCTCGAGATCCGACTGGTGCGCGCGCACGGCTGCGACGTCCACCGGAATCTCGACCACGGCCGTCACTCCCGCACGTGCGAGGCTCCCGCCGAGCACGTCGAGCACCGTCGAGACGACGCGTGCGAGGGAGGTCGGCATCGCCCCGCGATCGCTCGTGCCGCGCGCGGAACGCAGCATGCCGCGGAAGATTCGATGCGAGCGCTCGATCGCCGTCTGCACGCTCTTCAGGTCCGTGATCCAGCGCTCCCGGTCGGTGCGGCCGTTCTCGAGCTCGTACAGGAGCTGCTGCACGGTCGGAAGCGCCACACCCAGGTTGTGATTGACGTCGTGCGAAACGTAGCGCGCGAGGTTTGCGATCTCGAGCTGCTTCTCGCGCTCGAGCATTCGCGCGTGGATCGCCTCGACCCGCTGCGCGTTCTGGACGGCAATCGAAGCCAGTGGCGTGAACTCAGCGAGGAGCCCTGCCTCGTAGCCGCCGAAGCGGCCGCGGCCGCAGCCGGCGAGCTTGATGAGCCCGAGCACACCCTCGCGCGCGGCGAGCGGCGCGACCAGGATCGTGGCCTCGCGTGGCAGCGTGTCGTCCCGGTTGTAGTCGAGAAGGGAGGCGAGTCGCGAAGACGTCGCCTCGTTCCACTCCGACCAGCGTTCCTTGTCACGGTCGTACCCGAACACGGTTTCGCGCTCGAGGAGCGCCCGCTCGGCCGGTCCGGTCGCGAGCGAAAGCCCGATGCGCGTGCTCTTCGCCTTCTTGACTGCAATCTGTTCGGCCACGAGCCGGAGCCGTCCGCTCTCCCGGTCGAACATGAAGAGCGCGGAAGAGTGATCGTAGGAGGCGAGCGTTCGGAGACCGTCCAGGATCTGGTAGAAGAGATCCTTGGGCGCGATCTGCTGGATGATCTTCCGGTCGAGGCGCGAGCGCACTTCGATCACCCGCTCGCGGTCGATCGTGTGGAGCGATTGCGACACCTGGCGGGCGATGCGCGAGAGACCCCGCGCGTCCGTCCGCTCGAACAACATGCCGGGCCGGCGTGCGCCGAGCACGGCCCACGGACGACGATGACGGTGGACGAGCGCGAGCACCGTGTCGCGCGGCGTCGTGATGCGTTCGAAGCGCAGGAACGCGCTCAGCACGTCCGGGTCCCACGAGGCGTCGCCTTCCGGAAGCACGGTGAGCTCGAGCCCGTCCTGTCCGAAGTCGCAGACCGCGAAGCACACGGTCGCCCCGCCGAAGAAGTCGCGCGTCGCACGAAGCGAGAACGCGAGCGCGCTCGCCACGTTCGACGTCCCCTCCAGGCGGTCGCGAATGCGTCCGACGACACGCTCGAGCTCGAGTTCGAAGAGATCGGGATTCACAGGACTCCGTCGTGGGACCAATGAACGTCGAAACTATGCCTTCTCGCGATGGCCTCCGAAGGCGGCGCGCATCGCGGAGAGCACGCGATTCTGGAATTCCGCCTGGCCGCGCGAGTCGAAGCGCGCGAAGAGCGCGGCCGTCAGGACGTGCGCCGGAACGCCCTCGTCCACGGCCGCGTGCACGGTCCAGCGGCCTTCGCCCGAATCCGAGACCCGGCCCGAATACGAAGCGAGCTCGGGACTGCGCGCGAGCTCGTCGGCCGTGAGGTCGAGGAGCCAGGAGGCGATGACGCTCCCGCGGCGCCAGACTTCGGCGACGTCGGCGAGCGCGAAATCGTACGCGTAGGCCTTGGGATCCGCAAGCGGCGTCGTCTCCGCATCGACGGCGTGCTCGCGCTTGCCGACGTTCGCGTGCTTCAGGATGTTCAGGCCCTCGGCGTACGCCGCCATGATGCCGTACTCGATTCCGTTGTGGACCATCTTGACGAAGTGTCCGGCTCCCGCGGGTCCGCAGTGCAGGTATCCGCGCTCGGCGGTCGAGGCCCCGGCGGTCGAGGCCCCGGCGGTCGAGTTGCGCGCGGTCGAGGCACCAGCGGTCGAGGCCCGCGCAGGCGTGCGCGAAATCGTTCCCACGCCCGGCCCGAGCGTCGCGAACACGGGATCGAGCCGGGCCACGACTTCGCGCTCGCCGCCGATCATGAGGCAGTATCCCCGCTCGAGTCCCCACACGCCGCCGCTCGTCCCGCAGTCGACGTAGTGGAGCCCGCGCGACGCAAGCCGCTCGGCGCGCGCGATGTCGTCCCGATAGTGCGAATTCCCGCCGTCGATCACGATGTCGCCGCGCTCGAGCAAGGGCTCGAGCTGCGCGAGCATGGATTCGACGGCCGCCGCCGGAATCATGATCCAGATCGCCCGCGGAGGCACGAGCGCCTTCACGAACTCCTCGAGGCTCGAAGCGGCCGTCGCGCCGTCCTTCGCGAACGGCTTTGCGTTCTCGGGATGCCGGTCCCAGACGACACACGTGTGTCCGCCGCGCAGGAGGCGCCGGACCATGTTCCCGCCCATCCGGCCGAGGCCGATCATCCCGATCTGCATGCGTGGCTTCCCTGCGGGAAAGAGACGGCTAGTGGACGCCGCCGGGCGGCGGCGGAAGAGGTCCGGCGGACGGACCACCGGGCAGCGCGCCGCCCGACGTCGGAGACGGCGCGGCGCGCAGCGTCCACGTGTCGTACTGGACGTTGTCGATGCGCACGACGAACGTGTAGTTGCCGAAGGTCGGAAACGCGACGCCGAAGTTGAGGATGATGTTGTTGTGTCCCCCGCCGCGCGCGACCTGGAACTGACCCTGGAGCTTCGGCATGACCTCCTTGCCGTCGTCGTCGATGCAGAAGATCTCGACCTGATGATTGCCGACGTCGCCGAGATCGGCCTCGATCCGCGTCACGAGCGAAGCCTGGAGATTGACGGGGGCCTTCTCGCCCCAGACATTCGTGATGCCCGCGCGCAGCATGCTGATCGTTCCGTCCGGATGACTGGTGGCGGCTTCGGAAAGAAGAAGTCGGGCCTTCAATCGAACCTCCAGGGTCTAGAAGCAGTCTCATAAATACCGGCGAAGCAGAATGACGATGCAACCGAGGTGCACGAAGCCGCGGAAGTTCAGGAAGTTATGCTCGTAGCGCACGACCAGCCGTCGGAAGTTGTAGAGCCAGGC
>JBOHUC010000019.1:0-2632 GCA_050733935.1 Candidatus Eiseniibacteriota bacterium | reverse complement strand
CGACCGAATCGCGTGCGACCGTATCGGCCGCGACCGGCACGGCTTGCGCGACCGCCTCCCCCGCCCCTGCGACCAGGATGAGCGCGGCCAGGGCCGCAATCGCGACGAGCGAGCGCCGCGTTCTCTCGAGCGCCGTGCAGAGGAGCACGCCGACGGTCGCGAACAGGGCGGCATTGGTCCCGACGTGCACGAGCGCAAACGGAATGCCCGCCAGCATCATGGGCCCGAGCTGCCCGAACTGGATTCCGGACGCGAGATTGGTGAGGAAGTCGAAGACGATCGTCCCGACGACCCCGGCCCCGATCACGGCCGCTGCCCGAAGTGGTGCTCTCGCGATCGCAAGCCGGCCCACCCACCCGCCGAGCACGCCGACGAATGCCATCCCGAGGACCTGCGACGCAAGCACGAGCGGGACCACGAGCCCCGAGCCGTACGGATTGATCGCGCTGTAGAGGAACTCGCCGAGCCCGGCCGCGAGCGCGCCCCAAACCGGACCCAGCACGAAGCCGCCCGCGAACAGGATCACGGACAGGAATTCGAAGTTCGGGATGGAGTCGGCGTAGCCGGCGCCCCACGCGAGCCCGGCGAACATTCCGGTAAGCGCGAGTCGGCGGGTCGTGAGGAAGCGAGAACCCAGCGCAGGCTCCGTTCTCGAGGGACGCGGACAAAGAAAACGCCCGAGAGGCGTTGGGGCCCTCGGGCGGGCGGGGGTGCTTGCCCCGTGCGCAGGTTAGGAAGCCGTGCGTTTCGGGTCAAGCACCTGTTTGCGCAGCCCCTCGACAGCTTCGAACGGAACGTCGCCGTCGCCGATCTGGCAGTAGCCGGAGCGCTCGCCGTGATTGTCGGATCCGCCCGTCGCAACGAGATCGTAGCGGTCGCACAGCGCCTGGTAGCGCCGGCGGTCGCTCTCGTCGTGGCGCGGATGAATGACCTCCACACCGCCGAGCCCGAAGCGCAGCACTTCGGGAATGAGCGGATCGCGCTCCATGGTCGCCGGGTGAGCGATGACCGGAACGCCGCCCGCCTTTCGGACGAGCTCGAGCGCGCCCCGGGGCGTGAGCGTCCGGCGCGGGATGTAAGCACTCCCGCGGACGCCGAGGAAACGACGGAACGCCTCGTCGAAGCTCGAGACGTAGTTCGCGGCCACCATCGCCTCGGCAATGTGCGGCCGACCGATCGAGCCACCCTGCGCGCGACCCAGGACGTCGTCCCACGAGAGATCGAATCCGAGCTCCTCGAGGCGCTCGAGGATCGCGTGCGCGCGCAGCAGGCGCTGCTCGCGGAACTGCATCAGGGACTGACGGAACTCGGCGTCGTGGTCGTCCACGAAGTAGCCGAGCACGTGAACTTCGGTCCCGCCGTCGTGGGCGGAGAGCTCTACGCCGGCGATCAGCTCGAGGCCGGTCCCGTCCGCGCGCGCCCGCGCCTCGTCGAGCCCGTCCACCGAATCGTGATCGGTGAGCGCGAGCGCGACGAGGCCGCGCGCGAGCGCCTTCTCGACGACTTGAGTGGGCGAAAGCGTTCCGTCCGAGTGCAGCGAATGGGTGTGGAGGTCCACGAAGCCGTGCGCCACGGGCGGCTCCTACCGGCGCAGCTCGCGGATCTTGGCGGCGACGTCCGGATAGTTGGGCTGAAGCGCGAACACGCCCTCGAACTGCTCGAGAGCCTCCATGATGCGGCCGCTCGCCTCGAGCACGAGGCCCAGGCTGTAGCGGAACGAGAGCGCGATGTCCGACGGAAGCCCGGGCAGCGCGAGCCCGCGCTCGAACTCGGCGATCGCAGCACCGAAGTCCCCGCGCTCGAGGAGGCAGCGCCCGAGCATGTCCGTGCACTTGATGCTGAACTCGGGGTCACGGGCCGCGAGGCGGAACTCGGCGACGGCTTCGTCCAGGAGTCCCATCTGACGATACGTCATGCCGAGGTCGTAATGGCTCGCCGCGTCGTCGGCCTGCACCTGTTCGCGCACGCCTTCCTGGAACGCGGACAGGAGCTCGCCCAGATCGACGTCGAGATCCTCGGGCATGCGCTGCTGCACGGTCACGCGGTCGGCGCGAAGATCGACCTCCTGAACCTGCGCGCGCTTGCCCCAGTCGGACAGCCGCTCGAGACGGCGCGCGGCCTTGTCCATCGACGGATCGTACGCGCGCGCCTGGACGAACCACTCGTGCGCGGCCGCGGGCTCCTGCGCGGCAAGCGCGAGGTCACCGAGCTCGCAGCAGACGGCCGCCGCCTCGCTCCACTGCTGGCGTCGCTCGCAGTTCGAAAGCCACAGGCGATAGAGCCGCTCCCCGGTCTCCGGGCTCCGCGAGAGCTCCTGGTACATGGACGCGGCCTGCTCGAGACCGCCGACCGACTCCCACGCGAGGGCCGCGCGCAGCATCGCTTCCGCGGCCTGCTCGCGATCACCGCTCGCAAGGAGCGAGCGCGCGTCGTTCAAATGCTCGGAGACTTCGGGTGGAACCGTTCCGTCCGCCGGAATCTGGCTCGCGGGCGCACCCGGAGGCGGCGAGGCCTGCGCGACCGCACCGGCCGGCGCGAGCGCGGGACTTCCGAGGCGCGTGCTCTCGATGCCTTCGCGGGCGACGGTGGCCGGCGGCACGAAGCGGCCGTTCCGCACCGGCTCTTCGACGCC
>JBOHUC010000018.1:0-3167 GCA_050733935.1 Candidatus Eiseniibacteriota bacterium | reverse complement strand
GGCCCGGGCCCGTCCGACCTCCCGCGCGAATGCGCTCGACCTCGCGCCCGAGGGCCGCTTCGTCGAACGAAAGCTTGCGCGCGGCCTCCTCGATCAGGAGCCGGGCCGTGATCGGATCCTCGGCAAGCGACGCGAGCCGCGCCGACGTGCGAAGCGCCGCTTCGCGATCGCCCGCGTGGCGTCGCACGACGAAGTCGACGGGGCTCACCGCCTCGGCGACGACCTTCTGCCAGGCGCGCGCGCCCTCGGGGCCGCGCACCAGCGTGTCCGGATCCTGCCCCGGCGGGAGGCTTGCGACCCGGGTCTCGAGACCGGCCGCGACGACCGGACCGAGCGCTTTCTCCGCGGCTGTCTGTCCCGCCGCGTCCCCGTCGAAGACGAGGAGGAGCCGCGGAACGTAACGCCGCAGAAGCCGGCACTGGTCGGCCGTGAGCGCCGTTCCGGCGGTCGCAACCGCTTCCTCGATCCCCGCCTGCGCGAGTCCGATGACGTCGAAATAGCCCTCGACCAGAACCGCCTCGTCGCGCGCCTTGAGCGCCGGACGCGCCTGGTCGAGCCCGAACAGGAACCGGCTCTTTCGATAGAGCGTGGTCTCGGGAGAGTTGAGGTACTTGGGCTCCTCCTCCCCGAGGGCCCGCCCCCCGAACCCCACGACCCGTCCGGTGGGCAACCGGAGTGGAACCGTGATCCGCCCCCGAAACCGATCGTAGACCCCCTCGCCCCGCTCCCTCCGGATGACGAGGCCGGCTTCGAGCAGGACTCCATGGCCGTGCCGGGACGAGAGCCGCGAAGAGAGCGCGTCCCAGCCGGCCGGCGCGAGTCCGACGCCGTAGCGTTCGAGAATCTCCTCCCCGAGTCCCCGCCCGCTCAAGTACGCCCGCGCCGCGCGGCCGGTTTCGGGATCCTCGAGCGCCCGACGATAGAACGTCTGAGCGTCCTCGAGAGCACGGTAAAGCCGCCCGGCCGCATCCTCCTCCGCCGGAACCGGAAGCGTCACCCCGTAGCGCTCGGCGAGCGATTTCATCGCTTCGACGAACGAGAGCTTCTCGGTCTCCATGACGAAGCGGAACGCATCGCCGCCCGCGCCGCACCCGAAGCAGTGATACGCCTGCCGGTCGGGATTCACGGTGAACGACGGCGTCTTCTCGTCATGGAAAGGACAGAGGCCCTTCCACGTCTGTCCGACCTTGCGGAGCTGGACCTGGCCGCCGATCAACCCGACGAGATCGACCGCCTGCCGCACCTGCTCGATCGTCTCCTCGCCGTAGCGCACGGGCTTCTGTCCTTCCGTTCCGCCGCGATTTCCGCCGCGATTTCCGCCGCGATGCCGCCGCGATCAGCGGAGGCGCACGACGGTCACTCCGCGCCCGCCCTCGCCGTGACCGCCGAGGCGGCTCTCCGCGACGTGCGGATGGAGCTTGAGCGCGCGCACGACTGCCTCGCGCAGAATGCCTCGACCGACGCCATGGATGATGCGCACTTCGTCGAGCCCCGAGAGAACCGCGCGATCGAGTCCTTCGTCGAGTCGCGTGAACGCGGACTCCTGATCGAGCCCGCGCAAGTCGATTTCGGCACTTGCGACCCGCTCCGTGTCGGGAAGTGCGACCGCGCCCGCGCCCGTTCGTCCGCGACCTTCGCGCGCGCGCGCCCCGCGTCCTTCTCGAGCCGAAGCACCCGTGCGGCTCGCGCCGCCCGCGCGGCCCGCGTCGCCCGGACCGCCCACAACTTGCGAATCGTCCGGCGCCTCGAAACACTGATCGACGCGGCTCTGGATCCTCCACGAGCCGCGCTCGAGCGTCACGCGCCCTTCGGCGTCAGGACCTTCGAGCACGCGCGCGGTCACTCCCAGATCGCGCACGAACACGGTCGCCCCGGGCGTGAGCACGGCGGGGTCGCCGGTGGGCGGCGGGGAGTCGACCAGACGATCGCTTTCCCGGGCGACGGCCCGGACCCGGGTCTCGATGTCTTGGATGCGGGCACGGCTCTTTTCCTCGCTTTTGGCCTCGGATTTGAGCTCCCGAAGGAGGGCCTGAACCTGTCCTTCGAGCGCGCGGATTTGGAGGAGCCGCTCCTTTCCCGCCTTGCGGGCGCTTTCGCGAAATTCTTCCCGTTCTTCTTCGAGCTCCCGCGCCGCCTCGCGCGCCCGTGCCTCCGCGGACTCGAACGACTCACGCGCTGCACGCGCCTTCGCGAGCTCGCGTGTGACGTCCCCGAGCAGAGCCTCGAGCGAGCGAGCGGCCTCGGGGAGATCGCGCCGCGCCTCGGCGAGCACGCCCGGGTCGAAGCCGAGCCGCTCGGCGATGTGGAGCGCGTGGCTTCCGCCGGGAACGCCGACCACGAGCTCGTAGCGCGGCGCGAGCGTCTCGGGGTCGAGCGCCATGGACGCGTTCACGACGGCCTCCTCTTCCTGGGCGAGGAGCTTGAGACTTCCGAGGTGCGTGGTCGCGACCGCCCACGCGCCCTTGCGCGCGAAATGCTTGAGGAGCGCGCGCCCGAGCGAAGCCCCTTCCGCCGGATCCGTTCCCGAGCCGATTTCGTCGACCAGGAAGAGCGCATCTTCCGCGGCGCTCCGCGCCATCCCGTCGAGACGCCCCAGGTGAGCCGCGAACGTCGAAAGATGGAGCTCGATCGATTGCGCATCCCCGATGTCCGCGAGCACGGTGCGAAAGAGCGGAAGCGTCGCCCCGTCGTCGGCCGGAACGTCGAGCCCGGCCTGCGCCATGAGCGCGAGCAGCCCGACCGTCTTGAGCGCGACCGTCTTCCCTCCCATGTTCGGGCCCGAGACGAGGAGCACGCGTCGCGGTGCTTCGAGCGCGAGCGAGAGCGGAACGACCTTCGTGCGCGCCTCGGCCGCGTTCCGCTCGCCGCCCGCCTCGCGCCACAGGAGCGGGTGACGCGCGTTCGAAAGCGCGAGCCGTGTGCCCCCCTCTTCGATCGTCGGCGTGCTCGCGCTCATCGCCCGCGAAAGCCGGAGCCGCGCCCACAGGAGATCGGTCTCGGCGAGCGCGTTCTCCGAGGCCTCGAGCGCCGGCAACGCCGTGCGCACGAGGTCCGACAGGATCGAGAGCACGCGCGCGATTTCGTTCCGCTCGCGCGCCTGCGTCTCGGCGAGGTCGTTGTTGAGCGCGCACACCTCGAACGGCTCGACGAAGAGCGTGGCCCCGCTG
>JBOHUC010000017.1:0-17034 GCA_050733935.1 Candidatus Eiseniibacteriota bacterium | reverse complement strand
CGTCGATCCCGCCCTGCATGACCTCGTCGATCCGGTAGAGCGTGAGTCCGATCCGGTGATCGGTCACCCGGCCCTGCGGGAAGTTGTACGTGCGAATCTTCGCGGAGCGGTCGCCGGTCGAGACCTGTTCCTTGCGCTGGCGGGCGCGCTCCTCGGCCTCCTTCCGGATCTGGAGATCGAGGAGCCGCGCACGCAGAACTTTCATCGCCTTCGCGCGATTCTTGATCTGCGAGCGCTCGTCCTGGCAGGTCACGATGAGGCCGGTCGGCAGATGATGAATCCGCACGGCCGAGTCGGTCGTGTTGACGCCCTGGCCGCCGGGCCCGCCCGAGCGGTAGACGTCGACCACGATGTCCTGGTCCTTGACCTCGACGTCCACGTCCTCGGCCTCAGGCAGGACGGCGACGGTTGCGGCCGACGTGTGAATGCGGCCCTGGGCCTCGGTCGCCGGCACGCGCTGCACGCGATGGACGCCCGATTCCCACTTGAGCTTCGAGTAGGCGCCGTCGCCGTTGATCGACGCGATGATCTCCTTGAAGCCGCCGAGCTCGGAGGGCGAGGACGACAGCACCTCGACCTTCCAGCCGTTCCGGTCCGCGTACTTCTGATAGAGACGGAAGAGCTCGCCGGCGAACAGAGCCGCCTCCTCCCCGCCGGTGCCGGCGCGGATCTCGAGCACCACGTTCTTCTCGTCGTTGGGATCGCGCGGGAGGAGGAGCGTCTGGACGCGGCGCTCGAGCTCGAGCGCGCGCTCGCGCAGGCCGGGCAGCTCCGCCTCGGCGAGCTCGGCGAGCTCCATGTCGCCGGCCGTGAGGATCTGCTCGTCGCCTTCGATCTGGCCCTGGACGTCGCGCAGCTCGCGCCCGGCGGTGATCAACGCCTCGAGCGACGAACGCTCCTTCGCGGTCTTCTTGAGTCGGGCCGGATCGGACAGGACCGCCGGGTCGGACAGCGCGTCCGTCAGTTCCTGGAAGCGCGCCTCGACCCGGGACAACGCCTCGTGAAGGGACACGAGGCTCCCTACGCCTTGGGCGCCGGCGCCTCGGCGTTCGCGGAGCCCTCGGGCTTCGCGTACTTGCGACGGAAGCGCTCGACGCGACCGGCCGTGTCGAGCAGACGCTGCCGTCCGGTGAAGAACGGATGGCAGCTCGCGCAGATTTCGATGTGGTAGTCCTTGCCCGACGTCGAGCGCGTCTCGTAGACCGTGTTGCAGCCGATGCACGTGATCGTGACCGGCACGTACTCCGGATGGATGCCCTGCTTCACCGTGCGCCTCCTTTGATTCCCGGACCGGGTTTCCGAGCCGGTCCCCCTGCGACGTGCCCTACTGGTTCATCGACTCCAGGAACTTCTTGTTCGTCTTCGTCTCGTTGATCTTGTTGATCAGGAACTCCATCGCCTCGACCGGATTGAGCTCGTTCATGAACTTGCGCAGGATCCACATGCGCTGCAGCGCCTCCGGAGCGAGCAGCAGCTCCTCCTTGCGCGTGCCCGAGCGGTTCAGGTCGATCGCCGGGAAGATGCGCTTGTCGGAGAGCTTCCGATCGAGCACGAGCTCCATGTTGCCGGTGCCCTTGAACTCTTCGAAGATCACTTCGTCCATGCGCGAGCCGGTCTCGATGAGCGCAGTCGCGACGATCGTGAGCGAGCCCCCCTCCTCGACGTTGCGGGCCGCGCCGAAGAAACGCTTCGGACGCTGGAGCGCGTTCGCGTCCACACCGCCCGAGAGGATCTTGCCCGAGTGCGGCACGACCGCGTTGTGGGCGCGGGCGAGGCGCGTGATCGAGTCGAGCAGGATGACCACGTCGCGCTTGTGCTCGACCAGGCGCTTCGCCTTCTCGATCACCATGTCGGCCACCTGCACGTGGCGCTCGGCCGGCTCGTCGAACGTGGAGGAGACGACCTCGCCGTTCACCGTGCGCTTCATGTCGGTGACTTCCTCGGGACGCTCGTCGATCAGGAGCACGATCAGCACGACTTCGGGGTGGTTCTCCGTGATCGCGTTCGCGATGCGCTGGAGGATGATGGTCTTGCCGGCGCGCGGTGGAGAGACGATGAGCCCGCGCTGGCCCTTCCCGATCGGCGCCACGAGATCGATGATGCGCGTTTCGATCGCGCGCGCCTTCGTCTCGAGCGAGAGCTTCATCTGCGGATAGAGCGGCGTGAGGTTGTCGAAGAGGATCTTTTCCTTCGCGACGTCCGGGCTCTCGAAGTTGACCGCTTCGACCCGGAGCAGCGCGAAGTAGCGCTCGCCGTCCTTGGGCGGACGCACCTGGCCCGAGATCGTGTCGCCCGTGCGCAGATCGAACCGCTTGATCTGGCTCGGGGAGACATAGATGTCGTCGGGGCCGGGCAGGTAGTTGTAGTCGGGCGAACGGAGGAAGCCGTAGCCCTCGGGCAGGATCTCGAGGACGCCCTCGGCGAAGATGAGTCCGTTCTTCTCCGTCTGGGCCTCGAGGATCTTGAAGATCAGCTCCTGCTTCCGGAGGCCCGACGTCCCCTGGAGGTCGAGCTCCTGGGCGACCGAAAGCAGCTCGGAGATGGTCTTGCCCTTGAGTTCCATGATGTCCATTTGCGGTGCTCCTTTACCTGGCGGGGGCCTTCTTTCCGGCCTTCGTCCGCAGGCTCGGACGGGGGCTGGATCGGAGGCGTTTCCGGGTCATTCCCGGCGGTCTCGACCTTGCGAGACGTTCATTCGAGTGTGGATCGCATTGGAAGGGTGCGCCTGGGCCGTAGTCCTGAGGCTATCCCGACGTTATGAAAGTGCCTGGCTCCGCGGGTTGCAGGGATAGAGAAGTCGGAGGGGAAAAGGACTACGGAGTCACCCCGGCCGTCTACCGGTTGCCGAGAAGTTAACCGCAGGCCCCGGAAGTGTCAACAGGGATCTCCGCTGCCGTTCCGCCCGGTTTCGCGCTCTAGTGGAGCGTCACGCGAACGCTTTCCGGGGCCGCGATCACGCGTTCCGATCCGGCACCGGTGACACGAACCGGCAGCATCCACTCCCCCCGTCCCCTGCGCTCCACGTCCACGCGCGCCGTGAAATCCGATTCGTCGAGCCGGGACGCGAGCGAGCCCGGACCGCGCCACGACAGCGTCACCGCCGGCGGATGAACCTCGGCGCGAAGCTCCGGCCGGATCGAGCGCACCTCGACCGCCGTGCGATACGTACGGCTCACCTCGGCTTCGATCGGCACGGAGACGAGCACCGATCCCGGGGCCGCGTGCGCCCAGTCGGGCGGAGGCGTGAGCGCCTGGACGACCTCGAGCGTGTCCCGGCGCCCGGCAATGTTGATCGGCTCCGTGCGCAGCGTCTCCTGCTGTGCGATCCACTCGGTCGGTCCGGCCAGGCGCACGAGGGACGGCCGGATGAGCGGGCGTCCCGAAACCGCGAATCCGCGCGCCGGCGTGCCGACGAGGGCGGCCGCCACGGGGAGACGGCGATGTGCGCGCTTCGTGATCTCGAGCGTGAGCTGCGGCGGATCGACGATCTCGAGCACGACGACGTCCGGCGAGTCGGTGAGCGGCACGTCGGCCGCCGTGAACGGCCGCTGGAACGTGCCCGGACTGACTCCCGCAAGACTCACCCGCACCGGAGGCTTCACGTACTTGAGACGGATCACCTGCTTGCCGATCCCGCGGAGCCGCGCGCCGACTTCGGCGGGCGCGTCCTTCGCGAATGCGAGCGTGTCGGGCAGGTCCAAGAGCTGGATCGGGAAGTAGACAACCTCCTCGGCTGGCCGGTCCGTGTACACGTGGAGATAGAGGAGGATCGCAAGCAGGAGCGCGAACACCTTGAGCCCCATGTTGTCGAACAGCCATCCCGACCACCTCATTCCCCGTTCCCCCCGCTGTCCTCTCCGTCCGAAGCGTCGCCCGGCGACCGCAGGGCGTGCTTCTCCATCCGCGAATAGAGCGTCCGCCGCGTGAGCCCGAGGAGGCGCGCGGCGCGCGTCTTGTTCCCCTGCGCCTTCTCGAGCGCCGCCAGGATCAGGGCTTTCTCGAGCGCTTCGAGCGAGAGCCCGCCCTCGGGAATCTCGGGGATCGCGAACCCTCCTTCGAGAAAACCCGCCCCGCGTTCTCCCGTTCCCGCCGAACCCGTCGCGCCCGCCGGACCGGCGGCCGCGAGAGCCGCGACGCCGCCCCGGCGAACGGGTTGGAAGATGAGCTCGTCGGCGGTGACCGGCTGGGCTCCCGCGATGATGAGCGCCCGCGCGATCACGTGCTCGAGCTCGCGCACGTTCCCCGGGAACGAATACTCCTCGAGGGCCGCATAACCCTCGCTCGTGATCTTTTCCGGCGGAGCGCCCGCGCGTGCAAGGAAGAAATGCACGAGTGGCACGAGATCGCCGCGACGCTCGCGCAGGGCCGGAAGCGCGATCGGGAAGATGTTCAGACGATAGAACAGGTCTTCGCGGAACGCTCCCTCGGTCACGGCACTCTCGAGGTCGCGATTGGTCGCGGCGACGATGCGCACATCGGCCCGTATCGTCTCGTTGCCGCCGACCCGGACGAACGCCTTCTCCTCGATCGCCTGCAGGAGCTTGACCTGGAGTGTGGGGGAAATCTCCCCGATCTCGTCGAGGAAGATCGTCCCGCCGTCCGCCTGCTCGAAGCGTCCGATCTTCTTCGCGACCGCTCCGGTGAACGCGCCCCGCTCGTGACCGAAGAGCTCGCTCTCGAGCAGGTTCTCGGGCAGCGCGCCGCAGTTGACCTTGACCCAGGGCCCGGAGGCACGCGGCGAGCCATAATGAATCGCGCGCGCGAACAGGTCCTTGCCCGTGCCGCTCTCGCCGCGAATGAGGACGGTCGAATCGGTCGGCGCCACCTTCTCGGCGAGGGACAGCGCCACGCGCAGGGCATCGCTCTGTCCGACGACCGTGAGCGCCCCCGTCCGAAGTGCCACGACCTCGCGCAGGAGGCGCTCGCGCTCGCTCTTCGCTGCGCGCGCTTCGAGCAACCGATCGATCCGGATCTGGACTTCGTCGGGATCGACCCGCGGGTCCTTCTTGAGATAGTCCGACGCCCCGGCGCGCATCGCTCTCACCGCAAGGGACTCGTCGCCGTGGGCGGTCATGAGGATGACCTCGACCGCAGGCCAGCGGCGCTTGATCTCACCCAGGAGCTCCATGCCGTCGGGGGGCGGCATGCGCAGGTCGGTCACGACGAGGTCGAACGGCGGAGCCGCCGACGGCGCCGCCGGCACACCGGCGAGTCGCTCGAGGGCGGCCTTCGAGCCGGTGACGGCTTCGGCCGTGTGCCCGCGATCGGACAGCTCGCGGCGCAGGAGGTCCCCGACCCGGGCTTCGTCGTCGACGATCAGAATCCGCATCATGCGCGATCCGTTTCCTTCTCCGATCCGCTGCCCTCTGCGCCGCCTGCACCGCCCGCGCCGCCCGCGCGCGGCAGGCGCACGCGCGCTTCGGTGCCCCGGCCGAGGGTGCTCGTCAAATCGAACCGCCCGCCGGCCTCCCGCACGAGCCGGTCGACGATCGCAAGCCCGAGACCGGTTCCCTGCGCACGCGTCGTGACGAACGGCCTTCGGACGCGAGCGAGCGTCTCGGCCGACATGCCGGGACCGTCGTCCCGGACGTGGAGCACGATGTCGCGCCGGTCCGAAGCCCATCCTACGCGAACCGTCCCGCCTTCGGGCAGAGCCTCGACCGCATTCCGCACGAGATTGAACAGGACCTGCTTCAGCTCCTCCCCGCCCATGCGAACGCGCGCACCTGCGCTCTCGCCTTCGCGCACGATCGTCACGCGGCGCATCTCGGCCTCGCGCGCGAGGAGGCCGAGCGTTGCGTCGAGCGATGCGACGACGTCCGCACCGTCTCCGGGCGGCGATGGCCGCGCGAACTCGAGGTAGCGCCGCACCGTGTTCGAGAGCCGGTCGGTCTCGGTGCGGATGTAGTCGAACAATTCGCGCTCCGGTCCCTGGTAGTGCTTCTCTAGTCGATCGGCCGCACCCTGAATCACGCCGAGCGGGTTTCGGACCTCGTGCGCGAGCGTCGCCGCGAGCTCTCCCACCGATGCCAGGTTTTCGGCACGCGAGAGCGATCGCTCCAGTTGCTGCTGCTGGGACGCGACCCGGAGGAAGAACGCGGCCAGGAGAAGCACGGCGAGGGCCGCAAGGAGTGCGGTCGTCACGAGAAGGCGCGCGATCTCGGGCAGCACGGCGAGGAACTCGGCACTCGACTCGACGGCGAGCACGGCGATCACGGGTCCTCCCGCCGGACTGCCGGGGACCGGCGGCGCCTCCGGATCCCGCACGGGCGCAAATCCCATGAGGAAGCGCCTGCGGCCTGCATCCCCAGTGCCCGTGCCGCCCGTGCCGCCCGTGCCGCCCGCGGCGCTCGCACGATAGAGGGCGCTGTGCGACGGAGCTCCGCCTTGAGCACGCTCGATCGCGTCGCGGTGCGCGGCGTAGACGGCCGACGGCCGGCCGACGAGAGAATCGGCCTCGGTGTCGAACAGGAGCGTACCGTCGAGATCGAAGAGAAGGACGCGCGCCGCCTGGGACGAGCGCCGGACACTTCCGAGCGAGAGGAGGAGCGAGTCCGCGGTTGCGAACGCGGCGCGACCGAACCGGCGGAGCATCATGACCTGGCGGGGCTGGACGTCCGCCGCACCCGCGGCCGCGGCCCATTCGACGCGCCGGGCGAACTCGTCTTCGAGTGCGGCGCGCACGCGCCCGTACGTGAACCACGAGGCGGCGGCGGTCACCGCGATCACCGCGAGCGCGAACGAGACCGTCAGCGCGAACGAGCGGCGCATTTCGACGGCAGGCCTAGCCGGATCGTGCGCGGCCGCGCTTCTTCACGGTCGCGCCGGCGGCGCGGCAGCGGCGGCAGAGGCCGAAGATCTCCAGGTTGTGATGGTGCGCTTCGAAGCCGTGTCGATCGCACAGGGCGTCCTGCTCGCGCTCGAGGCTCGCGGAGCTGACTTCCTGCACGCGCCCGCACGAGAGGCAGATGAGGTGATCGTGGTGCGGGATTCCGAGCACCTGCTCGTAGTGCTGGGCGGACTTGTCGCCGAGCGTCATCTGGCGGACGAGTCCCGAATTCACGAGCAGCTCGAGCGTCCGGTAGATGGTCGCGCGCGAGACGCGGGGATGATGCGCGCGGGCCCAGACGAGCAGATCGTCGGCCTCGAAGTGGCGGTGCTTCTCGAACACGACGCCGACCACGGCGCGACGCTCGGCCGTGTAGCGGAGACCCCGCCCGGCCAGGAAGCTCGAAAACTTGTCGTGGGCGGCCGCGAGAAAAGCCTCCCGCGGCGGGTTCATGCGGCTGATCATGCCGGGTACCTTAGCGTTGACACGCGTGCGGCGGCAAGGCGGGCAAAAGAAGTGGGCCGGCGCCTCCGCCAGCGCCGGCCCGAAGAAGAAGTTCCCCGCTCAAGGACCGTGGGGCCGCCGGTTCGCTCCTCCGCAAGAGAGGTCCGGCCGTGCGACGCATCACACGTGGGCCGCAGGGAACTTCATATCGATGGACGGCTTCGAGACTCGGGGCGGCACCGCACCGGTTCATCAGGCCGTGATGCCGCGGGGCCTCAGAAACTCGTCCTCGCACACTAAGACGCACGAGGACCCTCGCCGGATCCGTGGAAATGCGAAAACGGCCGTGAATTGACGGTTCCGTGACCCTGGAGGGCTCCGGGGCTTGTGAAAACCCCTCTCGAGGTGAAAACCGCGCCCAAAGTGCGGATCCGGCCGCAGGTCGGGGTGTTCGGCCGGATCCCCCGGGCAGGAGCCGTGAAGACCCGCCTGGCCCGGCAGCACGACCCGGAATGGGTCGCCGGGCTCTATCGGGCGTTCCTCGCCGACACGCTCGAGCGCTGCGCGGAGGTCGCGGCCGGCGACCTCTGGCTCTTTCTCGCTCCGGGCGAGACGGAGGCGTCCGAAACGTTCATCCCGCTCGTCCCGGTCGAGCGAACGCGCCTCCAGGAAGGCGACACGCTCGGGGAGCGCATCGAGCGCGCGCTCGACGTCATGCTCGAGAAGGGTCCGGCGCTCGTCGTGGGCTCGGACGCGCCGGACCTGCCGATTTCGCACCTCGAGGACGCACTTCGGGCGCTCCCCGACTGTGACCTCGTGCTCGGTCCGACCGCAGACGGCGGCTACTACCTGATCGGAGCGCGCGCTCCGCTCGGGAACCTGCTCGACGGAATTGCGTGGAGCACGTCTTCCGTGTTCGAGGAGACGTGCGCGCGGGCGGCAGCGCGGGGATGGAAGGTCCGGGTGCTCGCGTCCTGGCAGGACGTGGACGAGCCCTCGGATCTCGAGGCACTGCGCGAGCGGCTCGGTCGCGCGATCGCCGCGGGAGAAGGGGTTCCTCCGCGCACGGCGGAATGGCTCAAGGACTCTTAGAGGATCCCTCGGGGAGCGGCGGATGCCCGGGCGGCAGAGCGCCCGGAGCGCCGGCGCCGCCGGGTGCGGGCGCGCCCTCGATCCGCGCGAGCAGCTGGTCGATCATGCGGTGCATTTCCTCGGGTCCCGGGAGGGAGCGCGCCGTCTTGAAGTGCGCGAGCGCCTGGTCGGTCCGTCCCATCGATTGATAGAGCACCGCGAGATCGAAGTGCGCGATCGCGTGATCCGGATGCTCGGCGATCACGCGCTCGAGCGTCTGGATCGCGGAGTCGGGCTGTCCGGCGTTGTGGTAGCTCACGCCGAGGTCGACGCGCACGTCCGTGAGCGTGGCATCGCGCCGGAGCGCGCGTTTGTAGTACGGAATGGCCTGCCCGAAATTCCCCGTGTCGTAAAAGAGGTTTCCGAGGGCCACGTTCGGCGCGACCGCGGTCGTATCGCGTCGCAGCACGACCCGGAGCGACTCCGCGCGCGCGAGCTGCGCCTTGTCCGCGTTCGGAATCGCGAGCGGCGGCGGCTGGTTCGCGATCTGGATGGCCGCAGCGAGAACAGCGCCGAGCGCGAAGAGCCCGACCGCCGCCCAGAGCCAGGAAGGAACGACGCTGTCGCCGGCCCGGGACGGCCGGTAGCCCAACGTCGCGACGTTCGGATTGAGCCTCTCCGGACGGTCCGGACGATGGGGTCGCGAGACACGTGTCGAAACGGCGGGCGCGGGTGTTGCAGCAGGAGTTCCAGGGGCTGCCGGAGCGGGCAGCGCCGCTTCGGAAGCTTCCACGTCCGTCACAGAAGAATCCGGCGTCGTGGGGGCCGGTGGAGCCGCGGGAACCACGAGCGACTCGCCGCCGGGCGGCGCGAGCGGATGGTTGCACTCGACGCACGTCGTGCGATCGGAAGGATTCGGTGCGCCGCAATCGGGACAGAGTCGCTCGGAGGGGATCACGCCCGCAGTCTACGGGTCCTCTGTCGGCCGCACAACAAGCAGCGGGGCGGGAGTTTCCTCCCGCCCCGCATCAGTCGTGTCCGTTTCCGGCCGCACGATGGCGGCCGTCGTTCGCGGTTCGATCAGGCCTGAACCTTGCCGTGCGACTTCTGGCAATTCGCCTTTTCCGCGTTCACGAACTTCACTTCCTTGTAGCCGGCTTCCTTGAGCGACTTCTCGATCGCCTTCTTGCTCGCCTTCTTGCCGTCGGCGCAGACGTACGCCATGTGCGTCTCGTAGTCCACGGTGACCGCCATGACGCCCGGGACGGCCTTGATCGCCTTCGCGACCGCCGTGCCGGTGCCCATGCACTCCGCGCCCGAGACCACGAACGAATAGTCGGCTTCGTTGTCCTTCGGGCAGGCGCCCGCGAACGTCACGGTGTTCTCGCCGTAGCTGCAGTTGCCCGAAGCGAGAGCCGCGCTCTTCATCGAGCCACAGTGATCGCCGCCGGCCGTCGACGCCAACGACGCACTCGTCGACTTCGTCGCCTTCTTGGCGCCGCAGTTGTCACCCGCGGTCGAAGCGACGCTCGCCGACGTGGTCTTCGAAGACTTCGCCCCACAACCGCTGGCCTTGCCTTCCGTGGATGTGTACTGCGCCTGCGAGTTCGAGGCTTCCTTCTTCTCGTCACCACAGGCGTAGGCATACGAAGCAGCGCCGGCGATGAGTGTCGCGACGACCAGGAGCTTGATCCGATTCGAGCTCACGAAACACCTCCGTCCGACAGGTGCGATTTCCGAATGCTGAGGTTCCGGGTTCCTACCCCCGGCCGGGGTCCGTGGACTCGGGCCGGAGCGCTGCCTCTGGGGTCAACGCTCACAAGGGTAGGCGTTGCCCGAAGACCGGGTCAACCCTCGATCCGGGGGGCGTGTCCGCTTTGACGCAGGCTTGACGCCCCCACGGACGCGGCACGCTTTCGCCAGCGTTCTTGACGCTCAAGTGCCGCGCTGACTAGGCTCGGGCCGTTGCCGGGCGGAAAGTCCGGCCCCTCATTCCTCCCACCCGTCCATCGGTCCATCGACGCCGACTCTGGAGGATTATTCGTGACGGCCCGCCTGCGCCCGCGCCGAGGTCCCCTGTCCGCGATTCCCGGGCCCTTCGTTGCCCTGATCGCTCTCATGCTCGCACTTCTCCCGGCCGCCGTGCGGCTCGAGCGCGCGTCGGCGCAGAGCTCGACGAGCGCGGGCGCACAAAGCACGAAGTCCACGAAGCCGACGAAGAGCACCAAGCCGGCGAACAGCACGAAACGCACCTCGACCGCGCGCAAGGCCACAGCGAAGAAGCCCGCGACCCCCGCGAAGGTGTCGATCACGCTCCTTCATACGACCGATCTCCACGGACATCTCCTGCCCTGGGACTACTCGACGGGCGCGCCCGACCCCGACCTCGGACTCTCGAAGGTCGCCACGCTCGTCCGCCGGACGCGCGCGGAAGTGGGTGCAGCCCAGACGATGCTCGTCGACGCGGGCGACTGCATCCAGGGCACGCCGCTCGCGTATCTCCACAACATCGGAGGCATCGGGCGCAATCCGGAGGGCGAAGCCCGCCCCGATCCGCAGATGGCGTGCATGAACGAAATGGGCTACGACGCCTTCACGGTCGGAAACCACGAGTACAACTTCGGCCTCGACGTACTCGAGAGCGCGCGCAAGGACGCGAAATTCCCGTGGCTGTCCGCGAACACGCTGCGGGTCGATCCCGCGGGCGCGGCCGCGTACCAGGCGTATCTCGTCAAGGTGGTGGACGGGGTGCGGATCGGAATTCTCGGTCTCACGACGCCGGGGATCCCGACGTGGGACGACCCCAAGAACTACGCCGGGCTCACGTTCGAGGATCCGCTCGAGACCACGCGCCGCATGGTCCCGATTCTCCGCGGCATGGAGCACTGCGACGCCGTCGTCATCGTGTGCCACATGGGTCTCGAGGAGGAGGACACGGGGCGCGTCCGGCCCGGCCAGGCGCCGAACGAGAATCGCGTGCTCGCGATTGCGCGCGGCGTGCCGGGCGTCGACGCGATCGTGATGGGCCACACCCACACGCGCGTCGAATCGCGGACCGAGAACGGTGTCCTGCTCACGCAGGCGGGACGCTGGGGCGAGGCGCTCGGGCGGGTCGACCTCCGCTTCGAGAAGAACACGCGCGGACCGGGCTACCGTCTCGCGGAGAAGACCGCGCGCCTCCTCGATGTCGATGCGTCGGTCCCCGAGGATGCGGCGGTCGCGGCCATCGCCCGCCCGTATCACGACGACACGGAGGCGTTGCTTGCGACCGTGATCGCCGAGGCGACCGATTCGCTCTCGGGCGAGGACGCGCGCGTGCGGGACAACCCGCTCCACGAGCTCATCCATCGTACGCAGCTCGACGCCGCGAACGCGGACGTATCGTTGGCCGCGATGTTCAACCCGCGCGCACGGATCGCGAAGGGTCCGGTCACCGTGCGCGACGCATTCGAGCTCTATCCGTACGAGAACACGCTCGCCGTCCTCGAGATCAAGGGCCAGGACCTGAAGGACGCGCTCGAGCACGCCTCGCGCTACTACAACACGTACGACTTCGGACGGACCGAAACGCCGTTCGTGAACCGGAGCGTGCCGGGCTACAACTTCGACACCGCGGAAGGCGTGAGCTACGTGCTCGACGTCACGCGGCCGGTCGGTGAGCGCGTGCGAAATCTCCGCTTCAAGGGCTCGACGCTCGCGATGGATCGGACGCTCCGGCTCGCGGTCAACAACTACCGGGTGAATGGCGGCGGCGGCTACGACATGCTGAAGCGCGGGCGGGAGATCTCGCGCACGACGGTCCGCACGCGCGAGCTCCTCGTCGACTACCTGAAGAAGGTGAAGCGGATCGGTCCCGAGGTGGACGACAACTGGCGGCTCGTTCCCGCCTGGGGTGGCGATCCGAAGCGCACGTCGCTCGAGCTCCTCGTGCGTCGCGGGGTGGTTCCGGCCGACAGTGCGCTCGCCTACGGGCCGAACGCGCCGCTCACCCGCGGGCGCTACTTCCGCTGGGTCGCCGAGACCGCGGTCGATGCGCAGGCACTGGCGAAGGATCCGTGGGCGGGCTGGTCGCCGCGCGTTTCAGCCGACGCGACGTCGAGCAAGAGAGACAAGCGCAAGAAACCGGGCATGGAGGATCCGCTCGATCTCGAGCTCGCGCTCGTGTGGTCGCTGCGCGCGCTTCCCCCGTCCGCACGGCGCGTCTCGACGCGGCCCGCGGGGGAGCTCACGACCCTCGCGGATCTCGGGGTCGAGGGCCCGGCGGGCTCGACGAGCCTTCCTGCGTCGCTGGCCGACGAAGCCCGCGCTCTCGATCTGCTGGCGGATCTTCCGGCCACGACCGATCCGTCACGTCTCACGGTCGCGGACGGCGCGGGCGTGCTCGGCGCGACCGTGTTCCCGAAGCTCACGTTCCTTCACATGACGGACTTTCATGGCGCGCTCCTTCCGGGACAGAAGGACCGCGCGACCGGACGCGACATCGGCGGCGCTTCCGTGCTCGCGGGCTTCATCGCGCGCGAGCGGGCCCGGAACGCGAAGGGAACGATGCTCCTCGACGGCGGCGACTGGATGCAGGGCACGCCGATTTCGAACCTGCGCTTCGGTCGTCCGGTCGTCGAGCTCATGAACCGGATCGGCACCGATGCCGCGGCGATCGGCAATCACGAATTCGACTGGACGGCGGACACGCTCGCGGCACGCCTCCGGGAGGCGCGTTTCGCGGCCCTGGGCGCCAACTGGTTCGACCGCGAGACCGGCAAGCGCCTCGCGGGGATCGCCCCGTGGACCGTGCTCGAGCGCCGCGGCCTCGGCGTGGGCGTGATCGGCTTCCTCACGCCGAGCACGCCGCAAGTCACGATGCCGCAGAACGTCGTGCGCTATTCCTTCCCCGAGCCTGCGGAAATCGCAAACTCGCTCATGGACTCGGTGCGCGCCGGCGGGGCGAGCGTGGTCGTTCTCATCGGACACCTGTCCGGGCGCCAGGACTCGCTCGGGAACGTGACCGGAGAGGTCGCCGAGATCGCGCGCGACACGAAGGGCGAAGCGCTCGTCCTCGGCGGGCACAGCCACAACCGCGTGAGTGGAACGGTGGACGGGACGCCGGTCCTCATTTCAGGAGCGACCGGCTCGACGCTCGGCCGGGCGGAACTCGTCGTGGACCGGCGGACGCGCACCGTGATTCCCGAGGAGACGAGACGCGCGCTCCTCACGACGTTCGCCGACGAGGTCCGGCCGCCGCGCGCGATCGTCGCGTTCGTCGATTCGGCCAACGCCGACATTCTTCCGATCACCTCGCGCGTGCTCGGGGAGGCGACCGCACAGCTCACCCGGAGCCGCGAGCGCGATTCGTCGCTCGGAAGCTGGATCGCCGACGTCATGCGGAAGGCCGTGAGCGCGGACTTCGCGTTCCAGAATCCGGGCGGAATCCGCACCGAGCTCGAGGCGGGACCGGTCACGGTGGGCGAGGTCTACGAGATCATGCCGTTCGACAACCAGATCGCGACCGTGTCGCTCACCGGCGCGCAGGTCCTCGAAGTCCTCGAGAACGGCGTCGGCCCGAGCACGTGCGTCCAGGTCTCGGGACTCTCGTTCTCGTTCGATCCCGGGCGGCCGCGCGGCGAGCGGGTGCTCGGCGTGACGCTGCCCGGCGGCGCGGCTCTCGATCCCGGGAAGACCTACTTCGTGGCCGCGAACGATTTCATGGCGCAGGGCGGGGACGGATACCGCGTGTTCGCGCAGGGGAAGGACCTCAAGAACTCGGGGATCCTCGTGCGCAACGCGATGGAGAAGGATCTCGAGCGCCTTACGGCCGCGAAGCAGAAGCTCGCGCCTCCTGCGAGCGGGCGGATCGTGAACCGCGGAACACCGCAGGCCGCGGCCGCGTCCTCCGGAACGCACTAGACCGCGCCGGGCTCACTCCTCCTGCGCTTCGATTCCCGCGGTCGAGGGATCGATGCGATCGAAGATCTTTCCGAGGATCCGGCAGCCGAACCAGACTTCGCCCACGATCCAGGCCGCCGCCACGATCGAGCCGAGCACGAGCGCGGTCGGCCCCAGGAATCCGAGCAGCACGTACGTGAGCACGGCCCCGCAAATCACCGCAGGAAGCGTGATGAAGGCGTTCACGATGAGCGTGCCGAAGAGCGAGAGAATGCGCTGACCCGACGCCTCGAAGCCGCGCGCGCGGCTGTTGCCGAGGCTCACCCACGCGGGAAACATGAGGACGAGCGCATTCTGGAGCGCGACCGACGCGAGCGTGAGTGCCGGGAGCACGAACATGGCCCCCACCGCGATCGCGACCATCCAGGTCGTGGACAAGGGCCCGAGGTTCTGAATTCCCGAGAGGAGAAGCGCGCCCACCGCCACTCCGAGGGCAAGCAGCTGGATCCCCGCGAGCACGGCGAACGGGCCCAGGATCTCGCCCCATACGACCGCGTGCCCCGCGATCGGAAGCGTCTTCACCTGGTCGATGCGGAACAGGTCTTCTCTCAGGTCGTTGCGGACGAACAGCGGCCCGAAGAACGACGTGAACGCGGCGATTTGAGCAAGCAGGAGCGCCATGACCACCCCGATCGCCGTCCCCGCCTTCGCGAAGCCGATCGTCCATCCGAGGATCGCGAGCAGGAACGTCCCGAGCGCGAACATCGCGCGCACAGGCACGACCCGGCTCATCGAGACCAGGTTCTTCCACAGGATCGCGACCTCCGGGCGGCCGGTGGGCGCGAGCTTCCACGGAAAGGGCCTGGCGCTCGTGACGAGTCGCCCGCCTCGCCGTGCCGTCTCCCGAACGCGGTGGCGCCGCGCGGCGAGCTTCTGTGCCCGCTCGGCCGAAGCCTCCTCGAACGCCGCGTCCGAATTGATGACCCAGATGTACTGCAGCCCGAGGATCCCGAGCACGACCACGAACCAGCGCAGGAACTCACCCGGCGTGAGCGCGAACACGAGTCGCGCGAGCGCCTGGAACGGCCACAGCACGACGCCGAGAATCCCCGTCGTCCCCACGCGCGAGACGACCGCGAGAAAGTTCGAGAGACCCTTCTGCGAGAAGTCTCCGTCGTCGCCGATCAGCCCGTTCGCGGCCTCTCCAATCGCGGGCCACGCCTGGAGCGTCCCCACGATCAACCCAACCACGAACAGGAGGACGACGAGGATCGGCACGATCCGCCGTTTGAGGCCCGTCACCCCCTGCTCGATCAGGCCGGTGCGCACGAACCCCGCCCCGATCGTGTGCAGGTGAAGGTTCGCGAACATGAGCCAGAACCCGACCACGCGGGCGAGGCCGCCGAGGCTCAGCAGCTTCCCGCTCCAGAAGAAGGCGGCGATCGTCGCTCCGAAGAGGATCCCGATCTGGGCTCGAATGAGCTTGTAGTGAACGATCTGCCGGCGGCTCACCGGTGCGGTGAAGAGGAAGTGGACCTCGGCCGGGGTGAAGTCGAGCACCGCGCCCTTCGACGGGACGATCCAGAGAATCGCCACGTAGATGAAGAACACGAGCGACCCGAACAGGATCGTGCCCTCGCGCAGTCCCTGCGGGTCCTCCGCCCACGGCATCGTGCGAATCCGCACGTTTCCGTCCCCGACGAACGCGCGGCTCGCCCAGAAGACGACCCAGCCCACGCTCACGAGAGTGGGGATGAGGTAGCGCGGCTCGCGCAGGCGTGCGAGACGGCGCGCGAAGCGGTTCCGCATCGACCGCGCGAGCAGGAAACCGAAAACTTCGATCACGCGTGCGGGCCTTCGCCCTTTCCGGTCACGGTGAGGAAGATGTCCTCGAGGTTCGCGTCGCGCGAGAGGCCCGGCGCCTGCGCGCGGATCTCCTCGAGCGAGCCGTAGGCAGCCCGCTTTCCGGCGTTGAGGATGAGCACGCGATCGGCGATCTCCTCGACCAGGTGCAGGAGATGCGACGAGACGACGAGTGCGGCACCCCGCCTCTTCCGCTCGACGATCGTCTGCTTCATGCGCCGAATGCCGAGCGGATCGAGACCGGTGAGCGGCTCGTCGAGAAAGATGGCGGACGGATCGTGCAGGAGTCCGCACGCGATCGCGAGCTTCTGCTTCATGCCGCGGGACAGCTCGCCGGGCAGGGCACCAGCCTTGTCCGCGATCTCGAGCTCCTCGAGGAGGGCCTTCCCGCGGGCGACCGCATCGGGTGCGTGATAGAGCCGCGCGGTGAGCGTGAGGTGCTCGTCGACCGTGAGGTATTCGAAGAGATGGGGCTCGTCGGGAAGCCACGCGAGGCGGCGTTTCGCTTCGACCGGCTGGGCGACCAGGTCGTAGCCGCCGACCGAGAGCGTCCCGCTCGTCGGGCGGAGGATCCCGACGAGACAGCGAAGGGTCGTCGTCTTTCCGGCGCCGTTCGGACCGACGAGTCCCAGAATCTCGCCGGGCGCGACCGAGAAGCTCAGGTCATCGACCGCGACGAACGTGCCGTAATGCTTCGTGAGTCCCCGAACTTCGATCACGCGCACCTCCCGCCCGGGCGTACGGGCCGGGGAAACCTATCACACGCGCGATCGGGTGCGTTTGATCAGCGGGGCGAGCTCGCGGGTGCCCCTCCTGCGGGGGCGGATCCTGCGGTGGGCGGCAGAGACGCGCCGGCGGGAACGACCGCGGCGGGCGCCGGAGCGGCCGACGAGGCGGGCGCGCTCGTGCGCGTGCGGGCCACGGGCGGCGCCTTCGCGAGGTAGGAC
>JBOHUC010000016.1:0-80168 GCA_050733935.1 Candidatus Eiseniibacteriota bacterium | reverse complement strand
CGCGCGCGGCCGCCTGACTCTCGTCGGGCCGTAGTCTCACGCTCACTTAGCCTCACCCTTCACCAACGAAAGCACCCCCCGGGCGCCGAGCGCCCGGGGGGCCGACTCTCTCCCAACATCTCCGCTCCCTGGAGAGAGCCGTGCTCCGCGCCCGCCCCTAGGGCACGAAGAGCACCTTCTGTCCGAGCGTCCGGCCTTCCGCCCGGAACCGGTAGAAGTACATGCCGGGCGCGGCCGCAACACCCGAGTCTCCGCGACCGTCCCAGACGCGCGTGTGCACGCCGGCGGCGAGCGGACCGTCCACGAGCGTGCGCACCAGACGTCCCGCCACGTTGTAGATGCGAAGCGACGCGGTTCCCGACCGTGGCAGCGTTAACGCGACGCGCGTCGTCGTGCGGAACGGATTCGGCGTCGCGAACGAGAGCGTGGGAGCGAGCGCCACCGCTCCGTCTTCGACCGCGACGACGGGGGCAATGCACCGAGTCATGTCGATCGCGAAGTTCGCGGTGTCGGGATTCGTGTACGAGACGATCCGCCAGATGTAGTTCCCCGGCTCCGGCGTTGCGTACACGAGATGCTCGCTCGGATTCGTGCTGCCGGCCGATTGAACGACGTTCGAGTCCGCGTCGAGCAGGTAGAAGTCGAGATCCACGGCCGGTCCGCCGAACCAGGTGAGCGTCGCCTCGATCCGCTGGATTCCGGCCGGTGCGGTGAACGGAATGTGCTGCTCGCTCGTGAACAGGGGCGCCGCCCCGGCGTCCACCATCCCCTCGAGGTGGTCGGCCGATTCCTCGCACGAAACGGGCGGCAGCGGTCCGGCACCGAGCTGCGCGACTTCGATGCGCGCGATCACCGTGTCCGCGAGGGCCCCGGGGTCGGTCGCGGTCAGACGCAGTTCGTGCGGACCGAACTCGGCGAGGGTGGGCGTCCACTCGAACACGCCGCTCACCGGGTCGAGCGTGGCGCCGTTCGGCGGCAGGAGCATCGCGTACTGGAGCGCCGCTCCCTCGGGATCGCGCGCCATCACGCGGAACGAGAGGGGCTCGCCCACGAACGCCTGACGATCCGCGATCTCGTCGAGGAGCGGCGGAAGGTTTTCACCGGGCGCGCGCTCGAGAACCGTGATGGCCACGCGCTCCGTGTCGGCCGCGGCGACGGGGAACGCGTTGTCCCGTGCCGTGAAGCGCACGGTGTACGAACCGGCCTGGGCGTGCGTCGGCGTCCACAGGAAGCGACGCGTTCCGGCATTGAAGCTCGCTCCCGGCGGGAGGTCGAGCGCGCCGTACACGAGCGGCTGGCCGTCCGCGTCGTTCGCCGTCACCGTGAGGTCGACGGGGAGTCCCTCCCCCACGCTGCGATCACCGACCGGCACGAACACCGGAGCGTGATTGAGCGCAAGTACGGGATCGAGCGGAATCCAGAAGACGGTCTCCTGCTTTTCGATCGTTTCGGTCACCGGGTTCGGCGCTGTGTACGTGACCTCGCCGCCCGGACCGAACACCGTGACCGAGAAGTCGTTCACGCGTCCCTTCGTGTTGAGGAAGCCACCCTCCTTGACGCTCAGGAACCACGGGTTCGCGGCACCCGGCGGAAGGAATCCGGTGACGAGATCGGCGGCCGTGAGATCGACGTGGAAGTAGTGCCGCAGGGTCCCGAGCAAGGGTGTTCCCGCCACGGTCACGATCGAATCGGCCGCCGGGGCGCCGAGTCCGGGGCGTGACCACGCGGGGTTCGCCGTGCTGGTTCCGGTCCCGAACTTGACGGCGAGATCGCCGTCGGAATAGTCGTGCGTCCACGAGTAGCGGACGCGCGCGACGACCGGACTGTCGTCGATGCGCACGGCGAGCGCGGGCTCCGCGTGGGAGATGCCACCCTCGAGCCAGCGCACGCGGTACCAGTACGTGCTCGCGGGATCGAGCGACGGATCGAGGTCCGTGTACTCGTACGGGTGGCGGTTCGGAACGCCCCGGATCTGGGTCGAAGGCGCAGGCACCGAAACGTCCGCGAGTTCGGTCCACGCGCCGGGTCCGCCATAGGAGTCCGGTGCGCGGTCGACCGCGTAACGGGTCAATCCGATCTCGCGCTGACTCCACCACCGAACGCGCACGCCGTCCGGCCCGCGCTGCGGCGTGGCGCTCACGCGAACGATCTGCGTGGTCGCCGGGTTCAGCGCTTCCTTGACGGCGGCGTAGGCGTCGGTCTGGCCCCATCCCCACGACGGGTGATAGTTCGGATCCTCCCCGAACGGGTCCACCGCCTCGGGCGGCTGCTTGCCCCCGTGCACGCGGTGATCGGCGGTGTCCTCGAGAACGCTCCGCACTTCGGAGGCCGAGAGGCCGGGGTTCGCCGAGCGCACGAGGGCTGCGATCCCCGCGACCGAAGGACAGGCCATGCTCGTGCCGTTGATGTGGTGGTAGAGGTTCCCGTCGGTCGTCGGATCACCGAGGGCCGAGAGGATGCCGGTGCCCGAGCCGAGCACATTCGGCTTCATTTCGTCGTGCACGTCGGAGTCGGAGTCGGGATTCCTCGGGCCTTCGTTGCTGTAGTCGGCGACGACGTCGTCCTCGCGTGCGATCGTGTTGTTGTCGGTGAACGACCCGACCGTGACGACGAGGTCGGCCGCGCCGGGGGAGACCATGAACGCCGTGTTGCCGTCGTTTCCCGACGCCACGCACACGACGATTCCGGCCCGGACGGCGGCGTTGACCGCGGCACAGTTCGCGTCCGTGCCGTCCGACTCGTCCATTCCACCGAGCGAGAGATTCGCGACGTCCACGCCGCCATAGATCGAATCGGGTCCCGTGAGTCCCCAGTCGTTCAACCGATTGTGGATGAGCCAGTCGAGCCCGTCGGCCGAGCCAAAGCCTGCGCCCGCATCCGACAGCACCTTCATGTCGACGAGCCGGGCATCGGGGGCCAGACCGGCGTAGAAGCCGGGGGAACCTCCCGGGCCGAGAACACCGGCCGGGCCACCCGAACCAATGGCCGTTCCCGCAACGTGGGTGCCGTGATACGTGAGCTCGGGATCGATTGCGTGGCGCGGGTTCTCGCTCTCGTCGAGCGGCGTGTTGAGCGCGGGCTGACCCGCGAAGAAGCTCCCGCCTCCGACCCACTTGCCATTCAAGGACTCGTGTCCCGGATATCCGATCGAAGCATCGGGCGCATCGTTCACGCCCGTGTCGAAGATCGCGACCGTGACGCCACGGCCCGTGACGCCGAGGTGCTTCCAGACGCTCGGAAAGAGCTCCCCGCCCGAATCGCGCGCGCGCAGGACACGCGTTGCGATGTCGTTCACCGGATAGAAGATCGGAATCGTCTCGATGCGGGTGACCCCGGGGAGGGCTGCGATCTGGAGCGCCTGCGGGAACGTGACGCGCGAGCGGATGTAGTCGATCGATTCGTAGCGCACCTGGACGGGAATGCCGAGAACCGCGAGCGCGCTCGCGTCCGCATCCGTCGGATGGTGGTCGTAGCCGACGTAGACGCCGTACTCGAACGGTGCGGTCGCATTGAGAAGGGCGAAGCGAAGCTTCCCGGCGAGCGTGTTCCCGACGTGCGCGGCCCCGGGGCCCTCGAGCTCGACGGTTTCGATGCGGTCGTCGATCTTGTTCGCGTTCTGATCCCACAACCAGGAAGCCTCAGCGGATGCGACCGAAGCCGTGGCGAATGACGCCACGAGAACGGTCGTGAGAACGACCTTCAATGGGGACATGAGGGGCGACTCCTGCGCCGGCAGGGAGCGGAGGCCGGCTTGCCGGCGATTCGGAGAGAACGGCTGTCGCCTCTTCGAACCGCCGGGCGGAGCGTCTCAGGCGGGGCTTGACTACCGCTTGACTGGGAGGACCACGAAGCTCGCCCGCAGGGGCCCGAGCCGCGCGAAATAGAGTCCCGGTGCGAGCGAGCGACCGGCACCGTCGACGGGGAGGAACGAGCGGTCGGTCCCGGCGGCGCCGTCGTCCGGACCCGCGGGGACCTCCGCGACCCGGCGCCCGCGAGCGTCGTGGATCGCGATCGGCCCGGCGATCGGAACGGGGGAGCGGAACCGAAGCACAGCGCCCTGGGGTGCGGGATTCGGCAGGATGGCGAGGCCGGCCACGGATTCGAATGCGGGTGCGTCCACGATTCCGACCGGGATGCGCACCGTGGTCGTCTGGCCTTGAACCGTCCATGCCGGCAGAGGTCCGCCCTCGTAGACGACGTCACCGCCCGGCTCGTGGAGCGTGAGGTCGAAGTGGGTGACGCGACCGCTTCGATTGAGGAATCCCCCTTCCGTGACGTCGAGATACCAGGGCGCGGAAGGCGACGGCGGTAGAAGAGGGTCGACGGTCCCGGCAGTCACGGGGATCTCGAAAGAGAGAGCCACGTTGCCGGTCGTGGAGAGACCGTCGACCCAATCCGTGGACACAGCACTCTGACTCGCAGGCACCGCGAACGAAGGCGCGTTCGCCTGCGCCCCGGCGCGCACGACCGCATCGATGTCGCTGTCGTACGCGTTGTGAACGATCGTCACACGAAGAGTCGCCACGCGCGGACCAGCCGCGGGCACGAATCGGCGTGCGGGGCCCGAGAACCGTGCGCCGGCTTCGGTGTACGCCGTCCGATACCAGAACGGGACGTGCCACTCCGACGGCGGCACGGGCCACGTGCGCGAGTGGGCGGAGAGGTTCGTGCCGTCCGCGAGCGTCGAGTCGCCGGCGAGAGCGATCGAATCGAATGGCGCAAACGCCCCCGGCACGCCGGACAGGTCGGGCGCGCGCTCGAAGACGACGTGCGTCGCGCCGCGCTCGCGCTGTGTCCACACCTCCGCCGCGAGCACTGTGTCGAGAGACGTGAGCGTGAAGCGTCGCACCTGTGTCCGTTCCGGATCGCGCGCTTCGAGCAAAGCCGCGTAAACGTCGAGCACGCCGAAGCCCCGCGGCGAGAGCCAGCCCGGAGTCGTTCTTCCGACGCCGGACGGGAGGCCCGTGAGGTTCCGCCGCGCGGTGCTGCGCAGGAGATGCGCGACTTGTCCGGGCTCGAGCCCGGGGAACGCGGAGAGAAGAAGTGCCGCAGTACCGCTCACGAACGGTGCGGCCATGCTCGTTCCCGACGCTCTGCGATAGCGCGTGCCGTCGCTTCCCAGATCGCCGTCCGCGGAGAGGACTCCGACTCCGGGTGCCAGGAGATCCGGCTTCTCCTCGTCGGTCAGGTCGAGATCGCCATCGCCGGCGCGGGGACCGTAGTTGTTGAACAGAGGGTAGACGTCGTCGCCCGGCTCGCCCGATCGCTGGACGTCCCACGCACCGACCGCGATCACGCCGTCGCCGGCAGCGGGGGAGGGCGCCATTCCGGTCCGGCTGTCGTTGCCCATCGAAGCGACGACCACGATCCCGAGATCGACCGCGCGGCTCGCAAGCTGCGAAGCGAGATCCTGCCCGTCGCTTTCATCGAGGCTCGAGAGCGAGACGTTGATGACGTCGATGCCTGTGGCTTCCGGATCGGGATCGCCCCAGTCGCGATCGCGATTCGAGATGCACCAGTCGAGGGCTTCAGCGACTCCGGTTCCCAGGCCCGTCAAGCCGAGCACCTTGACGTCCACGAAACGAGCGCCCGGGGCGACGCCGCGAGCCAAACCGCTGGCGCCCCCCGCGCCGAGCGCAATGGCCGCAACGTGCGTCCCGTGCGCCGTCGTGAGCGATCCGCTCTCATCCTTCGGGTTCGTCGTTCCGTCCCGCGAAGTATCGAGAAGCGAATCCCCCAACGTGAAGGCTGCTCCGCCCACGAACCGCCCCGCGAGCGATTCGTGGCCCGGATAGCCGCCGTCCGCGGCGTCGTTGACGCCGCTGTCGAGGAAGGCGATGACCACGCCCTCTCCGGTCTCCGTTTCTCCTCCCGGGCCCGCCCACGTGGGGAAGACCCGTTCGCTCGGGTCGCGCACTCCAATCGCGGCCGAGCCGTCGTGCGCCCCCGGGTAGAGGATCGGGACCACCTCCACGCGCACGACTCCCGGGAGCCCGCGCGCGAGAATCGCCTGGGCGAATGTCCCGGTCACGCGGACCGCCGGCAGCGACTCGATGCGATGACGCACCGGGAGGCCGATCAACGCGAGTGCGCCCAGGTCCGCCGGGCTGGGGGGCGACGCGTAGCGCACGTACACGCCGTAGAGCAGACCCCCGACGATGCGCGAGACCTGGAATCGCTGGCGGGCGAGCGTGTCCGCGTTCTCGAAGGAGAAGCGGTACCCGTCCACCTGCACCGTCTCCATTCGATCATCGAGACCATTCTCGTCCTGGTCCCACACCCACGTTCCTGCTCCGGCAACCCCGACAAGCCCCGTGCTCAGCGAGCCGACGGTGAGCACGAGCGCGAGCCTCACACCGAATCCGCCGAGGAATCGCGTCCATGCGCGTCCGCGGGATCGACGCGAAACCGTGCGATCCGGCCTGGGCCGGGAGGGGCGTGCCCGGGTTGCCATTACGCGGAGCCTCCACCGGGGGGCTTGAGTCGGGCTTGACTGGATGCTGCAACGCCTTCTGTTCCTGTGGATTGAGAAATCTTCTTCGAGTTCGTTCGAGGTCGCCGGGAGGCCGCGCCGCGGGGAGCCGCCGGCATGGATTCTCCGGTTCCCGATTCCGATCCCAGGAGGTTTCGAATCGCGGTTTCAGTCTCCGGGAGCGGATCGACGCCGAGCTCCCGGCGGAGGAGCTCCCGCAGGCGTTCGGCTTCGACGACCGCGGCGCGACGGTTTCCAAGACGGATCAGGCATTCAATGAGTGCGACGCGCGTCGTCTCGCGAAACGCGTCGATCTCGACCGCGCGGCGATAGGCCTCGAGCGCGCGCTCGATCTCTCCCTGCTCGGCGCGCAAAGGCGCAAGCTCGAGGAGCACGCTCTCGACCCGGTCGTTCGTTCGGGCCTGCACTTCGTCGGCCCAGTTTCCGTACAGCCCTTCGAGCAGGGGGCGGGCCGCAAGGCCGGCCGCGGTCTCGAGGGCCGCGCGCCGGTCGTGCGCGTCGCTCTTCTTGCCCGCGCGACGCGACGTCTCGAGCGCGCGCTCGAATTCCCACAGGTCGCACGACAGTGCGTATTCAGAGTCGAGTCGGTAGGTCTCTCCGTCCCGCACGAGAGGCGAGCACGAGGCCCGCGGGAGCACGCGTCTCAAATAAGAGAGCGTGGGATGGAAGTTCCGGCGTCCGGCCGCGAGCTGGCGCCCGGGCCAGAAGCATTCGAGCAACTCGTCGCGCGTCATCCCGCGCGGATGGAGCGCGAGCTGAATCAAGATGTGAAACGCGCGTTGCGATCGCCAGCTCGACGCCGGCACCGATCGCCCGTGCACGAGCAGGCACGGAGGCCCGAAGAGCTGGAGCCGGACGGCGGGCGCCCCGGATTCGTCGGCCCACGGTCGCACACCGCGCCGTCCCCGCGCGCTCACATGCTTCAACGCTGTTTTGATCGCCGAAGCGAGCGTGCGGCGCGCACGCGCAAGCTCGGGGAGTCTCGTCTCCGATGACTCGCCGCCGATCTCCCCCAGGATCGAAAGGGCCGCCTCGGCCATCGGGGTCGGTGCCTGATCGAGGAGCCCGAGCAGCGCTTCCTCGATCGCCGGCCCGCTCTCGACCAGGGCGGCGGCGCAGGTTTCGATTTCGATCGCGCGACCGAGGGCGAACAGGAGCGGGGCCGGTTCCTCGCGCGCCTGCACGAGCAGGAAGTGCCCGTAGCCACGCTCGCGCGCGCACGCGAGAGCGACGCCCAGGTTCGCGGCGGCCTTCGTCTCCTCGCCGAGGGCGAGCCGGGCCTCGGCGAGCCAGTAGTGGACGCGCATGCGGTGATCGTCGTTCTCGCCCGCGTCGGCGAGCGGAAGGATCGAGACGAGGAGTTCGCGCGCGGCGTGGGGCCGGCCCGCGCGCAGCTCGCACCAGGCGAGCCATGCCTTGAGCGCAAGGAGCCGTGTGGCGTCGGGCCGCTCGGACAGATGCTCGATCGCCCGTGCGAAGAACTCCGACGCGCGACGGTACTGTCCGCGCGCGCAGAAGATCCGGCCGCGGAGAGCCAGGAGATCGGCGGTCGCGATGTCCATGCGGAGCTCGGCGCTCAGCTCCTCGGCCCGCTTGAGCGCCGAAAGCGCCCCGTCGAGATCGCCTGCGTGTGTCAGGACTTCCGCCAGGGCCTCGTGGCACATCGTCTCGTGCATGCGGTTCGAGAAACGCTGCGCGGCGGCGAGACCCTCCTCCGCGCTCGCGCGGGCCTCGGCCACTTCCCCCATCTCGACCAAGAGGGTGGCGAGATTCGAGAGATAGAGCGCAGCGCGGGGCGAGGAGCTGCCGCGAACCTGCGCGAGCGCGGCGCGGAACTCGCGCGACGCTTCGCGATAGCGGCCCTGGGCCGCGTAGGCGATCGCGAGGTTGTGCACGGTGGGAACGAGGAGCTCGGGGTCGGGCGACGCGCGCAGCAGCGCCCGCACCTGGTCCAGGATCGACTCGGCCGCATGAAACTGCCCGAGGTAGAAGTGCGCGGCCGCTTTCATCTGAAGGAGCCGCGCGCGCGTCGCGAGCGAGAGACCGCGCGCTACGGCGAGCCCGCGCTCGGCCATGCCGAGGACCTGCTCGTGACGCCCGCGCGGGTTCAGCACCTTTCCGAGACCGATCAAGGCGTGGCACTCGGCCTCCCGCTTGCCCCCCGTCCGCGCGATCGCGAGCGCCGCCTCGTAGTCCTCCTCCGCCTCGTTCCAGTGTCCGAGCGCCTGATGGGCGTCGGCACGCGCCAGGCGGAGCTCGAGGTCGCGCGCGATCGCCTCCGCGGGAAGCGCGCCCAGGAACTCGAGGAGCGTGGCCGCGCGACCCTGGCCAAGGAGCGCCGGGCTCTGGTCCCGCAGAATCCGGGACGCGAGCGGGACGTCGCCCGCCGACAACGCGTGACGCAGGGCGCGCTCGTTCTCGCCGCGAGCGGCGAGAGCGCGCGCGGTGTCCGCTTCGAGCGTGCGCCAGGCCTCGTCTCCGCCCTGCCCCACGATCTCGCTTCGGACGAAGTGGCGCACGAGATCGTGGCACTCGTACGAGGCCGAAAGCCCCGTTCCAAACGTTCGCAGGAGCCCGCGCCGCGCGAGCGAGGTAAGCCGCGGAGGCGCGTCCCTGAGGCCCGAGAGAGTCTGCGCAAGCGCGACGTCGAACCGCTTGACCGCCGCCGTGCGTTCGAGCAACCGGCGGGAGTCCTCATCGAGACGTGCGTAGACCTCGGAGGAGAGGTAGGAGTGGAGCTCGAGCGGCGACTCCGAGAGCTCGGCCAGCGCCTCGCTCAGAGTCGAGCCCTTTCGGCGCTCGAGCGAATCGTGAACCAGGTGCACGGCGGTCGGCCAGCCGCGCGTGGCGTCGGCGAGTGCGTCAATCTCGGCCGGCGCGAGCGGGCGGCGATAGACCTCGTCGAACAGCCGTCCCAGCTCCTCGCTCGTGAATGCGAGCTGGCTCGAGTCGAGCTCGAACGCATCCCCGCGTGCGCGCAGGCGATCGAGCGCGAGAGGAGGTGCGGTTCGGGACGCGATCCAGAGGCCGAGGCGCGCCGGGGGATGGCGCAGCAGGGCCTCGACCATCGCGACCACGCCGGGATCGTTCGACACCTCGTGGAAGTCGTCGAGCACGAGAAGATGGCGCGGCCCCTTGAGCGTCGAGACGGCATTCGCGAGCACGCCGCCCAGGATCTCGGCCGAGCGCGCGCCGGGACGAACCTCCTCGAGCGTGCGCTCGAAGTCGACTCCGAAGCGCGGCACTTCGCGCCGAAACGCCGCGAGCAGGTGACGGCCGAACACGACGGGATCCGCATCGGAGGCCATGAGCGAATACCAGATGACCGGGCGCCGGGCGAGCCGGCTCGCGGCCGTGAGGAGCGTCGTCTTGCCGTATCCCGCATCGGCCACGAGAAGTGCGAGCGGAGTCTCTGTGCGCTCGAGGAGGGATTGAATCAGGCGGGTGCGTTCGAGAACCAGGCCATGAAGGTTGGGCGGGCTCAGCTTCGTCCGCAGGATCGTCCCGGTTGCGCCGTCCGGTTCGCGAGCCCGGCGCAACCTCGAGGCGGGAGCGGGGCGATGGGGCACGGGCCTATCCAACCTTCTCCGCGATGCTCTTGGCCTGCAGGAACAGCAGCAGGTAGTCGCGCCCGCCGGCCTTCGAGTCCGTGCCGCTCATGTTGAAGCCGCCGAATGGATGGGCGCCGACGATGGCACCCGTGCACTTCCGGTTGATGTAGAGGTTGCCGACGAAGAACTCGCGCTTCGCGCGCTCGATCTTGTCCTTGTTCTTCGTGTAGACCGCTCCGGTGAGCCCGTACTCGGTTCCGTTCGCGACCTTGAGCGCCTCGTCGAAGTCGGACACGGGAATGACGGCGAGCACGGGGCCAAAGATCTCCTCCTGGGCGATCTTCGCGTTCGGCTTCAAGTCCGCGATCACCGTCGGCTGGATGAAGTAGCCGTCCTGGCCCGCGACGGCGCCGCCTCCCGTGAGGAGCCTTCCTTCCTTCTTGCCCGACTCGATGTAGGAGAGGATCGTGTCGCGCGCCTTCTGGTTCACGACCGGTCCCAGGTACGTGCCGTAGTGATCGGGCTCCCCGACCGTGATCTTTTCGACCCGTGCCTTGAGCTTCTCGAGAAACTGGGGATACAGCTTTTGCGAAACGATCGCGCGCGAGCACGCCGAGCACTTCTGTCCCTGGAATCCGAACGCGGAAACCGCGACGCCCTCGACGGCGGCCTCGAGATCCGCCTCCTCGTCCACGATGATCGCGTCCTTTCCGCCCATCTCGGCGACCACGCGCTTGAGCCAGATTTGTCCGGGCTGGACCTCGGCCGCGAGCCTGTTGATCCCGATGCCGACGGCCTTCGATCCGGTGAACGAGACGAAGCGCGTCTTCGGATGACGCACGAGCGCGTCGCCGACCGTGCCGCCGCCGCCGGTGACGAAGTTGAACACTCCCGGCGGAAGCCCGACTTCCTCCAGGAGTGCGAAGAATTGCCAGGCGATCGCCGGGGAATCACTCGACGGTTTCATCGCGACGGTGTTTCCGGTGACGATCGCGGCACTCGACATCCCGGCCGCAATCGCGAGCGGGAAGTTCCACGGCGGAACGATCGCCCCCACGCCGAGCGGCAAATAGACTTGCGCGTCCCTTTCCCCGGGAAGCTGCGTGAGCGGCACGGGCTGGTCGTAGCGCAGCATCTCGCGCGCGTAGAACTCGAGGAAGTCGATGGCCTCGGCGGTGTCCGCATCGGCCTCCGCCCAGGACTTTCCGACCTCGTAGACCATCCACGCGCTGAACGTATGGCGCCGCTCGCGCATGCGGCGCGCGGCTTCGACGAGATACGCCGCACGCTCGGCGGCTGGAACGCGCGACCACGTGGCGAACGCCGCGTGTGCGGTCTCGATCGCGCGCTCGGCCTGCTCCTTCGTTCCCGACTGGAAGCGGCCCACGACTTCGCTCGGACGGGCGGGGTTCAGGCTCTCGAACGTGCCCTGGCCCTTCTCACGCTTGCCTCCGATCACGAGTTCGTATTCGCGGCCGAGCTGTGCTTTGACATCGGCGAGCGCCTTCTCGAAGGCCGCGCGGTGCTCGGGCTGCGAGAAGTCGACGTAGGCCGTGGGTGCGTACGGGGGCAGCGCATCGAGGCTCACCGGCGCGATGCGGCCGGCAGCCTGGGTCGTGGTTCCGCTCATCGGATCCTCCGCGGATGACGGCAACGATCGGCAGGGCACAAGGAGTGTACCGGCCACGCCCGTACCCCTTCAAGTCGGGCGTGGTATCCTGCTTCGCCATGCGCTCCGTGACACCCGCCCGAATCCTTCTGCTCTCCATCGTGCTCATGACGACCACGTCGGCGGCCGTGGCCGGTCCGTGGTCCTCGCATCGCGTCGCGGGCGGTTCCGTTCCCACTCCGCAGGACACGATCGAAGTGACGGCGACCGTGCCTTACCTGGGCGCGACCGGCACGGGCCGTGGCTTCGTCCTGCTCGCGCCGGGGCATGCGGCGCTCGAGAACCCGGTCCTCGTGATCGAAGGCTTCGATCTCGAGAACACCATGGACTGGGACGAGCTCTACACGCAGCTCAACCAGGAGGGGCTCGTCGAGAGCCTCGGCACGCGCGGTTTCGACGCGGTCGTGCTCGACTTCACGGACGCAACCGATTACCTGCAGCGAAACGCGTTCGTGTTCACCGCGCTCCTGCGTCAGGTCGAGGAGGCGATCGCCCCGGAGCAGACCGTGCTCGTGGTCGGTGCGAGCATGGGCGGCCTCGTGGCCCGTTACGGTCTCACGTGGCTCGAGTCGAATGCGATCCCGCACCGCGTGCGCACGTTCGTTTCGTTCGACGCGCCGCAACGCGGCGCGAACATTCCGCTCGGTCTCCAGCACTGGGTCGAGTTCTTCGCCAGTCAATCCGCGGACGCGGCACTCTTCCGCGACATCCTGAACCGTCCGGCCGCCCGCCAGATGCTCGTCTACCAGTTCGGCAGCACGAGCGGCTCGACCGCCGCCGCGGATCCCTTGCGCGCAACGTTCCAGAGCGAGCTCGCGCTCCTCGGCGGCTATCCGGCGCAGCCGCGTCGCGTCGCGTTCGCGAACGGGGCTGGGAACGCGCTCGGTCAGGGCTACGCGGCGGGCGCCCAGCTCGTGGATTACAACTTCTCGAATCTCCTGACCACGATCCGCGGCGACATCTGGGCCCTCCCCGACGGGGGCTCCGGGACGGTCTTCAACGGCCGCCTCCGCATCTTTCTCGTCACGGACCAGACGCGGGTCGTGACCGTGTCGGGTACGAAGCCCTACGACAACGCGCCGGGAGGATGGCGTGCTTCTCTCGCGCAGCTCGACGCGACGGTGGCCCCGTTTGGCGACATCGTGGCGCTGCACGATGCGCACTGCTTCATCCCGACCGTGAGCGCGCTCGATCTCGACGACTCGGATCTCTTTCTCGACGTCTCGGCCCTCCCGGATCCGGCGGGAGGCTCGCCGTTCGACGCGGTCTACTGGGCGGACACGAACGAGGAGCACGTGTTCATCTCACCGGCCACGGCCTCGCGGCTCCTCGCCGAGCTCGCTCCCGAAGTCGTGTCGGCCGACGAACCGTCGCCGAAGCTTGGCGATTCGCGGCTCGCGCTCGCGCCGCCGAGCGTTTCGCCGAATCCGGTCGCCGGAGCGGCCCGGATCGCGTTCACGCTCCCGCAAGCGGGGCGGGCGGAGCTCCGCGTCCTCGCCGTCGACGGGAGGCTCGTGACGACGCTCGTGCAGGGTGAGCGCCCGGCGGGCCGCCACGACGTCGCGTGGGACGGTCGGGCGGATCGCGGGAACCAGGTTCCGCCGGGGCTCTACTTCGCACAGCTTCGGTGGCGGGGGCAGTCGAGTGTCACGCGGATCGTGATCGCGCGCTGAGGTACGCGCGGAAAGGAGCGGGGGATGAAACGAATCCTTCTCGCCGGCCTCCTCGGAGGACTGGTCGTGTTCGGGTGGAGTGCGATTTCGCACATGGTCCTTCCGCTCGGGGAGGCCGGCATCCGAACGATTCCGGATGAGCCCGCGATGATGAACGCGCTCCGCACGCACGTGCCCGGCCCCGGGCTCTATTTCTTTCCGGGCTACGACCAGAAGGTTGAACGCACGAAGGAGCAGGAAGAAGCGGCCATGAAGGACTGGTCCGATCGCTACCGTCTCGGACCGACCGGGATCCTCGTGATCGCACCGGCCAACCGCCAGCCGATGTCGCCCTCTCAGTTCGTGGTCGAGCTCGTGACCAACATCCTCGCCGCTGCGATCGCGGCCATGCTTCTCTTCCTTGCCGCCGCCGCGATCCCGAAGTACTCCGTGCGGGTTCTGTTCGTGACGATGCTCGGCGTGTTCGCGTTCATCGTGATCGATCTCTCGCACTGGAACTGGTACGGCTTCCCGGATACCTACACGTGCGCGGCCCTGATCGATCAGACGGTGGGCTGGTTCCTGGGCGGACTCGTGATCGCACGGATCATTCGCCCGCCCGTGTGAGCGGAGGAACGCCGAGCCGGCCCAGCAGCGTGCGCACGCGGCGCGCGATGTCGTCGCGAACGCCGCGGAAACCGTCGTCGTCGAGCGACTTCGGATCCGGGAGATCCCAATCCTCCCTGAGTCGCGCGGGAACGTGCGGGCACGCATCCCCACAACCCATGGTCACGACGGCGTCCCAGGAGGCTCCGGTGGCCACGTCGTCCAGGCCCTTCGAGCGATGACCTGTCAGATCGATGTCACGTTCCGCCATGAACTGGATCGCACGCGGGTTCACGCTGCCCGATGGACGGGATCCGGCGCTTTCGGCGTGAACCGCCGCACCCCCGAGGGCGCGTGCGAATCCCTCGGCCATTTGCGACCGGTTCGAGTTCTCGGTGCACACGAACAGAAGTCGAACGGCAGGATCGGGCACGGGCAGGCACTCCGGGACGGTCTTCATCGTGAGAGACGGAGCCCGGGTTGTCCAGCGGAGCGCGCTCCAACCCTGCCGGGGGAATCTCCATCTCAACGCGCGAGGAGGGCCCTCGTCATGCCTTTGTCGACTCCCCGCGCCGCGATCGCGGCGTGGGCTGCATCCATCCTGCTCGCGGTCGAACCGCTGTCGTTCGCATTGTGCGCTGTTTCGACCGATCCCGCGGCGGCAACCGGTCCCGGCGCATCGAAGGCGTCCGCCGCCCTCGATGCGTACGTGAAGCCGTTCGTGGACGCGGGTCACCTCGCGGGCCAGGTCGTGGTCTCCCAGAACGGAAAGATCCTGATCGACCGTTGCTACGGGCTCGCGGATCGCGAGCTCGCCGTGCCCGTGACGCCGGACACGCGCTTCTGCATCGCCTCGATTACGAAACCGATCACGATCATCGTCGCGACCGAGCTCATCCAGGAGGGGAAGCTCGCGATGGCGGACACGATCGGGAAGTGGATCCGGATTCCCCTACGGGGACCGCATCACGGTCGAGATGCTCCTTCGCCACCGGGCCGGCATTCCCCACCGCATGACCGATGACACCAACGAGTCGACCCCTCGCACGGCGGCCGACATGGTCGAGCTCGCGAAGAAGGCCACGTTCCTGTTCGAGCCCGGAACGAGCGGAACGTACAGCTCGGGCGGGTACGCAGTCCTCGCGCGCGTGCTCGAGCTTGCGAGCGGCCAGGATTACTCGACCCTCGTGCGCGAGCGCGTGTTCGCGAAGCTCGACCTCGCCCACACGTCGAATCCCACCGCCGGCGAGATCCTTCCGGGACGCGCTCCGAGCTACGTTCCCGGCCTTCGCGGGATCGAGAACGCTCCGCCCAAGGACCTCACGTTCCTGGTCGGCGCCGGCTCCGTGTTCTCGAATGCGCGCGATCTCCACACGCTCACGCGGGCCGTCGTCGAGGGAAAGATGGGCGAGGGGCCGAGACAATCGTTCGTTCGCTCGGGGAAGCTCAACTGGAACGGGAGCACGAACGGCTACCGCGCGTTCGCGGACTACGACAGCGCGACCGGAGTCGCGGTCGCGTTCTGCGGCAACGTGCACTCCGGCGCGAACGACCTCATGCGGCAGGCCATTCCCGCGATCGTGAAGGGGGAAGCGCCACCGCCGACGAACCTGCCGGCAATTGCACTCGATCCCCGCGCGGGTCGCGCGCGCGTTCCGGAGGCCACGCTCAAGGGCTACGAGGGCGTGTACCAGCTCGGAAACGGCACGCGACTCGACGTGCGCGCACGCGACGGCGTGCTCGCCGCGAACGAGTGGATTCTCGTTCCGATGTCGGACTCGACGTTCTTCTCGCTTCGCGATTACGGGGAGGTGCGGCCGGTGCCCGGTCCGGACAAGCGAATCGAACGCCTCGACTGGAAGGTCGGCAGCGACGTCTGGCCGGCGCCTCGCGTCGCGAACTAGCGGGGCGGTACGGCAGGTTGCTGCGCAGCAGGTGGCGGTGCTGCAGGTTTTGCGAGCCGGCGCAGGATGCCGGCGCCCGGATCCATGTAGATGACAGGCAGCGGCGTCTGCGCGCTCACGTTGCGTGCGATGTCCATGTAGAGCGCATCGAGCCGCGATTCCTCTTCGGCGCTTCCCGCGCGAATGCGCGGGTTCTCGAGGCCCGCGATCGGGTCGGCCCCGAAGCGCTCACGAAACGCGCGCCGCGCGTTCGGGTATCCGAGGAGCGCGGGGTTCGCGACGTAGAGCGCCGGCTTCTCTCCGGCGAACACTTGATACTCCCTGAGCTTCGTGTACGCGTCCCACGGCCACAGGACGATCGCCGAGTCCCCGGGGATCGCCTCCCACATCTCGCGCACGATCCGGTCGTTCGCGGTCACCACCCTGAGCCGTTCCCCGGCCATTTGCAGGGACGTGAGACAGAGCGCCGCGATCACGGCCGCAAGGAGCACGCCGAACGTCATGCTCGCAACACTCGCGGTGACCGCCCGCCGGCCGCGCTCCCCCGTGAGCCCGATGAGGACGAGGGGGGCCATGCCGGCTGCGCCGAGGGCCATCGGCATCAAGAAATACGTCCCCGGATCCGGAACCCCGTAGGCGAACGAGAGCCCGGCCGAAAGTGCGGTCGCAAACGCGATCGCTCCGATCGCAAGGGGTGCGCTCGCGCACTGGCCGGCGCGTTTCGCGAGCAGGGCGGAGCCGATGAGCGCAAGGAGCCCGACCGCGACGGCCGGAAAGACCCAGCGCTCGAGCAGATCCTTTGTGTCGGGATCGGGGGCGAACCGCCCGAGGTAATGGAGGAACTCGCGGCCGTTCACGTGCGCGAAGATGTCGGACCAGTTTGGGCCCAGCACCGGCCACTGCACTTCGGCCGGATGGAACGCGCGATAGGCGATGGAGCCGTAGCCCGCAAGCGGCACGATCGCCCCGAGGAGAGCCACGGCGACAAGGACGCCCGTCCGCCTCAGGCCGAACCTGCGGAGCGCGAGGACGAATCCAACGACCGCGAGCGGTCCGAGAAGAAGCAAGGACGTCCGATGATGCGCCAGTCCGGCTCCCGCAACGAGCCCCGCCACGAATGGCTCCCAGAGATCACGGTTTTCCGGACGCTCACGCGTCACGACACGAAGGAAGAACCAGGTCGCGAGGAGCGCCCACGCGACGTGCCACGTGTAGACCTCGGCGTGCGTCGCCTCGAGGACCCAGACGGGATGGAGCCCGAACGCGACCGCGGGCACGGCCGCGGCGATCGCGCGCACCTCTCGGCCGGCGTCGGGGAGGGTGACGCGCGTGAGAGTCCAGGCCGAGAGCGCGAGGAACACGAGCGCGACTCCCGCGCCGAGAGTGCTCCACAGGGACGCGGCTTCCGGCCAGCTCGCGCCGAGTGCGTGCACGAGCCGCACGAACACGTGCCCGAACAGGACGTAGAGCGGATACCCGGTCGGATGCGCGATGCCGTTTCGCGCAAGGACGAGCGTCAACTCGCTGCTGTCGCCGAAATCGGAGACGGCCGGCGTGAACGCGCGGTAGATCCCGCAGAGGAGTGCGGCGACCCCCATGAACACGAACCACCGGAGAGGTCCGGGTTGCCGGGGTGGCCGGGGCGCTCGCCCTGCGGGCTCGCCCTGCTTCGTCGATCGCTTGCTCTTTCCGGTTCGGGGCATCGGGCGCGCATCCTAGCCCGGATACCCCGCGCTGCGATAGGGCGGCCCGTCGCTCGATCGGCCAGGGCAGGGAGCCAGAACTCCGCCCGCCACAAGCTTTTCTGGGAGGACTCCTGCCTGCCGCTTGACCGGTCCCCCGGCCATGCCCAAGATACGGCCCGACCGGCGGCCCATCCGGGCCGCCGAATTCCTTGTGAGCCCAACAGAAAGCTTTCGTAGGGCCCCGCGGAACGACCCACCGTCTCCGGAAGGACCACTCTGTGAAGATCGCCGTCTGCATGAAGCCCGTGCCCGCGACCGACACGCGCGTGAAGATCGCGGCCGACGGGAAACACCTGGACCCCGCCGGGGTCTCGATGGTCATCAACCCTTACGACGAGTTCGCGATCGAAGAGGCCTTGAAGCTCAAGGAGGCGCACGGGGGCGACGTCGTGCTCGTCACGGTCGGCCCCGCTTCGTTCCAGGCCACGATCAAGAACGGGCTCGCGATGGGAGCCGACAGCGCCGTGCTTCTCGGAACGCAGGGCGAGCCGGACTCGCTCCAGGTCGCGCGCGCGCTCGCGGCCGAGCTTAAGGACAAGGGATACGACCTTGTCCTGTGCGGCAAGCAGGCGGTGGATGACGACGAGGCGCAGGTGGCACCGATGCTCGGCGTGCTGCTCGGTCTTCCGTGTGTCACGGTCGTGACGAAGCTCGAGCTGAGCGGCACGGGCGCGGGCGCGGCCGCGAAAGCGCAGCGCGAGATCGAGGGGGGCCTCGAAGACGTGACGTTCGCGCTCCCCGCAGTGGTCGCCTGTCAGAAGGGGTTGAACGAGCCGCGCTATCCGTCGCTCAAGGGGATCATGGCCGCGAAGAAGAAGACGATCGAGGAGCGCCCGGCGGCACTGGGCGACGCCGGGCTCGAGGTCGTTTCGCTCGCACTCCCCGCGGAGCGCAGCGCCGGAAAGATCGTCGGCGAAGGCGCGGCTGCGGTGCCCGAGCTCGTGCGACTCCTGCGCGAAGAAGCGAAGGTGATCTGATGGCGATCCTCGTGTTCATTGAGCAGCGTGAAGGCGAGATCCGAAGGACTTCGTACGAGGCGGTCTCCGAAGCGCGTCGCCTCGCGGACGCCGGAATGGGCGGGGATGTGATCGCACTCCTTGTCGGCGCGCCCGGCAGCGAAGGCCCGGCCGCCGAGGCTGGGGCGTTCGGAGCCGACCAGGTGTGGTTTGCGTCGGATGCGTCGTTCGCGAAGTATCAGCCCGAGGGCTACGCCGTGGCCGTCGCCGCGGCGGCGAAGAAGAGCGATGCCGGCGCGGTTCTCTTTTCGGCGAGTGCCATGGGGAAGGATCTGGCCCCGCGCGTCGCAGCACTCCTCGGTGTCGGGCTTGCGACCGATTGCACGCACCTCGATCTCGAAGGCGGCCGCCTGGTCGCGACCCGTCCCGTCTATGCGGGAAAGGCCGTTCAGCGCGTCGCGTTCCCGGGGAAGCCCGCGCTCGCGAGTTTGAGGCCCAAGGTGTTCCCGCTCGTCGAGCATCGTTCGGGTGCGACCGCCCCGGTCACGCCGCTCGAGTTCGCATTCGACGTTTCGCAGGCGAAGTCGAACGTGGGAGGCACGTCCGCTCAGACCTCGGGTCCCGCGGATCTCACGGAGGCCGACATCATCGTCTCGGGCGGACGCGGTCTCAAAGGTCCCGAGAACTTCCATTTGATCGAGGATCTCGCGAAGGCGCTCGGAGCCACGGTCGGCGCTTCGCGCGCGGTCGTGGACGCCGGATGGCGGCCTCACTCGGAGCAGGTCGGACAGACGGGAAAGACCGTTTCCCCCAAGCTCTACGTCGCGATCGGGATCTCGGGCGCGATCCAGCACCTGGCCGGCATGTCGTCCGCACGCTGCATCGTCGCGATCAACAAGGACGCGGATGCGCCCATCTTCAAGATCGCGAACTACGGCATCGTCGGGGACGCGTTCGAGATCGTGCCCGCGCTCACGGAGGCCATCAAGAAGCTCCATTGAGACACGCGGCACCACGCCGGAGTGCAATGAAAGGGAGCCGGGCCCTAAGGACCCGGCTCCTTCTGTTTCCGGCGACTGCGCACGGAGGCCGCCGGAACGCGCATCAGCGATAGAACCTAGCGATAGAACGCCTTCACGGCACCCCAGCTCGCGGGAGCCGCCGGCGTCGGGAACTCGTGGCACATGTCGAACCGGGCCGTGCGGGTCGTGCTGCCCGACCGTCCGGCGAAGGGACCGGCCGGGTTTCCGACGAAGTCGATCCGGTACGTGATGTCGAAGAAGCTGTCGACCGCCCATCCTCCGCCGCTCGAGATGAACGTCGTGTTCCCGGGGCTCGGCATGCCGAACCCGTCGCCCGCCGTGACGCGCAGCAGGTCGAAGTCGGGGTCGAGCGTGATCTGGCCCTGGAGCGTCCAGAGCGTCGTTGCGAACGGCTGCGTGATCGCGAACGGAACGCGCGGCGCGGAGTGCGACTCGCCGACCACCGGAATCTGAAGGAACCGGTTGTAGGCGGCAAAGCCACCCGTTCCGGCCATCGCCATGTCGAGTGTCGCGTTCCAGTTCTCCTTCATGCCGCCGAGCGATCCGCCCGGAACCTGAACGAGCCCCGTGAACGAGTGGAGCTTCGCGGCAATCTGGACCGTGCCGACCGGCATGAGCCCGTCGACGATCTCCATCGGCCCCTGGTAGCCGGTCACGCAATTCGGTGGATGATTGGCCGTGCCCGACCCGTTGTCCGGGACGACGCAACAAGGTGAGGTCTGTGCGGAAGCGATCGTAGGAAGAGCCAGGAACACGAGTGCGGCGGCCAGCGTGAAACGCAGCGATCTCATGGGGGGATCTCCGGAAAAAAAGGAAAGTGCCATGGACCCCGAAGGGCCTGCCAATGAATGGGCGCTGAGTTTACGACCGGAGGCTCGGTCCGCACAAGCGGGCAGAAGCTTGACCTAACCCCGCTTGCCCGCTAGATTTCGCGCTCGGAATCCCACCTTTCTCGCGAGGTGCGGCCCGGTCCTCGGGCGCGCCGACCATCGGACCGGAGAATCGCTTGGATCTGTCGTCCTACCTGCCGATTGCGATCCTGACCCTGCTCGCTCTGGGACTTTCGGCGGCGCTCATCGTGCTCTCGAGGTTCCTCGGCCGGCCGCGGAAGACGGCGGTGGACCTCTCCCCCTACGAGTGCGGCGTGCTGCCGCTCGGGAGCGCGCGCGAGCGGTTCTCGGTCAAGTTCTACCTGATCGGCGTCCTCTTCATCCTGTTCGACATCGAGATCGTCTTTCTCTATCCGTGGGCGGTCGCGTTCGACAAGCTCGGCCTGCTCGCGCTGGTCGAGATGTTCCTGTTCGTCGCGATTCTCTTCGTCGGCTACGTCTACGTGTGGAAGAAGGGGGCGCTCGAGTGGGATTGAAAACCGCGAAGGTCGGGCTCGACCTCGTTCGGGTGGGGAAGCCGCTTGCGTTCGACGCGGCCGACCAGGCGCGGATCAAGGAGTATCTCGCGCGCTACCCGTCTGATCAGCGCGATTCCGCGATCATGCCTGCCCTCTGGCTCGCGCAGAAGCGCTTCGGATTCATTTCCGAGGAGGCGATCGAGCTGGTCGCGAAGTCGCTCGAGGTCTCCGAGGCGGACGTCGCCGCGGTCGCGAGTTTCTACACGATGTACAACCTGGCGCCGACGGGCCGGCACATCGTCCAGGTGTGCTGCACGCTCTCCTGCTCGCTCATGGGCGCGGAGCGAATCGTCAAGCACCTCGAGAAGAAGCTCGGGATCGGAGCCGGCGAGACGACGAAGGACGGGAAGTTCACCCTGAAGAAAGTCGAGTGCCTGGCCGCGTGCGGCATGGCCCCGATGCTCCAGATCAACGAGGAGCGCTACCACTACAACCTCACCGAGTCCGAAGTGGACCGGATCCTCGATTCCCTCTCGTGACGCCATTCCAGGGACGACGCGCATGCCGCTGAAGAGGGACAAGAACCTGTTCCGTGCGATCGACGCCCCGGGGCTCACCGGCCTCGAGGGCTACCGCACGCACTACGACGGCTATCAGGCCGCGAAGAAAGTCGTGGGCGAGAAGATGGCGCCGGCCGCAGTCATCGACGCGGTCAAGGCCTCGGGTTTGCGGGGTCGTGGCGGCGCCGGCTTCCCGACCGGACAGAAGTGGTCGTTCGTCCCCAAGGACTCGCCGAAGCCCAAGTATCTCGTCATCAACGCCGACGAGTCGGAGCCGGGGACGTTCAAGGATCACGAGCTGATGCTCAAGAATCCGCATCAGCTCCTCGAGGGCATCCTCCTCACGAGCTACGCGATCAACGCGCACGCCTGCTACCTCTACGTGCGCGGTGAGTTCATGTTCCTCGAGCCGATCCTCCAGAAGGCGCTCGAGGAGGCGCGCGCAGCCGGCTACCTGGGGAAGAACATCCTGGGCTCGGGATTCGATCTCGACGCGCACGTGCACATGGGGGCGGGCGCCTACATTTGCGGCGAGGAGACGGCCCTCCTGAACTCGCTCGAGGGGAAGCGCGGGAATCCACGTCTCAAGCCGCCGTTCCCCGCGGTCGAAGGCCTGTACGCGTGTCCGACGGTCGTCAACAACGTCGAGACGATCATGAACGTGCCCGACATCCTGCTTCGCGGCGCCGAGTGGTTCCGCGCGTGGGGGACCGAGAAGAGTCCCGGCACGAAGGTCATGTCGGTGTCGGGACCGGTCAACCGTCCCGCGAATTACGAGATTCCGATGGGCCTTCCGATCCGCACGCTGCTCGAAGAGTACGCGGGCGGCATGAAGTCCGGAATGAAGCTCAAGGCGATCATCCCCGGCGGCTCGTCCGTCCCGATGCTCACGACCGAGCACTTGGACGTCGGCCTCGACTTCGAGTCGTGCGCGGCCGCGGGGACGCTCCTCGGCTCGGGCGGTTGTGTGTTCATCGACGAGCAGACGTGCATGGTCGATCTCGCGCTCAACATCACGCGCTTCTACCGCCACGAGTCGTGCGGCAAGTGCACGCCGTGCCGTGAGGGAACGCACTGGATGGAGAGCATCCTGCTCCAGTTCGAGGCCGGCGAGGCGCGGATGGAGCAGATCGATCATCTCTACCGCATGTGCGACATGATCCTCGGGAAGTCCTTCTGCGCGCTCGGGGACGCCGCGGCCATGCCGGTCATGTCCGTGATCGACCGCTTCCGTCCCGAGTTCGAGTTCCACGTGCGCGAGAAGCGCTGCATCGCGAACCGCAGGCGGGACGAGCTGCGGGCGTTTGAGGAGCGGGCCACGGCCGCGGTCTGACCGCCGCTCGAGCCCCGACACGGATGTCCTTCCTTCAAGGAATGAGCCCGGAGACCCAGCGCTGGCTGTGGACGGCGGTCGGTATCCTGCTCGTTCCGGGCGTGTTCCTCGGGATCCTGCCGTTCTACACGTGGGTCGAGCGCAAGGTGGCGGCCCACATTCAATTCCGTCCCGGTCCGAACCGCGTGGGGCCGTACGGGCTCCTCCAGCCGCTCGCCGATGTGATCAAGCTCTTCTTCAAGGAAGACGTGATGGCGCAGGAGGCGCACCACGCGGTGTACCTCCTCGCGCCGTTCATCGCGTTCGTGCCCGCGTTCGTCTCGGTCGCGATCGTCCCCGTCGCGCCGAACGCGATCATCAGCGACGTGAACATCGGGATCCTCCTCTTCCTCGCCATGTCCTCGCTCAGCGTTTACACGGTCGTGCTCGCGGGGTGGTCGTCGAACAACAAGTACAGCCTGCTTGGCGGTCTGCGCGCGGCCGCCCAGATGATCAGTTACGAGCTCGGGATGGGGCTCGCGGTGGTGTCGGTCGTCCTCGCGACCGGATCGCTCTCGACGGTGGCGATCGTCGAGGCGCAGTCGAAGGTCTGGTTCGCGCTCTCCCAGCCGATCGCGTTTCTCATCTTCCTGGTCACGATGCTCGCGGAGTGCAACCGCTCGCCGTTCGATCTCGCGGAGGCGGAGTCCGAGATCGTGGCCGGATATCACCTCGAGTACTCGTCGATGAAGTTCGCGATCTTCTACATGGCCGAGTACATGAACATGATGGCGATCGCGGGCATCTGCACGACGCTGTTCCTGGGCGGCTGGCACGGCCCCGTCCCGCCGTTCCTCCCGGCGGCGCTCTGGGGCGTGCTTTGGTTCACGCTCAAGTGGACGTTCCTGTGCTTCTTCTTCGTGTGGGTGCGCTGGACCTGGCCGCGCCTGCGTTACGACCAGCTCATGGCGTTCGGCTGGAAGGTGCTGCTCCCGATCGCGCTCGCGAACGTCATGGCGACGGGCCTCGTGCGCTACCTGTGGATGAACCGGTGACGCCGTATTTCTTCGTCGCCTTCGCCGTGATCGGGCTCGTCGCGGCCCTCATGGTCGTCATCCAGCGGAACCCGGTCGTGTCGGCGCTCTATCTCGTGCTCACGTTCGTGAGTCTGGGTGGCATGTACGTGCTCCTCAATGCGCCGTTCATTGCCGCGGTGCAGGTCGTCGTCTATGCCGGCGCCATCATGGTGCTGTTCATCTTCGTGATCATGCTGCTCAATCTGCGCCACGACATCGACGACGGGCTCCATCACGCGGCCCGACGGGTTCTGGGATGGGGATTCGGCATCGCGCTCGCCGCGCTGTTCGTCGCGATGATCCGGAAACCGTGGGCGCTCGGCCCCTCGGGACGGGACACGGCCGACGTGGTCGCCCGCGTCGGGAACACGGAAGCGATCGGGCTTCGCCTCTACACGGACTATCTGTTCCCGTTCGAAGTGACCTCTCTCATCCTGCTCGTCGGCATCATCGGAGCGGTCGTGCTCGCGAAGCGGAAGAGCGATCTCGTGGCCTCGCGTCCCGCGCCCGCGTCACCCCGCACGACCGCGGCTCCGACGTCCGGAGCGCGCCCGGCGCCCGTCTCCGGGGAAGCGGTCCACACGGGCCCCATCTCGCCCGAAGCGCAGGAGGGGCAATCGTGAGCCTGCCCGAAGTCGTCCCGACGAGCTGGTACCTCGTGTTCGCTGCGGCACTGTTCGTGATCGGCGTGACCGGAGTGCTCGTTCGGCGAAACGCGCTCGTCATCTTCATGTGCATCGAGTTGATGCTCAACGCCGCGAATCTCACGCTCGTGGCGTTCGCGCGGGCGCTCGACAACCTGGACGGCCAGGTGTTCGTGTTCTTCGTGATGGTCGTGGCGGCCGCTGAGGTCGCGGTCGGGCTTGCGATCATCATCAACGTGTTCCGCGCGCGCGAGACCGTGTACGTGGACGAAGTGAACCTGCTCAAGGGATAGGCGAGGCCATGCTCGAGCAGCTCTGGCTCATTCCCGCGCTGCCGCTCGCCGGGTTCCTCTTGAACCTGGCGCTCGGACGCCGCCTGCCCCGGCAGACCGTGGGGATCGTCTCGTGCGGCGTCGTCGGCGTGGCCTTCCTGGTGGCGCTCTCGTGCTTCTTCGCCCTCCTCGGGCGACCGGCCGAGGAGCGGACGATCGTCCAGACGGTCTGGACCTGGATCGCCGTGGGCTCGTTCCGCGCGGACGTCGCGTTCCTGCTCGATCCTCTGTCCTCGCTCATGACGCTCGTCGTCACGGGCGTGGGCTTCCTGATCCACGTCTATTCGCTCGGCTACATGGGGCACGACGACGGGTTCAAGCGTTTCTTCCTGTACTTGAACCTGTTCACGTTCTCGATGCTCACGCTCGTCCTGGGGGCCAACTTCCTCGTCATGTTCGTGGGCTGGGAGGGCGTGGGGCTCTGCTCGTACTTGTTGATCGGCTTCTGGGCGTTCAAGCCGTCGGCGGTCGAAGCCGGGAAGAAAGCGTTCATCGTCAACCGGATCGGCGACTTCGGATTCCTGCTCGGGATGTTCCTGATCTGGTGGTCGTGCGGCACGCTCGACTACACGAAGGTGTTCGCCGCCGCCCCGCACCTCCTGCCCATGGGCGGGGCCGTCGCGACGGCGATCGGGCTTCTCCTCTTCGTCGGGGCGACCGGCAAGTCTGCGCAGATCCCGCTCTACGTGTGGCTCCCCGATGCGATGGAAGGCCCCACTCCCGTGTCGGCGCTCATCCATGCCGCGACCATGGTCACTGCTGGCGTGTACATGGTCGCCCGTTGCCATGTGCTCTACGAGCTCGCCCCGATCGCGCTCACGGTCGTCGCTGTGATCGGAGCGGCGACCGCGATCTTCGCCGCATCGATCGGCCTCGTGCAGAACGACATCAAGCGCGTGCTCGCGTATTCGACGGTGAGCCAGCTCGGCTACATGTTCCTCGCGTGCGGGGTGGGGGCATCGGCCGCGGGCATCTTCCATTTGATGACGCACGCGTTCTTCAAAGCACTCCTCTTCCTCGGGGCCGGATCGGTCATCCACGCGCTCCACGACGAGCAGGACATGCGGCACATGGGAGGTCTCAGGAAGCACCTCCCGGTGACGCACGTGACGATGCTGATCGCCTGCATCGCAATCGCGGGCATTCCTCCGTTCGCCGGGTTCTTCTCGAAGGACGAAATCCTGTTCGAGACGTTCACCTCCGGGAATCTCGTGCTCTGGGTGGTCGCGACCGTGACCGCGTTCATGACCGCGTTCTACATGTTCCGGCTCCTCTTCCTCACGTTCTACGGACGTGAGCGACTGACGCCCGAGGCGCGCGCGCACGTTCACGAGTCGCCACGGGTCATGACCGTTCCGCTCATGATCCTCGCCGTGCTCTCAGTGATCGGGGGCTGGGTCGGAATCCCGATGATCCCGGGCATGAACCGGATCAAGGACTGGCTCGAGCCGGTCGTCGGGGGCGGAGAGAGCGCCGGGCACGCGGCGGGAGCCGGGCATGCTGCGGGAGCCGGGCATGCGGCGGAGGCAGTGCAGGGGCACGTGACGCAGGCCGCGCAGGCTGCGCACCACGATCCCGCGCTCGAGGCCACGCTCATGATCGTCTCGGTGCTTGTCGCGCTCGCCGGGATCGGACTCGCGTACGTCTTCTATTTGCGGAGCCCGGGCCTTCCGGCACGCCTCGCGGAGCGCACACGCGGCCTGTACAACGTGCTCTATCACAAGTGGTACATCGACGAGATCTACGACTTCCTGTTCGTCCGGCCGACGATGGCGTTCTCGCAATTCCTGTGGCGGATCTGGGACACGCTCGTGATCGACGGCATCGTCGGCGGCCTGGGAGCGCTCGTGGCCGGCACGGGAGCCGTGCTCCGCCTGTTCCAGAGCGGCTACGTGGGCACCTATGCCTTCTTCCTCGTGCTCGGCGTGATCGTCCTTCTCTCGGGCGTTGTGCTCAAGGGGACCCCGTGAACCTGCTCGGCCTCCCGGTCCTCTCGTTCCTCGTCTTCTTCCCGCTCGTCGGAGTTCTGGCTCTCGCGTTCGTCCCGCGCACGAACGCTCGGCTGATCCGGATCCTGGCGCTCGCGACCGCGCTCGTCGAGTGCGGTGCTTCGTTCGCTCTTTTCTCCTGGTTCCGGCCGGGGTTCGCGGGGATGCAGTTCGAGGAGAACGTGCCCTGGCTCACCGGGCTCGGCGCGTCATGGCACCTCGGCGTCGACGGGCTTTCGCTCTTCCTCGTCCTTCTCACGACGGTGCTCACCGCGCTTTCGATCCTCGGGTCGTTCGACGCGATCCAGCATCGCGTCAAGGCGTACTACATGCTGTTCCTGGGCCTCCTGACGGCGATGGTGGGAACGTTCGTGGCCCTCGATCTCCTCGTCTTCTACTTCTTCTGGGAATTCATGCTGATCCCGATGTACCTGCTCGTGGGCGTCTGGGGCGGGTCCGAGCGCATCAAGGCCGCGATCCGGTTCTTCCTGTACACGTTCCTGGGCTCGATCTTGATGCTGGTCGCGATCATCGCGCTCTACTTCATCCACCACGCGCAGACCGGGGTCTACACGCTCGATCTCCTCGAGCTCTACAAGACGAACGTTCCGCTCGGCGCGCAGGTCTGGCTCTTCCTCGCGTTCGGCCTCGCGTTCGCAATCAAGGTGCCGATGTGGCCGTTCCACACCTGGCTCCCGCTCGCGCACGTCGAGGCGCCGACGGCGGGCTCCGTGATCCTGGCCGCCGTGCTCCTCAAGATGGGGACGTACGGCTTCATGCGCTTCGCGATGCCGCTCTTCCCGAACGCAACGCTCGCGCTCACGCCGATCGTCCTGCTCCTTGCGATCGTCGGCATCATTTACGGGGCACTCGTCGCGATGGTGCAGCCCGATTTGAAGAAGCTCGTCGCGTATTCGTCCGTGAGCCACCTCGGCTTTTGCATGCTCGGGATGTTCGCGTTCACGGTCGAAGGCTGGTCCGGATCGATCCTCCAGATGATCAACCACGGCATCTCGACCGGTGCGCTGTTCCTCCTGGTCGGGGTCATCTACGAGAGGCGCCACACGCGGCTCATCAGCGAGTTCGGCGGCCTGTGGAAGGTGATCCCCGTGTTCACCGCCGTGTTCCTCGTCGTCATGCTGTCCTCGATCGGGCTTCCGGGCACGAACGGTTTCGTCGGCGAGTTCCTGGTCCTTGTCGGAGCCTTCGGGCCCCAGCCGTTCTGGACCGTGCTTGCGACGACCGGGGTTGTTCTCTCGGCCTGCTACATGCTCTGGATGTTCCAGCGCGTCGTGTGGGGACCGGTCTCGAACAGCGCGAACGAGAACCTGCGTGACTTGACGCCACGCGAGACGCTCGTGCTCGCGCCCCTGGTCGTCCTCATCTTTTGGATAGGCATCTTCCCGACGCCGATCCTCCAGCGCATGCAGCCTTCGGTCGCGAGCGCGATCACGATGTTCCAGGAGAAGGCGATGCTGAACCGCGAGTTCGAGGCGCGCGAGGCGCTGCAACGTGCCGGCGTCGAGCCCTGCTGCCCGGGCTCTGAGACCCCTTCGGGAGCGGCCGCGACCACCGGCTCGAGCCGGTCGAATGCCACCGTGGACGTCGGGGACATTCCGCCCGGCGCGGGAGCGCCCCGATGACCCCGGGCATGGCGTTCTCGTACGCCGACTTCCAGGCGACGCTTCCGATCTGGATCCTTTCCGTGTTCGGCATGCTCCTCATGCTGCTCAACATGAAGACAAGGAAGCGTGGCTCCGACATCTCGGCGCTCACCGCGCTCGTGGCACTCGCCGCCGCCGGGACGGCACAGTTCCAGATCGCGGGAACGACGCGCATCATGTTCAACGACATGTACCGCGTGGACGGGTTCGCGACGTTCTTCACGATCCTCTCGATCGGCTTCGCGGCCGCCGCCGTGCTCCTGTCGTGGGACTACCTGAAGCGCACGAACCTGCCGCAGGGCGAGTTCTACGCGCTCATCCTGTTCGCGACGCTCGGGATGATCTTCCTCGCGGCCGCGAACGACCTCGTCATGATCTTCCTCGGGATCGAGCTCATGTCGCTCGCGCTCTACGTCCTGGCCGGCTTCCGGAAGAACCGCTTCGAGTCGAACGAGGCCGCGCTCAAGTATTTTCTGCTCGGCGCGTTCGCCACGGGCTTCCTCCTGTACGGGATCGCGCTCGTCTACGGGGCGACCGGGACGACGAACCTGAGCCGCATCGGCGGCTACCTGATCGGCTCGCCCGCGCTCAAGACGCCGCTTCTCCTCGCGGGTGGACTGCTCACGTTCGTGGGCTTCGCGTTCAAGGTCTCGCTCGTGCCGTTTCACATGTGGACCCCGGACGCCTACGAAGGCGCGCCCACCACGGCCACGGGATTCATGGCGGCCGGGGCCAAGGCCGCAGGCTTCGCGGGCCTCCTTCGGGTCGTGATCGCCGCACTCCCCTCGATCACGCCGGACTGGACCCAGCTCTTGATCTGGCTCTGCATCATCACGATGACGGTCGGAAACGTGACGGCGATCCTCCAGAACAACCTGAAGCGCATGCTCGCCTATTCGAGCATCGCGCACGCGGGCTACGTGCTGCTCGGCGTGATCGCAGGCGGTGCGGCGGGGGCGCAGGCCGTGCTCTTCTATCTGGTCGTCTACGGGCTCCAGACGCTCGGCGCGTTCGGCGTCGTGAGCCTCATGGGACGCGGCGCGGACGAGCGCGTGCGCGTGACGGAGCTTGCCGGTGCCGGTTTCCGCCATCCGTGGCTCGGAATCGCAATGAGCGTGTTCATGCTCGGCCTCGCCGGCATCCCGCCGCTTGCCGGATTCCTCGGGAAGTTCTACCTGTTCAAGGCCGCGCTCGAGTCCGGCCACACCGCACTCGTCGTGGTGGCCGCGATCAACAGCGTGATCGCCGCGTACTATTATCTGCGCCCGGTCGTCGTCATGTACATGACGCAACCGGAAGGGGAGGCGCTCGAGGTTTCGTATGCGCTGCCCGCGTCGCTCGCGCTCATTGCGCTCGTCGTCCTGACGTTCTGGTTCGGCGTGGCGCCCGGCGCGGTCACGGCCGCGGCGATGGAGTCGGTCCTCGCGGTGATTCCGTAGCGGGCGCGGCCCGCGCAATCATGTCGACGATGCCCGAGGCGCCGACTTTGCCGACGGCACCGACTCGCCGGTGGTGGCCCTGGGCCGTCGCCGGCGTTCTCGTTCTCGCCCTGATCGCCGGTAGCGCGATCCTCGTTTCCGGCCTCGTCGCCGCCCGCTCGTTCGTCGCCCATCGCTCCGCGCGGCCCGCGCTCACACCTGCTGATTCCGGTCTCGCATACAGCGTCATTCCACTGCGCGCCCGCGACGGCACCGATCTCGAAGGCTGGTGGATTCCGCCGCGTGACGGCGCGCGAAGGCGCGATCTCGCGGTGGTCGTCCTCGCGCACGGCGAAGACGAGCTCGGCAAGGCTTCGATGCTGCGCCACGCGGGGTATCTCCATCGCGCGGGGTTCATTCTTCTGCTTATTGATTTCCGTTCGTATGGCGGAAGCAAGGGCGACGAACGGACGGGTGGGTTCCTCGAGCAGCAGGACATCGCGGCCGCCGTGCGCCTGGCTCACGAACGGGCGGTCGGTGCCCCGGTCTGCGTGCTCGGAGAGGGGACGGGTTCGCTCGCTTCGTTTCTCGCCGTCGCGCAGGATCCGTCCATCGTCGCACTCGTGAGTGATTCATCGCCGGTCTCGCTCGAAGCGGAGCTCGGGCGCGCAGCGGCGCGTGGATCGTTCGCACCGGCGCTCGTGCCCGTCGTGGCGCTCGGGGTGGAGCGCATCGTGGGGCGCGGCCTCGTGGTCGAGGAGGTCTCGGCCCTGCGGGCCGCGCCGCTCGCCGCGAACCGCCCCATCATGGTCATCGCGGGCGCGAAGGACGATCGCGTGCCGCTTTCCGATACGCGGGCACTCCTTCGGGCGATCGGTCCCGCCAACGCGACCTGGTCATGGGTCGAGCCGAATACCGGTCACACCGAAGTGTTCGATCAGCACCCGTCGGAATACGCCGAGCGCGTCGCCCAGTTCCTCGATGCTGCCTGCAGCAAGCCCAGGCGGTAGCCGCAAACCTACCGGTGGTACTTCGCCTTGATGGCGCCCCACGACCGCTGCGTCACCGGCGTCGTCTTCGGCACGAGCGTGAGCCCCGTGAGGCTCGGGAAGCCCGACGGGCCGATGAGCGTCCCGGCTCCGGTTCCGAGGTCGATCCGATAGAGGCGCCCGCCATCCTCGGTTGATCCACCGCCGTACAGGACACCGTCCTCCCCGAACTCGAGACTTGCGGCTTCGAATCCGGTGGGACCGACGACCGTTGCGGCTCCCGTCGTGCGATCGAGGTTGACGAGCAGCGAATTCCCGCTGGCGCAGCCCGTGATCCCGTACAGCACGCCCTTCCCGTCGTCGAACGCGAGCCCCGTGATGGGCCCGAGCCCGGTCGAGCCGATCGGGTTGACCGCGCCCGAGCTCGGATCGATCGTCGCGAGGAACGACGGCGCGCACGGCCCGGTGTGCCCGGTTCCATAGAGCTGGGAACCAACGACCTCGAGCCCGTCGAACGCCGCACCCACGTCCACCGGACTTCCGAACGGAACGCCGCTGTCGATGTCGAACTTCTGCATCGCGAACGATCCGTCGACTCCCTGGAGATAGGCGATCTTCGTGTTCCCGTCGTACTCGATCTCAGCCGCGCCGATGGAGCCGAAGGTCGGAAGGTTCGCGAGGAGGCTTGCGGCCCCGGTCGAAGTGTTCACGGACAGGAGCTGTCCGGATCGCGTCGATCCGTACATTCCCTGTCCGGGTGGGGGAGGCGGTGGGAGCGAGCACTCGTATCCTCGGATCCGGAGATCGTACTCGGTGCCACAGGGCACACCGCCGAAGGCATTCGGAGAGACGAAGATCCAGTACGTTCCCTTCGACAGGAACGCGCTGCAGGTTCCCGTAATGCACGCCTCTGCAAAGACCGAGCCGCATGCGACCGTGAAGCCAACGCAGCCGCCGGCGGCATTCAGAATGGCGAGTTGTGTCGGAGCCTCGGCGACAACCGACACCTCGAGGTTGGCGTCGCTGTCGAGGACGATCTCGTACCAGTCCGTGTCACGGAGCGGTCCGATCGCATCCCGGTAGGTGCCGAATCGTCCACAGACCACGATCTCCTCGTCGGAGCAGGCGATCGACTTGAATACCGCCGGCACCGAGACGCATCCGCCGTCGTAGTTGTCCACGTAGTCCCTGGCGCAATCCGGCTCGCCCTCGGCGATGGCACCGGGCGGGCATTCGAGCTCGCACGGGCCCGCGACCGTGAGCTGATACTCCCCGCAGCTCTCCCCCCAGCCGTCCACGATGATGTAGTACGGAATGTTGCCGATGAGCGGGACGTTCTCGATCCTCGACTGCAGGCCGCACACGTCGTCCGCGCACCTGAGCACGACGAAGTCCGTCCCCCGAACGAGGAGCAGTGCAGTGTCGTAGTTCGAATTGCACAGGCTGATGGTCACAATTCCGTTGGTGGGGGGCGTGTACTTGTAGACGACGTCGGGAGCGCCGGGCGTGACCCAGCAGACGGGTGGGTAGTCGTCGTTGGCGCCGCACGTTCCGCCTGAATCCACGTAAGGGAGTGCCGGGATCACCGTCGCGTTCGGGATCGTGTCTCCGCCCGACAGTGGAGCCATCGATCCCTTCTGACCCTTGGATTCCGTCGAGGGCTTCGTTCCTTCGCGGCTGCGGAACTCGGGAGGAACGTCGGACCATGCAGCGGACGCAGTGCACAGTGCCACGAGTGTAAAGAGTGCAGGACCCGCGGTGCGGAGCTTCATGGAACCCCCCTCGGACAGAGGAGCAGGCGGGGAAACGGACGCTGCATGGTTCGAGGCGATCTCGACTGCCAACGATGAGCGTCTACGATGGGGGATTCCCCGCATCCCGCGCGGGTCGAACGAGCGTCCGCCTTTGCCGGGGTTCCTGTCAAGCCGGATCGGGACACGTAAACGAAGGGACCGGGCGCATGCCCGGTCCCGACGATTTCAGGCAGCTTCGCGGACTCTGACTCCGCCCGCGCCTCCTCTACCGGTGGTACTTCGCCTTGATCGCGCCCCACGACTTCTCGGTCACGGGCGTTGTCTTCGGCACGAGCGTGAGCCCGGTGAGATTCGGGAAGCCCGACGGTCCGATGAGCGTTCCGGCGCCGGTCGTGGTGTCGATCCGGTAGAACCGCCCGCCGTTCTCGTTCGATCCGCCGCCGTACAGGACGCCGTCCTCGCCGAACTCGAGGCTGCCTCCCTCGAACCCGGTTCCGCCGCCGACGGGCGTTCCGGCTCCCGTCACCCGGTCGATGCGAACGAGCAGCGAGTTTCCAGTGGCGCATCCCGTGAGGCCGTAGAGGTCGCCGCCGGTGTCGTCGTACGCGAGTCCTGTGATGGGGCCGAACCCGGTCGTTCCGAGCGGGGTCACAAGACCGCTGTTCGGATCGATGATCGCAAGGAACGACGGCGCGCACGGACCCGTGTGTCCGGTTCCGTACAGCTGCGATCCGACGACCTCGAGTCCCGCGAACGAAGCGCCGACGCCGACCGGGCCGCCGATCGGCGCGCCGCTGTCGATGTCGAACTTCTGGATCGTGAACGAGCCATCAACGCCCTGCACGTAGGCTTCCTTCGTGTTGACGTCGTACTCGATTTCCGACGCGCCGATGCCGCCGAACGTCGGGAGGTTCGCGAGGAAGCTCGCCACTCCGGTCGTCGTGTTGACCGTCAGGAGCTGTCCCGCGCGCGTCGACCCGTACATGCCCTGCATGGGCGGCGGCGGCGGCGGAATCGTGCACTCGTAACCGCGCACGCTGAGAACGTAGTCACGCCCGCAAGGCACGCCGGCGAACACGCTCGGCGCGACGAAAATCCAATACGTTCCGGCGGGGAGGAACACGCTGCACGTGCCGGGGATGCACGGGTCGCTGAAGACCGAGCCGCACGCGATCGTGAACCCCTCGCATCCACCGGTGGCGTTGACGATCGCCATCTGCGTGGCGGCCTCGCCGACGACCGTGACCTGGATGTTCGTTCCCTCACTCAGCACGATCTCGTACCAGTCCGTGTCGCGGAACTCTCCGAACTCCGGATCGATGTACGTGCCGTACTTTCCGCAGACCACGATCTCCTCGAGTTCGTCCGAGCAGGCGATCGTCTGGAACACGGCCGGCAACGAATTACACCCGCCGTTGTAGTTGTCGATGTATCCGTCGAAGCAATCCGGCTCGCCCTCGGCGATCGCCCCGGGCGGGCACTCGATCGCGCACGGTCCGGAGACCGTCATCGTGTACGCGCCGCAGGCGGTGCTGTATCCGTCCACGACAATGTAATACGGAGTGCCGGCCACCATCGGAACGTCATTGAGCCTCGATTGGAGGCCGCACGCGTCGTCCACGCACGCGATCACGGCGAGGTCCGTGCTCCGGACCACGTAAAGGCCAGTGTCATAGCTCGATCCGCACAGGTTGATCGTGACGGCCTCGTTCCCGGGCGGCGTGTAGACGTACACGACGTCCGGCCCACCGCCCGGTCCCCAGCAGGGCGGCGGATAGTCGTCGGTCGCGCCGCACGTCCCGCCGGTATCCGAGTAGGGAAGGGACGGGATCACGGTTGCGGTTCCGAAGGTGTCGCCTCCGGACATCGGGGCGTTCGGGCCCTTCAATCCTTTCGACTCCGGTGGAGCCTTCGGGCCCATGCGGCTACGGAATTCGGGTGGAACGGCGGACCATGATGCGGAGGCACTGCACAGAACCAGAAGCGTGACAGCCATAGTACGGAGTTTCATGAGTGCTCTCCTGGGGGAAGAGCAGGCGGGGGCTTGGACCTTGGACGATTTCGATCGATCCCGACTGCAATCAATGAGGCAGCTACGATGGGGGGAGCACCCGCAACTCGATCGCGGGCCGGGCAAGGGTCCGCTTTCGAGGCCCGACTGTCAAGCCGGATGCGGTCGAGACGCGGGGTTCGCTAGCGCAAACCGTCCGCCTGAGAGGCGGCCGTCGGTCCCGCGCCGACGGGATTCGATCTCCAGAGAAGGACCTCCAACGCATCGCCCGGAGCGACCCGTTCGATTCCGTCCGGCACGACGGCGAGCCCGTCCGCTCGCAGAATCGACGAAATCGCACCCGAGGACTGCGTTCCGGTGAGGCTCGCCCGGTAACCCCCGGGTGCGGTCGCATCGGTCGCGAGCGTGACGCGCAGGAAATCGCGCCGTCCGGATTTCGAGGTCACTGCTTCGCTCATCGTCGCGCGCACGCGCGGGCGATCGAGATCCGTCCGCCCCATCATCGTCCACAGTGCGGGCCGAACGAGCATCTCGAACACGACGGCCGTCGAGACCGGGTTCCCCGGAAGGCCGAAGAAGAGCCTGCCTTCGACCACGCCGAACGCCTGCGGCTGGCCGGGGCGCATCCCGACGCGCCACAGCTCGACGTCGGCGAACGTTCCGAGGGCCTGCCGCACCGGATCGAAATCACCGGCCGAGACGCCGCCGATCGTCACGACCACGTCGCAGCGCTCGAGCACCTTGCGCACCGCCGCTTCGAGCGCGACCGGATCGTCCGCCACGTGCCACGTCGGGCCGGGCGAAGCTCCAGCCGCGCGCACGAGCGCGCGCAGCGTGTGGGAGTTGGAATCGCGGATCTTGCCGGGCGGGAGAGGCTGCCCCGGCGGAACGAGCTCGTCGCCCGTCGAGATGATCGCCACGCGGGGAATGCGCGACACTTCTGCCGAGTTGTGTCCGAGTGCGGCCATCACGCCGATGACACCCGCGTCGATCGGACGCCCGGCGATCGCAAGCCGCTCGCCCGCCGAAAAGTCCTCGCCCGCCGGCCGGACGTTCTCTCCTGCAGCGACCGGACCGTGAACGTCCACGTCCGCGAAGTCGTCCGACCGGTTGCCGAACGCCGACGTGGATTCGATGGGGACGACTGCGTCCGCCGCGAGCGGAAGCGGGGCTCCGGTCATGATGCGCGTTGCCTCGCCCGCGTCGAGCGCGCGTGCCGGAACGGCGCCCGCGGCGACCCGTTCGATCACACGAAGACGTCGCGGTGACTCGGACGTCGCTCCCGCCACGTCCGCCGCGCGGACGGCGAACCCGTCCATGGCCGAGTTCGCGAACGAAGGGAACGGCTCGTCCGCGACGATGTCCTCGCGCAGCGTTCGCCCGAGCGCCTCGTCGAGCGGAATGGTCTCGGTTCCGAGGCGCAGTTCCTCGGCTCGCCGGAGCACGGAGCGCAGCGCATTCTCGAACGGGACGAAGCGGCGCTCCGGCTCGGGCATGGCGGTGTCAGGCGTCCCGGTGCCAGGAGCCGCTCTTGCCGCCGCGCTTCTCCCACAGGGCGATTTCGCCCACGACCATGCCGCGATCCACGGCCTTGAGCATGTCGTAGATCGTGAGAGCGGCCAGCGAGACGGCGCACAGTGCTTCCATCTCGACGCCCGTGCGGCCGGTGGCCGCGACGCGCGCTTCGATTCCGACGCTCGATCCGGCGTCGTCGAACGAGAACGCGACTTCGACTCCGTCGAGGGAGAGGGTGTGTGCGAGCGGAATGAGGTCGGCGGTGTGCTTGGCCGCACCGATCGCGGCGAGCTTGGCGACCGTGAGCACGTCGCCTTTTTTCGCGCGGTTGCCGCGGATCAACGCGAGCGTCTTCCGGTGCATGAACACGCGGCCGCGGGCGACCGCTTCGCGGGCCGTGACGTCCTTCGGGCTCACGTTCACCATCTTTGCGCGCCCTTCCGCGTCGAGATGGGAGGGTCGCGGACTCTTCGACATGCGCTTTGCTCTTGGCGGGCGGGCCATCGGCTTGACAATAGGCAGCGCTCGTTCGTAGTGTCAACGCACTGCGGCGCTTTGCCCGTTCCCGCCGCGATGCCGGGAGCCGCCCGGCTCTCACGGACAGGAGCCCTCACGCGTGAATTCGTCCGTCCCGGACGCAACCCCGGCGGCGCTGCCGCCCGCGTCCGCCGACGCCCCGTTTCCTCTCGGTTCCGTTCAGGCCGTCGCCAGTCTCTCCTGGCGCATGTGCCTTCGGAGCGATCCGTTCGGTCTCCTTCTCATCCCCGCGATCGTCTTCTTTCCGGTCTGGTCGTTCGTGACTCTCCTCGGAGAGATCATGGTGCACCTCGGGATCGGAATGTCGTCCTCGAATGCCTCCCCGGTGGCCGGGCAGCGCGGGTTGCTCGCCGCCGTCATGGGCGTTCTTCCGCTCGTCGTGTTCTCGCGCGTGCTCGGCGAGTCGTGGATCCTCGTGCGCGCGGATGCGCTCGCGCACGGGCGGCGGCTGGATCTCGCCGAGACGTTCAGCCGCGCGCTCGCGCGATCGTGGTCCTTGATCGCCGTGATGGTCGCGGTCTACGCGCTCTTTCAGATCGGTTTCTTCCTGCTCGTCCTGCCGGGGCTCGTCGTTGCGATCGCGTGCTCGTTCGCGAATCAGGCCGCGGTCCTCGGGCCTGGCCGGCTCTTCGGCTCGCTCCGGCAGAGCCGCGATTTGCTCGAGCACAACGTGACCGCCTGGCTCGGCATGGTCGCCTACTGGGGCGTTCTCTTCCTCGGGCTCGGGATCCTCGTGGGAATCGTGCGCCAGTCGGCGGTCGGCGTTCTCGGGCCCTCTCCCGGATTCCTGCTCGATCTCGCGCTCGGTCTGCCGCTTCAGCTCGCGCTCCTCGTGTTCACGACCTGCTGGACGCTCTTCTATCGCGAGCTCGAGGCCCGTCGGCATCGCCATCAGCAACGGAGCGAGTCGGCGTCTCCCGTGGCCCTCGAAGCGACAACGCCGCCGCGGGTTCCGGATGGGACGGTGCCCGCGAATTGAGGATCCTCAAGCTCGCGCTGTTCGTTTCGGTGATCGCCTGCGCGTGGAACTCGTTCGCGGGCGCGGAGCGGCATGCGGTCCTCCACGCGTCGGGCGACCGGCTCTTTGCGGCGTGGTCGGACACGGCGGGAGCCGCACCCGGACGTCGCGCGCTTCTCCGCGGTCCCTCCGGGGAGCCGCTCGATACGGTCGAGGTGAGCTGGAGCCGGGATGCGATCACCGCTCTCGTTCCGGTCGGCGGCCGACCGCTTCGTGTGCGCGCGAGAGAGATCGACTCGCTGCTCGCTCCGGGTGCGCCGCTTCTTGGCGGACTTTGGATCGAGCCGCTCTCATCCCGCCCGCGCGGACCGCGGGGAACGTTCCGCGTGCCGCTCACGAGCGATCCTTCGACGTTCGATCCCGCGCTCGTCACCTCGCTTGCCGAAAAGCAGATCGTCCAACAAGTCTACGAGGGTCTCGTCCGGCTCGATGCGCGGCTTGCCCCCGCGCCCGGCCTTGCGGAACGGTTCGCCCGCGACGGCCGCGTGTGGACGTTCGACCTCCGACCGAATGCTCGCTTCCACGACGGGCGTCGCGTGCAGGCGGCGGACGTGGCGCGCTCGCTCGAGCGTGCGCTCGCGTCCGCAACGCGTGCGCCGCGCGCCGATGGTCTCGCCCAGGCTATCGAGGGTGGGGAGGAATACCGCGCCGGGCGCTCGAGCGCGCTCTCGGGCGTGCGCGCGACGGACTCGCTCACGGTTGCGATCACGGTCGTGCGCGAGGACGCGCCACTCCTCGCCGAGCTCGCAGCCCCCGCGGCGTCCGTCGTCTCGCCCGGTGCCACCGGGAGTGTTCCGATCGGCACGGGACCCTTTCGTTTCGTGACGTCCGATTCGACGGGAGTCCTTCTCGTCGCCGCGCGCGAGCGGACGAGCGGCGTCGACACCCTTCGTTTCCGGCGCGTCAAGGACCCCGCGCAGGCGGTGCTCGACTTCGAGCTGGGGCGGCTCGATCTCATCGCGCCCCCGGAGACCGAAGAGCGAAGGATTCGAGCGACCAGCCTCTCCGCCCAAACGCTGAGCGTCGAGGAGGCCTCGCTCTACTACCTCGGCTTCAACACGCGGACACCGTTCCTGCGCAATGCGGCCACGCGCCGCGCGCTCGCAGGATCGATCGATCGCGCACTCGCCGTGCGCGTGCTCGTGCCGGATCGCTCCCGCGTGGCGCACGGGCTTCTGCCCCCCGCGCTCGGAGGAGGGTCGCTCCCCGAGTCCGCGTGGCGCCCGTCCGCGTTCGAAGCCGAAGCGCGTGCGCGTGCCCTCGCCGGGAAGGCGCCCGCTCTTTCGTTCTGGGTGCCCGAGGGGTCGGCTGCCGGCCAGCGATTCGCCGAATTCGCAGGAGCTTCGCTTCGGCGCCTCGGATATCGGGTGTCGATCGTCGTTCGCCCGTGGGAGGCGTTCCAGCGCGGGGTGCTGGACGGACGGGCCGATCTGTTCTACCTCTCGTGGTTCGCGGACGGTCCCAATCCGGTCGGATTCGTTTCCTCGCTGATCGAGAGCGGCCGCCGGGGCGAGGGCGGGAATCGCACGTTCTACACGAATCCCGACGTGGACCACGCCCTCGAACGCGCCCGCTCGGCGACGTCGAACGCCGAAGTCGCGGCGGCGCTTCGGGAAGCCGAACGGAAGGCACTCTACGATGCGCCCCTCGTGCCGCTCTTCCATAGCGTGAACGTCACGCTCGTCCGGCCGGGGATCTCGGGCGTCGTGCTCGATCCCCTCGGCGCCCCGCGATACGACGAAGTGGAGGTGCGCCCTGGCGATTAGCGGACGGCTGACCCGCCGGCTCCTGCTTGCGTTCTTGTTCGTCGCGCTCGTCCCGCTCGGGCTCCTCGCGGCGTTCGGGCCGCGCATCGTGCGGCGACACTTCCAGTCGCTCTCCCAGGAGCGCGTGTCGGGGGTTCTCGAAGCGGTTGCGCGCGATCTCGATCGCGAACGGGAAGGCGCGCGAGTGCAGGCCTCGAGCCTTGCGTCGGACCCCGCGCTCGTGCGCCTGCTCGCGCTCGCAGGTCCGGGGGGTGTGCCGCAGATCGCGCTCATCGATTTCGCGGTCGAGCGGCTCGATGCGCTCGGGGTCGACTGGCTCGAGATCACGGGCCCGGACGGAGTCGTGCTCGCGCGCGGTCACGATCGCGGAAGCTTCGGCCTCAATCTCTCGAGCGATCCGCTCATCGCGGGGGCGCTCACGGGGCAGCCGCTTTCGGCGTTCGTCCCGCTCGTGCCGCCCGATTCCGGTCTCGCGCTCCTCGCGGCCGCTCCCGTGACGTTCGAGGGACGCGTGCTCGGTACGGTCCGCGTGGGGCCGCTCCTTGATTCCGGATTCGTGCTCAGGCTCCGCAATCTGAGCGGCGCCCACCTTGCGGTCGTGGGGCCGTCGGAGCGTCTCTTCGTCTCGAGCTTCCCCGCCGACGGGCGCGACACGCACGCACTCGCGCGCGCGGCTGCCGCAGCCGGTCCGGAGTCGACGGCCACCCTCACACTCTCGGGCGTGCCGTACCGGATGGGAGGCCTCGAGCTCGAGGACATTGGCGGTGCGCCGGCCGCCCGCCTCGCGGTCGGCGTGTCCGAGGCCGATCTCAATCGCACGCTCGTCTCGCTGCTTCGCCTGCTCGGAGCCGCGGGGCTCATCGCGCTCTTCGTCGCCGTGTGCATTGGCCTCGTGTTTGCCTATCGGATCAGCCGCCCGGTGCGGGCCCTCGCGCTCGCCGCCCAGCGCGTCTCGCACGGCGATCTCGCGGTGCGGCTCCCGGCCGGTCCGGCGGACGAAGTGGGCGAGCTCATGGCGTCCTTCAACACGATGACGGTGGACCTCCAGGGCGCGCGCGATCGCCTGCTCCGCGGCGAACGTCAGGCCGCGTGGGCGCAGATCGCGCGCCGGCTCGCGCACGAGATCAAGAATCCGCTCACGCCGATCCAGCTTGCGATCGAGGACGTGGAGCGCTCGCGCCAGCGTGGCGACGCCGATCTCGATCAGTCGATTACGCGCGCGGCCCAGACGATCAAGGCCGAAGTTCGCACCCTGCGCGAGCTCGTGCGGGAGTTCAACGATTTCGCCCGGAGCCCCGCCCCGCGGCCGGAGCCCGTCGACGTGAACGAGCTCCTCGACCGCGCCATCGATCTTTACGTGCCGTCCACGGTCGAAGTCCGGCGCGACTATGCGTTCGCCCCGGCGCGCGTGACCGCGGATCCCGATCTCCTCGCCCGGGCGTTCGGCAATCTCGTCAAGAACGCGTGCGAGGCGATGGACGGCCGCGGGGAAATCCTGCTCGAAACGCGCGGCGACTCCGACGGAGTCACGGTGGCGGTCGCGGACACGGGCCCCGGAATCGCGGAGGAGGATCGGGATCGCATCTTCACGCCTTACTTCACGACCAAGACGGAGGGAACCGGGCTCGGGCTCACGGTCGTCCGCCGCGTGGTGGAGGATCACGGCGGCACGCTCGACCTGGCACCGGGCGGGCCGGGCGCGCGCTTCATCGTGCGGCTTCCGTCCCGGGTGGGGGGCATGCCGCACGGCATGGAGAACGCGCATGGCTGACCTCGTTCTGGTCGTCGACGACGAGCCGCGCATTCTCGAGTCGCTCACGCGTCTCCTCGAGAAGGAAAGCTACACGGTCCTCACCGCACGCGATGGGGCTGCTGCGGAGACCCAGCTCGAGCGGGAGCCCGATCTCGATCTCGTGCTGCTGGACGTCGCGCTTCCCGGCGGCGAGAACGGGCTCGCGCTCCTCGAACGCTGGTCGCGCGAGCGTCCGGGTCTCGCGGTCGTTCTCATGTCGGGACACGGGACGATCGAGATGGCCGTTCAGGCTACGCGCCTCGGAGCCTTCGACTTCCTCGAGAAGCCGCTGTCCTCCGATCAGGTGCTGGTCACGCTGCGCAACGCGGGCGCGTCCGCGCGACTCAAGCGCGAGAACGCGGCCCTCCGCGAGTCCGCGGGTCTCGGGCGCACGATCGTCGGCCGGTCGGAGGCGATCCGCATGCTGATCGAGCGGATCGAGCTCGCAGCCCCGACGACCGCGACCGTGCTCGTCCAGGGAGAGAGCGGAACGGGGAAGGAGCTCGTGGGTCGCGCGCTCCACGACTTGTCGCCCCGCCGCGACCAGCCGTTTATCGCGCTCAACTGCGCCGCCCTGCCGGAGGAGCTCGTCGAGAGCGAGCTCTTCGGGCACGAGAAGGGGGCGTTCACCGGTGCCGTCCAGTCGCGACGCGGAAAGTTCGAGGAAGCCCACCGCGGCACGTTGTTCCTCGACGAGATCGGGGACATGAGCCCGCGCACGCAGGCAAAGCTCCTGCGCGTCCTCCAGGACGGGCTCGTCACGCGCGTCGGAGCGAACCAGTCGACGCGCGTGGACGTGCGCGTGATTGCGGCCACCAACCAGCCGCTCGAAGCCGCGATCGCCAACGGATCGTTCCGCGAAGATCTCTTCTATCGTCTGAACGTGGTCCCGCTCCTCGTTCCGCCGCTGCGCGAACGCCCGGAGGATCTGGGCGTGCTCGCCGAGCACTTCCTCGCGCTCATCGCCCGACAGATGGGCCGGAAGGCACGGCGTCTCGACCGCGCGGCGCTCTCGGCGCTCGCGCGTCACAGCTGGCCGGGGAACGTGCGCGAGCTTCGGAATCTCCTCGAGCGGCTCGTCATCCTCACGCCGGGCGAGACGATTTCCGAAGCGGATGTGCTCCGGCATATTCCAGTCTCCGGTTCTTCCGCGCCGGGAACCGCCTCTGCGCGCACCGTCGAAGCCGCGCCCGCGAACGAGACACATCCTTCCGATCCGGAGGAGGACGGCGCGTCCGAGCCGGCCGCTCCCGGTACGCTTCGGGCCCAGCTCGACGCCGCTGAGAAGGCGGCCATCGAAGCCGCCCTCGAGCGGGCGGGAAGCGTGGCGCGGGCCGCCGAGCTCCTCGGCCTCGAGCGGAGCCACCTCTACAAGAAGCTGCGAAAGCACCGCCTGCCGTATTAGGCCCGGCCTCACGCGCCGCAATCTCACGGGCCGCAACCTCGACGCCCGGACTCCGTAAGGAGTATGTTCGCCCCGGTTGCAAACCCCCCCTCATGCCCCGAAAAAGGAGGTTGCTCGTGAAGCAGCGTCCCAGGCTTTCCCTCCTCGCCGTTCTCGCGGTCGCCCTGCCGGCCCTCGTGGCCGCGCCCGTGCGCGCCGATCTCCCGCCGCTCATTCCGCGGGACGTCGTGTTCGGCAATCCGGACCGCGCGACACCGGAGATCTCCCCGGACGGCACGAAGCTCGCGTATCTCAAGGCCGACACGAAGGATGTGCTGCAGGTCTGGGTCAAGACGATCGGCCAGAACGACGACAAGCAGGTGACGAACGATCCGAAGCGCGGCATCCGCCAGTACTTCTGGGCCTACGACAACCAGAACATCATCTACATGCAGGACACCGGCGGGGACGAGAACTTCCACGTGTACGTGTCGAACCTCGCCACCGGTGAAACCCGCAACCTGACGCCGCTCGCGGGGACACGGGTCATTCCGCTCGCCTATGAGCCGGAGTCGCCGGATCGGGGCCTCATTCAGCACAACCATCGCAACAAGCAGCTCTTCGACGTCTACGAGCTCAACCTCAAGACCGGGGACATCACTCTGGTCGAGGAGAATCCCGGCGGGATCGGGGGCTACATTCCCAACAAGCAGCTCGAGATCGTGGGTCGGCTGCGCTTGAAGCCCGAGGGCGGAAGCATTCTCGAGTGGCGCGATACGCCGAAGGCCGAGTGGCGCCAGCTCGTGAGCTGGGCGCCCGACGACCAGTTCATGCCGGTCGAAGTTGCGGCCGATGGAAAGACGCTCTACGCCGTCTCCGATCTCGCGACCGACACGGCCGCTCTCGTCGCGGTGGACGTGAAATCGGGCGCGACGAAGCAGATGGCCCACGATCCGACGGCCGACGCGAACATGGGCATGACGCCGCTGGTCGACCTCAAGACGAAGGCTCCGCTGGCCGTGGCCTTCAATCGGCTCAGGACGCGCTGGCAGGTGCTCGATCCGTCGGTCCAGAAGGACATGGACGGGATCGCGAAGCTCGACAACGGCGACTTCGCCGTCATGAGCCGCGACCTCGCGGACAAGACGTGGATCGCCGCGTTCACGAAGGACGACGGTCCGGTCAAGTGGTACGCGTGGGATCGGACCGCGCAGAAGGGACAGCTTCTCTTCAGCGCTCAGCCGCGCCTCGAGACGTACACGCTCGCTCCCATGAAGGGCATGGAAGTGAAGGCGCGTGACGGGCTCTCGCTCCCCGTGTACCTGACGGTGCCGCAGGGCATCCCGGCGAAGAACCTGCCGATGGTCGTGTACGTGCACGGCGGTCCCTGGTCGCGTGACAACTGGGGCTACAGCGGCACGGCCCAGTGGCTCGCGAACCGCGGCTACGCGGTGCTCCAGGTCAACTATCGCGGCTCGACCGGATTCGGGAAGAACTTCAAGAATGCGGCCAAGAAGGAGTTCGCGGGCAAGATGCACACCGATCTGCTCGATGCCGTGGACGCGGTGGTCAAGCAGGGGATCGCCGATCCCAAGAAGGTCGGCATCATGGGCGGAAGCTACGGCGGATACGCCACGCTCGTCGGTCTCACGTTCACGCCGGATGTGTTCGCGTGCGGCGTCGACATTGTCGGGCCATCCAACCTCGCGACCATGATCGAGAGCTTCCCTCCGTACTGGAAGCCGTTCCTCGCGAACACCTGGTATCCGTTCGTCGGTGATCCCGCGGATCCCGTCCAGCGGAAGGACATCGAGGCACGCTCGCCGCTCTTCAAGGTCGATCAGCTCAAGGCCCCGATCCTGATCGGGCAGGGGGCGAACGATCCGCGCGTGGTGCAGAAGGAGAGCGACCAGATCGTCGAGGCTCTCAAGAAGCGCGGCGTCGACGTCGAGTACATCGTGTTCGCGGACGAGGGACACGGCTTTGCGCGGCCCGAGAATCGGCTCAAGTTCTACGGGGCTTCGGAGGTGTTCCTGTCGAAGCACCTGGGCGGCCGGGCCGAGCCAGCGCCCGCGGGCGCCACGGCGGTCTCGGACGAGAAGTAGAAAGCAGCAGGTTCCCTGAGGCGGGCTGCCGCACGGCAGGTTGCCCCGGGGCAAGTTGACCGAAAGCAGGTTGCTGCGCAGCAGGTTGCCCCAGGGCAAGTTGCCCCCGGTTGCTGCGCAGCAGGTTGCCGCACGGTAGAACGAGAAGCAGGGACGAGAAGCAGAACATGACGGGCGGCGGGGCTCCTTGCTCCGCCGCCCGCTTCCTTCGCGCCCGCAAGCCGCTAAGAGCCGCGAACCCGTTCGAAGAACCACCACGCGCCGGCGGCGATCACCGCCACCGAGCCTGCCTGCACGACCCGCCCCGCAAGCCGGGGAGCGGAGCTTCGGAGCAAGGCCAGCGCGGGTGCGGCGGCGAGAACGATCGCCGCCTGTCCGAGCTCGACGCCGAAGTTGAACGAGAAGAGCGCCCACCCGAGGGCTTCGCGGGGCAGTCCGAATTCGGCGAGCACGTTCGCGAAGCCAAACCCGTGCACGAAGCCGAACCCGAACGCGAGCGCGACGCGGGCATCCGCCGCCCCGGTCCTGGATCCCGTCCGGCGCAGCGCGACCAGGTTCGCGCAGCCCACGAAGACGATGCTGAGCGCGATGAGCGGCTCGACGATCCGGGCCGGTGGATTCCACACGCCGAGGCTCGCGATCGCGAGCGTGATGCTGTGCGCGACCGTGAACGCCGTCACGATCTTGAGGAGCTTTCCGATCGATCCGCCGAGGAGAAGGAGGCCGATGACGAACAGGATGTGATCCGGCCCGATGAAGATGTGGTGGATGCCCGCCGCCGTGAACCGCCGGACGACCTCTCCGATGCGCGGACGCCCGCTCGTGTCGATCCGGAGCACCGGATGTGCGCGATCGATCAAGTCCTGGTGCCGGAGCGAATCGCCCACGTAAAGGTTGACGTAGGTCTCGTGCTCGGGATCGTACGGAAAGAGTCGCCCTCCGACTTCGATTCGGGAAGGAAGGCCCCGTGTCGGAGACTCGAAATCGAACGTCGCCCCGCTCCGCTCGTCGTCGGCCGCCGTCCCCACGAGCCGAAGCGCGAGCGTATCCCCATCGGCCACGATCCGGAGGCGCCCGGCGAGAATCGGAAAGACGATCGGTCCGAGCGAATCGACTCGTTCCTCGCTCGCGAGCGACTCGGGAGCCGCGAGGCCGAGCTCGTTTGCGAGATCGAAGCGGTGGGCCGTGAGGGAGCCCGAGAGCCGCCCGTTCGCAAGATTGAGGCGCAGGTAGCTGTAGGGCGCATCGTGCGCCAGAGCGCGGGGCACGAACCCGAAGGCCGCGAGACTCACGGCCAACGCCAGCAACGCTCGCTTCACCGCGGCTTTCGACCCGGTGGCGCAAGGCGCGCGAACGTGAGCGACGCCCAGGTGCTCTCCCAGTCCGCTTCCCCGGGAACACGCGACGGGATCATGTGCACCGTGCTCAGGAGCCACTCGCCCGCACCCAGCGCGGAGGCGGAAAACGTCGCCTCTCCCGCAGCGTCCGTGCGTGCTTCGACGGATGGCCCGACCGAGTCCCGGGTCGCGGCGGAGCGCGGTGAAGCTCCCGTTTCGAGCGTCTGGCGCCATCCGCGCACGAGCGCGCCGGCGAGCGGCTTCCCGTCGAAGAGAATGCGCACCCGAAGGAGTCCGTCCGCGGCCGGATCCGCGAGCGGAACGATCTCGAGCGGGAGGCCGGACGGCCGCGACACGCGCGCTATGTCCGTGCCGGCGAGCCACGATTTGCAGGCCCGCCGGTAGCGCTCGCGTCCGGGGCGATCACTTTGCCTCTTGCGGGCCCGCTCGGCCTTCGCTCCCTCGAGCCCCTCGATCTCGAGGTAGTGCTCGAACTCGGCCGCGGGAAGCTCGATCGAAACGAAGTTCGACTCGTAGCTCACGACGGCTCCACGCGTGTCCGCCGGACGCACGCGCGCCCATTCGATCGCGCCGTTCAGGGCGAGCTGCGCGAGGTCGACGTCCTTCGTTCCGCCGAGCCGGAAGCGCACGGTTCGGGGCGCCGCGAAGGGCCTTCGCTCGCCGCGAAAGCCCGTGCCCACGAACGCGCGGACGACGACCGTGTCGCTCATCGTCGGCTCATACGTCGAAGGCGCGAGCCAGTACTCGTGCGCGAACGCGGATTGCAATGAAAGCCCGGCACCAGTTGCCGTCAGGAGGGCGAGCGCGAGCCCGTGCACCAACGTGGAGAAGGGGCCTGAGCAAGTCGAAGTGCGGCGAAGGGGCGGCATGGGATCTCCGGGGGAGGAGGCGTCGACTTCGGTCACCGGAGTCTACGTGGCCCGTGGCCCGGCGGATGGGACAAACAAAAGGGCGGGACCCGAAGGCCCCGCCCCAATTCGCTCCCGATGTGGGATGCGATTAGCGATAGATGCTCTTGATCTTGCCCATCGTCGCCGGAACGGCCGGCACCGGACGCTGGTTGCGAACGTGCACCGACCACTCGTAGATCGCGCCGGTGTCCGCGCCCGCGTTGTCCGCGACCGCCAGGTACCAGCAGCCGCCCTTGCGCAGTCCGCGGAAGACCTCGAGCGCGGTGCTCGGCTTGTAGCAGCCGGGCGCGATCGGGTTCACGCAGACGCCGTCTGCGGGCTTCGCGAGAGCCTCGTCGCTGTAGAGGAGCGTGTTCGCCGCGAGAAGGTCCGCGCTGCAGCCGAATCCGGCGACCGTGCCGCACGGCGGAGGCGAGCTCGCGGAGGTGCCGCGAGGCCGGCAGAGCAGGTCCGCCACGATGAATCCCGCCGGGCCGTCGCAATCCGGGTCGTAGCCGACGGCCGCGATGATGTCGCCGATCCACGTGTGCGACATGCGGAGGTCGATGATCGTGTCCACGATGATGTCGCCGTCCTCGGGCAGGAAGATCGGGCCCACGACGACGCCCGCGGGAACCGCGTCCGGAATGGGAACCGGCGTCGGGAACACCTGGCGCTCGACCTTGTAACCTTCGACGTCACAGTTCGGGCCCGTCTCCGGTCCGACCGGGATGTCGTTCGGCACCTTCGTCTCCGCGAACGCCGACGGCGCCACTGCGACGACGACCAGCGCGGCAAACAGGAAACACAGCGTGGTCTTCATAATCTTCATGACACTCCTCCGATCGAATCGGCCAACTGGGCCGCCGATTCCGGTTGTCCGGCGGGGCGACGGGTCATCGCTTTCCGGATTCGAACCCTTCGGTGGAAAAATCGAAGTGAAGGTGGGCCGCGACGAATTCTCCCCGAAGGTTTCCATACCGCTACGGAATAGAGCGCGGAACCTCGAGGCCCGGAGTGATATCGGGATGTCAGCCTTCTCAATGAGGCGACGAGATTACCGGCTGGGTTGGTGGCGTCAGACTATGAGGTTTTGGCCGTACGCATGCCACAAAAACTTTCGCAGAAATTGCTGTCCCGGGCGGGTCGAACTCCGAATGCGCCCGCGTGTTTGCGGGGCCGATCGGGCCCCGTGGTGACCGTCCCTTGTGTCTCGTGGCCCACGAGGCCTGACCCCGAAACGCAGGGTTGCCTTCTAAATGTCAGCCCCAGGCACGGTTAGGAGTTCGGCACGGAGGTTGATGTTCTCCCCTGGCGGGAGGACTCATCCATGTGCCGATTCGACCATTCGTTCAACTTCGCATCCGGGGCCTCGATCCTTTGCATCGCAATCGCCGGGATGGCGGGGATCGCGAGGATCGCATCGGGAGCGGCCCCCGACCAGCTCGACCTTCCCCAGGGGATCGGCGCGGTGTTGCCCTGGGAGGACACGGTCCGGGTTGTCATCAACGTGCCCGCGCGGCGGCTCCGGCTCGTGCGCGGGAACGAGCTCGTGCGCGCGTATCCGGTCGCGGTCGGCCGGCCCGACAGCCCGACCCCGACGGGCCAGTTTCGGATTCTCCAGAAGACCAAGGACCCGACCTGGGCCCCGAAAGGAAGAAAGCCGGTCCCTCCGGGTCCGCAGAATCCGCTCGGTCACCGGTGGATGCGAATCTCCGAGGACGGATACGGGATCCACGCGACCAACGAGCCCGGCTCGATCGGTCGCGCGCGGTCGCACGGCTGCATCCGGATGTCGCGTTCCGACGCCGAGGACCTCTTCGAGCGCGTCACGATCGGCACTCCGGTCGAGATCGTCTATGAGCTCAACGGCTATGACGACGAGGGCGAACCTGCGCTGCACGACGACGTGTACGGGCTCGCGGCGGCATCCACGAACTGACGTGCACGGACCCGCAGCTTGACCAAATGACGATCTTGTGGCACTTTAGACGCAGGGGAGAGGAAGGCAGGGCTGAGCTTTGGCGACAGTCGAGACGCCGCCCTGGCAGGCTTCCACGCCGGCCTATGGCGACATCCTGGGCGCAACCCCTAAGATGCAACGCATCTTCCGCCTTGTCTCCAAGGTGGCGCCCACCGAAAGCACCGTACTCATCCTCGGAGAAAGTGGCACGGGCAAGGAGCTCATCGCCCGCGCCATTCATCTGCAGAGCCGCCGCCAGCACGGTGCTTTCGTGCCGGTCAATTGCGCGGCGCTTCCGGAAAACCTGATCGAAAGCGAGCTGTTCGGCTATGCGCGCGGCGCCTTCACGGGTGCTGCGGGCACGAAGCGCGGCCTCATCGAGGAGGCCGACGGTGGCACGCTGTTCCTCGACGAGATCGGCGACATGCCGCTCGCGACGCAGGTCAAGCTGCTGCGCTTCCTCGAGAACAACGAGGTGCGGCGGCTGGGCGACAACGAAGTTCGTGTCGTGGACGTGCGCGTGATTGCGGCAACGAACGTCGACCTCAAGCGGCTCATGAACGAGGGACGGTTTCGAGAGGATTTGTTCTACCGGCTGAACGTCGTGACGATCGAATTGCCCCCTCTTCGGGAACGCCGGGAGGACATCCCCCTCCTGGCGGGCTACTTCCTCGAGAAGTACGTGCGCCGCTCCGGGCGCGCGGTCGAAGAGTTCTCGAACGATGCGAAGACCGCCCTCCTTCGCTACGACTATCCCGGAAACGTGCGCGAGCTCGAGAATGCGATTCAGCGAGCCGTGACCGTCGCCGACGGCAAGGAAATCTCGCGGGCCGATCTGCCCCCCGCGTTCTTCACGCCTTCTCTCCTCGAATCGGGGAAGGGTGCCGAAGATGTGCGGGACTCGCTCTCCTTGGAGGAGATCGAGAAGGACCACATCATCCGGGTCCTCAGGCGGCAGCGCGGCAACGTTACGAACACCGCGCGACAACTCGGCATCTCGCGGACGACGTTATGGCGTAAGATGCACAAGTACCAGCTCGCACGCCCACCGGCCTGACGCTTCGCTGAGGGCCGCGCCGGACGTCTCCCTCCCGCTCGAGGGAGGCGCCCGAGGGCCTTCCCAGGTCGTCCCGGTGCTCCGGGACTCCGGAGATCCCGCAGGATGAGCGGCACCGGCGAAGCCCACATTCCCCGTCCGTATCTCGAAGACCCTTACACCACTGCATTCGAAGCGACCGTCCGCGGCGTCCGCGAGGACGAGCGCGGCGTTTGGATCGCGCTCGAACGCTCGTACTTCTATCCCACGGGCGGTGGCCAGGAGAGCGATCGCGGCACGATCGGGCGCGCCGCCGTCGTGGACGTCGAAGAGGCTGACGATGGAACCGTGTGGCATCGGATCGAGCGCGCCGATGGGGAAGCCTCGATGCCGCTTCCCGGCGCGTCCCTCCCGGCCACGATCGACGCGGGCCGGAGGCTCGGATTCCGCCAGCAGCACACGGGCCAGCACGTGCTATCGCAGGCGTTCGAGCGCGTGCTCGACGCCTACACGGTGTCGTCCCGCCTCGGCGAGTTCGAGGGGACGATCGATCTCGACAGGGGCGGCCTCACCTGGGACGACGTCGAGCGGACTGAGGAGGCGGCGAATCGCGTCGTCTTCGAAGACCGGCCCGTTCGCACCGTGATCGTCGGAGCGTCCGAGATCGGGCAGTACCCGCTGAGGAAGCCCCCTAAAGTCGAAGGATCCGTGCGGCTCGTGATCGTCGAGGACTGGGACGTTTCCCCGTGCGGCGGGACGCACTGCACGAAGACTGGCGAGATCGGCCCGATCAAGGTGCGGCGCTTCGAGAAGTGGAAGGGCGGCACGCGGGTCGAATTCGTGTGCGGGGTGCGCGCGCTCGCGGACTACCAGGATCGCGTGCGAATGCTGGTCGAGGCGGGGCTACGCCAGCACACATCCGACCGCGAAGTGATCGACGTGCTCGAGCGAGCCGCCGCTGAGCGCGCAGCCCTCTCGAAGACCGTGAAGCGGCTCGGCGAGCAGCTCGCCGAGCTCGAGGCGGCAGCGTGGGCCGTCGATCGGGGAGCCGCCCTCGACGGCGGCGACAGCGGCGACGGCGCGAACGTGCACGGCTGGGCGCGCCGGCTGGCCGAACGCGATGCGGCCGGGCTCAAGGCATTTGCTTTGGCGGCGGTGAAGCGAGGTGCCCCGTTTGTCGTGGCCGCCGCTCTGCTGCCCGAGCCTGCTCTCGTGATCGTGCGTGCCCGCGAGCGCTCCGAGCCGGACCTCCGGGAGGTCACGAAGCCGCTTCTCGCGGTTGCGCAGGGAAAGGGCGGGGGAGGACCCGATCTCCTGACGATCGTCGCGAAGGACGCGGCGGCTCTCGAAGCCGCCTACGTCGAAGCGCTGCGCCTCCTCGGAATTCCTGCCGAATCCGGATCGTGAACCTCTATCCCGCCATCGATCTTCTCGAAGGCAAACTCGTCCGCCTCGAGCGCGGCGCGCGCGAAGCCGCGACGGTCTACGACCTGGCCCCGGTCGAGGCCGTTCGACGTTTCGCCGAAGCAGGGGCGCGCTGGCTTCACGTCGTCGATCTCAATCGCGCGTTCGGCGACGGCTCTTCGAATGTCGAGACGGTGCGGCAGGTGGTCGAGGAGGCATCGCGGAAGGGCATGCGCGTTCAGGTGGGTGGCGGCCTTCGCGAACCGGAGGACCTCGAGGCCGTCTTTACGTGCGGGGCGGCGCGCGTTGTCCTGGGCACGGTGGCCGCGGTGAACCCCGGGCTCATGGTCGGGCTGCTCGAGCGCTTCGGCGGGCGCGTAGCGGTCGCGATCGACGTGAAGGAACGGGAAGTCGTCGTCCGGGGATGGACGCAGAGCACGGGGCGTGCGGCCGCCGAGCTGGCCGGCGAGCTCACGCGGATGGGGGTCAAGCGCATCGTCTACACGGATGTCGGGCGCGACGGACTCCTGGGCGGGCCGGACGTGAAGGGTGCAGCCGCGCTCGCGAAGGCGACCGGACTTTCGGTCATTCTTTCGGGCGGGGTGGGCTCGCTCGAACACGTGACCGAGGCCGCGAAGGCCGGTCTCGACGGTCTCGTCGTGGGGAAGTCGATCTACGACGGGCGGATCGACGTCGCGAGTGCGATCGCGGCGGCGGGAGCGCAGGAGGCGACGTGAGCTATCTCGCCTCAGTATTCAGTGCCGGGTTGTTTGCGCTCTGCGTCGCCGGGCGGGGAGACTCAGGTCCAAAGCCCTTCGGCGAAGATCAGTCAATTGTCAGGGTGATTCACGGAAGTAGAGTCGTCGTTCTCGCACGAGTCATTGAGCTCGACTCTGTTGCCTCGTTGTGGCCGCCGACAATTGACTCAACTACATACCAATTGTATCGGAGGCGAGCTGTTCTCGAACCGATCGAGTACATCAAGGGCGGCCTCGACGGTGATGTAATCGTGGCATACAACGTAGAAGTTGGAAAGAACCCGGCCGACGGGGGTCGGTTGGGGCAGCTTGCAGGCGTAGACACGCTCGCCGCGTTCTTCTTTCTCACTACGATGCAAGGCAAGTGGTACATCCCGCGCGCTGAATGGCCCGGGCCGGTTCCGCAAGGCGTGCCGATCGCGCAGCGATCCTGGTCTGCCCAGGTCGCGCGCCTTAAGGTGCTCGCCGATTCCGTTGCCGCCGACTCGTCGCGCGTGGCGGCGCCGAACCGTTCCGCCCGTTGAGCCCGGCGGAGTTCCCTGCAACCTTCCGCACTTCCCGCTTCTGGCACCCCGGGCACCAGAACGTCGACCGCCCGGTCTGCACGATCCGCCGGATCGTGGTCCCGCAGCGGAGGCACGCCTCACCCTCGCGATCGTAGACCTGGAGAGCGACCGCGTAGTCCCCGGGGCGGTCGTCGAGGTCGCGAAAGTCCGAGAACGTCGTCCCCCGGTTTTCGATCGCTCGCCCCAACACGTCGTGGATCTCTCCGGCGAGCCGCTCGCGCTCGTCGGGCTTGAGCGTGTGAACGAGCCGCCTGGGAGCAATCGCGGCACGGAACAGGATCTCGCATGCGTAGATGTTCCCGATTCCCGCGATGCGACGCTGATCGAGCAGCACGTGCTTGATCGGCCCGCGACAGCGCCGGAACAGGGCCCGGAGTCGCTCCCCGTCCAGGCGCTCGGCGACCGGATCCACGCCGCCCCCGGGCGCACCGAGGCCGTTGTCCTGCGACCCGACCGGCCTGAAGTCGAGGAGGCCGAATCGCCGCGGATCCACGAACAGGAGGGACGCCCCGTCCGCGAAACGAAGCTCGGCGTGCGTGTGAGCGGGCTTCGAATCGGTGGCGATCTCGGGCGATCGCAGGAGGAACTTCCCCGTCATCCCGAGGTGAGCGACGAGGCGCGCGCCGTCGTCGAGGGCGAGGATCAGGAACTTCCCGTGTCGGCCGACGCCCGCGATCGACCGCCCCGCCAGGGCGGCAGCGAACGTGCGCGGGACCGGGCGGCGCAGCGCGAGGCCCGACGTCCAGACCGAGGCGATGGTTCGGCCCACGACGTGGCGCTCGAGGTGGCGACGGATGGTTTCGACTTCCGGGAGCTCCGGCATGCCGGGAGAGTACCGGAAACGCCGGACGGAATCGCACCTGGCGTTGCCGCGGGCCTTGCCCGCGGTGCCGCGCGTCGCTAAGGTGCGCGCATGAGCGCCCCGGACCCGCGCGCGCCGAACCGCGCCGTCTTCGACGAGATCAAGGACCTCGCGACCGAGCAGCGCAACCCGCGCACGATGGATCTCGATCGCCGGTCCACGGTCGAGGTGCTCGAGCTTCTCAACAACGAGGATCGGACGGTCGCGGACGTCGTGCGCGGCGAGATTCCGCACGTCGCCCGCGCTGTGGACCTCGCGTTCGAGGCCCTGAAGGCCGGTGGCCGGGTGCTCTACGTGGGGGCCGGTACGAGCGGACGCCTGGGCGTGCTCGACGCCGCCGAATGTCCGCCCACGTTCGGCACTCCTCCGGAGTGGATTCAGGGCATCATCGCGGGCGGCTACGGCGCCCTCATCCAGGCCGTCGAAGGCGCCGAGGACCGGTCTGACGACGGAGCGGACTCGATCCGCCGCGCGCGCGTGGACCGGCACGACTTCGTGGTCGGCATCGCGGCCTCGCGTCGGACACCTTTCGTCGTGGCCGCGCTCGAGCAGGCGAAGAAGCTCGGCGCGAAGACCGCACTCCTCACGTGCACGCCGCGGTCCGAGGTCACGATCCCGGTCGACGTCGCGATCTGTCCGGTCGTCGGACCCGAGGCGATCATGGGCTCGACCCGGATGAAAGCGGGCACGGCGCAGAAGCTCGTGCTCAACATGCTCTCGACCGCGACCATGGTCCGTCTGGGGAAACTCTACGAGAACATGATGGTGGATCTCCTGGCGACGAGCGAGAAACTCGTCGAGCGCGGACGGCGAACGCTCATGACGGTGACCGGGCTCGACTACGACAAGGCGTGTGATCGCTTGAACGAGGCCGGAGGAAGTGTCAAGACCGCGATCGTCATGACGCTCGCGGAAGTCTCGAAGGAGGAGGCGACGAGGCGACTCGAACGCGCCGGCGGATTCGTCCGGCAAGCGATCGAAACGAAGTAACGCGCTCAGCGGAGGGATCCCGGACATGAAGCGACTCTCATGGAAGACAGCCGGCGTTCTCGCGCTCGCCGTCGCGGGCCTCGGGGGCTGCGGCGGCGGCGGAGCGGCTGGCAAACAGGTCGTCGTGTTCTGGCAGTTCTTCCCGGCCGAGCAGGTTCAACCTCTTCTCGACGAATTCCAGAAACAGAATCCGGACGTCACGGTCCAGATGGAACAGCTCACCTGGCAGAGCGGCCTCGAGAAGATCACGGCCGCCGTCGCGGGCGGCACGGTTCCCGATCTGTGCGAGCTCGGTTCGACCTGGTTTCCACGCTTCGCCACGCAGGGTGCGCTCGCAGACTGGACCGACTCGACGGGGACCATCGAATCGCAGTTCACGCTGTGGGAGCTCGCGCGTTCGAACGGTCGCACGTACGGGATGCCCTGGATGGTTGGAACGCGAGCTCTCTTCTGGAACAAGACGCTGTTCGCGCACGCGGGCCTCGACACGAATCACGCGCCCTCGACGTGGCCCGAGATCCTCGAAGCCACGCGTCGCGTGCAGGCGCTCGGGAACGGCGTGGCCGGATACGGGGTCAATGCCGGCGAGCGCTACATCCTGTTCAAGAAGTACATGCCGTACGCGTGGTCGAACGGCGGCGAGCTCCTCTCCGCCGACGGGAAGAGTGCCGCGTTCGATTCGCCGGCCAACGTCGAAGCGCTCGAGCTCTACCTGGCGCTTGCGAAGCACGGGCGCACCGACCGGCAGGATCAGCTCGACGAAGCGTTCCTCCAGGGCAAGCTCGGCGCTCAGATCTCGGGCGCGTGGCTCTTCCGGAAGATTCCGACGCAGGCCCCGGACCTCGCGTACGGCGTGGCGCTCATTCCCAAGCCCGCCGCCGACCACGGCACCCACGCGTCGTTCGCGGGCGGGGAGATCCTGGTCTCGTTCAGCGCTTCGAAGAACCCGAACGGCGCCTTCCGCCTCGCCCGCTTTCTCGCTTCGAAGGAGGCGGCCCTCGCGCTCGCGAAGGCGAACAAGGCGGTCCAGCCCGCCGCCGTCGGTGCCGTTGACGACCCGTATTATCGAGAGCGTCCGAACGAGGCCATGATGGTCGAGCAGCTCCTCCTCTCGCGCACGACGCCGAACCATCCTGACTGGCTCGACATGGAGGCGGCGATCGAGGACGAGATCGAGCAGGCGCTGTACGGCAAGAAGACGCCCGCGGCGGCCGTGCGCGCCGCGAACGGTCGCATGAACGAAATCCTCGCCCGAACGGCGGCGAGCGCGGCGCGGTAGAGGGTCCGGGGCCGCGTGTCGAAACCGAAGAGCCGGCGGAAGCGGTTCGAGCCGACCACGTGGATTCTCCTCTCCCCGTGGATCCTCTCGCTCGCCGTTTTCGGGCTCTATCCGTTCGGGTTTTCGTTCGTTCTTTCGTTCTTCGACTACTCTCCCCTTCGGCCGCAGGCTGCACGCTTCCTCGGGCTCGGCAACTACGCGGAAGCGCTGCGCGATCCCTTGTTCTGGAAGTCGCTCGGGAACACGCTCCTCTTCGTCTTCGGCACGATCCCGTTCACGACCGCGATCGCCCTCGGGCTCGCGCTCGCGCTCAATCGCGCGTTTCCGGGCCGGGCTTTCTTCCGCGCGGGATTCTTCCTGCCCACGGTCGTCTCGGTGGTCGTCATCAGCCTCGTGTGGAAGGGGCTCTACGCGCCGGAAGGTCCGCTCTCGGCGCTCGTCACGGCCCTTGGCGGCACGCCGCCGCGGTGGCTCCTCGATCCTGAGACAGCCCTGCCGGCGATCATGGCGATGGACGTGTGGGCCGCCTCCGGCTACTACATGGTGATCTTTCTCGCGGGACTCAAGTCGATCCCGGAGGAGCTCTACGAATCGGCGCATCTCGACGGCGCGACCCGCTGGCAGCGCTTCGTCCACATCACGATGCCGATGCTTCGCGCGACGTTCCTGTTCGTCCTGATCGTAAACAGCGTTAGGAGCCTTCAGATCTTCACCGAGATCTTCGTCATGACCCGGGGCGGGCCGTTGAACTCGACGCTCACCTCGGTCTTCTACCTGTACGAACAGGCGTTCTACCGCTTCCGTCTCGGGTATGCGTCGTCGATCGCGTATCTCCTCTTCTTCCTCACGCTCGCGCTCGCGTTTGCGCAGGTGAAGTGGCTCAAGCTCGAGGGGCCCAAGTCGTGAGCCGCCGGGCATGGCTTCTCCTGCCGCTTCTCGTCACGATGCTCGTGCCGTTTCTGTGGATGCTCTTCCTGTCCGTTCAGCCGGGGGCGGGCGGCGATCTCTCGGTCGACGCGCTCTCTCGCGCGCGCTTCAGCCTGATGCACTACCGCGCGCTGTGGGAGGCGGGATCGTTCCCGCGCTATCTCTTGAACTCGTCGCTCGTCGCTCTCTTCGTCGTCGGCGGGAACGTGCTGACGGGAGCCATGGTGGGGTACGCGCTCGCGCGCAAGCGCTTCCCGGGGAACCGCGCGCTCACCTGGGGCGTGATCGCGACCCTCATGGTGCCGCGCCAGGTGCTCATGATTCCGCTCTACCTCGTGCTCGCGCGCCTTGGGCTCCTCAACACGTACGGCGCGGTCATCCTGCCGTTCTTCGTGGACGCGTTCTCGATCTTCCTCGTGCGCCAGTACGTGCTCGGGCTTCCGACCGGGCTCGAGGACTCCGCGCGGGTCGATGGGGCGAGCGAGCTTCGGATCTTCTCGACGATCGTTCTGCCGCTTCTTCAGCCGGCGCTCGCGGTCGTCGCGATCAACTCGTTCCTGCTCAACTGGAACTCGTTTCTCTTCCCGCTCATCTTCACGAACTCCGATCGCCTGCGGACGCTCCCGGTCGGGCTTGCGCTGTTCGCGCAGGGAGAGCATGCGGTCGACTGGGGGCTCCTCATGGCCGGTTCCACGATCTCGGCTCTCCCGATGATCGCCGCGTTCCTCTTCTTCCAGCGCCAGATCATCGAGGGAATGACAGCCGGAGCGGAGAAGGGTTGATGGCGCGAAGGCCGGCCAGGCCCGCCGCAGGGCGGGGGAAGGGGCGCTCGACGGAGCGGGGAAAGGACCGCGGGAAGGGGCGCGCGAAGCAGCACGAGAAGGAGCGCGGGAAGCCGCGCGTGCAGGAGCGAGCGCGCAAGTCGACTCTCGTCGTCGGCCTCATGACCGGCACGTCGGTCGATGGAATCGAAGCGGCCCTCGTCGCGCTCTCGGGTGAGCCACCCGGACTCACGTGGAAGCTCCGTGCGCACCGAAGCCTCCCGCTCGATCCGTTGCTCACGGCGCGGATCCTCGCGTGCGCGCGCGGAGACGCGTTCCCGGCATCCGAGTTCACGGCACTCGACGCCGCGCTCGGCGAGACGTATGCGGCCGCGGTGCTCGAGCTCCTCGGCGATGCGGGAGCCGATCCGCGCGATGTCGCGGCGATCGGGCTTCACGGTCAGACGATCTTCCATCGCGGACCGCGCGATGCGGACGCCGCCGCGGCCGGTGGGGGCGGGCTCACCTGGCAGATCGGATCGGCCTCGGTGCTGGCCGAGCGGACGGGGATTCGCGTGCTCCACGATTTTCGCTCGGCCGACATCGCGGCGGGCGGCGAAGGTGCACCGCTCGTCCCGTACGTGGACTGGCTCCTGTTCCGGAGCGCGCACGTCGCGCGCGGGCTTCTCAATCTCGGCGGGATCGCGAACCTGACCGCCATGCCCGCCCGCGCGCAGGTGGACGAAGTCCTCGCGTTCGACACGGGACCGGGGAACATGCTGCTCGACGGGATCGTGCGGCGCGCGACGGGGGGCCGCGTGTCCTATGATGAGGACGGCCGCCGCGCGGTGGGAGGCCGCCCGGACGAGGAGCTCCTCGCCGAGGCGCTCGCGGATCCGTTCTTCGATCAACCGCCGCCGCGCTCGACGGGGAGGGAACGGTTCGGCGATGCGTATCTCGAACGCTGGTTCGCGGCGGGGAAGGCGCGCGGCCTTTCAGAGGCCGACCTGCTCGTGACCGCCGCCATGCTTTCGGCTTCTGCGGTCGCGAACGCGATCGAGGAATTCGTGGCACTGCGATTCCCGCTCGATGCCGTCTACGCAAGCGGCGGCGGAACGCACAATCCCGTTCTCATGGCGTCTCTCGCCGCGGCGCTCGATCCAATCGAGCTTCATACGACCGACGAGCTCGGCCTGCCCGTGGACGCGAAGGAGGCGGTCGCGTTCGCCGTACTCGCGTTCGAATCGCTCAACGGACGCCCGGGCAACTTGCCCGGGGTCACGGGTGCCGCGCGCCCGCTCGTTCTGGGCTCGATCACGCTCGACCGAAAGGAACGCCTGTGAAGGGGAGAGGGTTCGGATTCGGTCGATGCCGCCACGTCGCGAGAGCCCTCATCGTCGCGTGTGCCTACGGCATTGCAACCGCGGCGTTCGACGCGTCCGTGGTGCATGCGGACGGGGTGGCGACGCGTCTCGGCCGCACCGAATGGCTCGATGTCGGCATCGTGATCGACGCGGAGCGCGTCCGGGTCGCGGTCGGCCCCACGAGCGGCGAGGCTGTCCGCGGAGCGCCCGAGGTCGACAACGTCCCCGCACGCTCTTCGCTCGTGGCCTGGATCGGCGGCGGTCGGATCCTGCTCGCGCTCGAGGGCGCCTCGGGAGCGCGCCTGAACGAGCCCGTCGTGGCCGACGACACCGTGTTCGTCGGCGGACCGGAGACCGATGAGGTGACGGTGAACGGGAAGCGCTACCGCGGGGGGGCCAAGCTCTTCGTGAGTCCGCGCGGTCGCATCACGGCCGCCAACCGTGTCGCCGTCGAGCCGTACTTGAGGGGAGTTCTCCCGCACGAGATCGGAAAGCTCGACGCCGCCACCCTCGAAGCCGGCAAGGCGCAGGCCGTGGCCGCGCGCACGTACACGCTCTCGTACGTCGGCCGGCGCTTCGAGGAAGGATTCGATCTCTACGATTCCGTCGAGGACCAGGTCTACGCCGGCATCGCGAGCGAAACGCCGTTCACCGATCGGGCGGTCGCGGAAACACGCGGCGTGGTCGTGCTCCACGACGGCTCGTACATCCGCGCGAACTACTATTCGACTTGCGGCGGCGCGACGGCAAACGTCGAGGACATCTGGCCCGATCCGCCGTTCCCGTGGCTCCGGCAGGTCGAGGATCGCGACGTGCACGACGCGTGGTGCAAGGACTCGCGTCACTTTCGCTGGACGGAAACGTGGACCGGAGCCGAGGTCCTCTCGAACCTGAATCGCTACGGGCCCGAGCAGAGCGGGATCGCGCCGCCTCCGGGCGGATGGAAGGAGCTCCGCGACGTGCGTGTCAATTCGCGAAGCCCGTCGGGACGTGTGCGCGAGCTCGTGTTCGACACGGAAAAGGGCGACGTGGTCGTGTGGGCGGACAAGACCCGCTGGGTCCTCAGAAGGCCGCAATCCGCCGGAGGCTCGATTCTCCGGAGCAGCCTGTTCAAGCTCGCGGTGCGAAAGGACGGGCGCGGCCGCGTGACCCAGGTCGTGGCGAGCGGCGGCGGCAATGGCCACGGTGCGGGCATGTGCCAGGTCGGCGCCCTCGCGCAGGCGCGGGCGGGACGGGCCTTCGGGGACATTCTTCATTTCTATTACGCGGACGTGGAGATCGTGCACCTGTGACGACGATTGCCCTTCCCCCGAAGACGATGCTCCTCGAGGTGCACGGCCGGCTCTCGGACGCAGGCATCGTGCACTCGCTCGGCGGAAGCGGACTTCTCGCCGCGCACGGGCTCGTCGATCGCGTACGGGACTGGGACTTGACGACCGATGCGACCCTCGATCGCCTCCTGCCGGTGGTCGACGAGCTGCGCCCGGTCTACGTCGGCTCGTCCGGTCGTCACTCCGATTCGAAGCTCGTCTTCGACGGGGGAACGGTCGAGCTCATCGTGCGCTTTGCGCTCGTGAACGACGGCCGCGTGGCCCGCATTCCGACGTTCGTGCGCGGCACGTGGGAAGGGATCCCGCTCGGAAGTCTCGAGGCGTGGGCCGTCGCGTACGCACTCATGGAGCGCACGCATCGCTCGGAGCCCCTGTTTCTGCACCTCGAGTCGCGCGGAGCGGATGCGAGCGCGCTCCACCGCCTGCTGCGCGAGCCGTTGCCCGAACCTCTCGCCCGTCGTCTCGCCGCGCTCCGGCGGGTCAGCGGGACGGGATCGGCGCGCCCGGGTCCGCCTTCCTCGTGAGCACGATGCGATTGCTTCCCCGATCCTCGAGGAGGCCGGCGGTGAGGAGCCCGAGATCGATGCGGTAGAGGAGCTCGGGCGCGCGATTCAGGAATCGAAACACGCCGAGATCGCTGTTCATGAGGTGATGGGTCGGACGGTTCTCGAGGATCGCAAGCCCGCGCGCGAGAAGTGCCGTCCGGTAGGTCTCCCAGTCCCGTCCGATATTGTGCCCCTCGATCGATCGGGGACGCCGTCGCGGAAAATACTCCGTGAACACGAAGTAGCCCCCCGGCCGCACCGCATCCGCGAGGTTCGTGAGAGCTTTGTCCCACGCCGCTTCGTCCACGATGTGGAACAGCACGTCGAAGCACGACACGAGGTCGAACGGCTCGCGCGCGCGCCACGTGGACAGGTCTCCACGCTCGAATTGCGCTTCCGGAAACCGCTTTGAAAGCTCCCGAACGGAAACTTCGGTGAGATCGACGCCCGTCACGCGGGCGCCGCGCTCGAGGAAGTGCCGGACGAAGAATCCGCTCCCGGAGCCCGCGTCGAGAACGCGATGCCCGGCCACCGGAACGCGGTGCTTCACGAGAATCGAGTCGAGGACGGCACGGCGCAGGCGATAGCATCGCTCGTTGTACGCCGCCGAAAGACCGGGATGCCCCGTGCCCCGCAGGTCGAAGTTTTCCGACAGACGCTCCTGCCAAAATTCCTGCGGATCGTACGCTTCGATCTCGGGCGGCATGACGCGAGTCTACACGCGGCCCCCGGGACGCACCAGATGGGCGCCCGCCCGGGCGCGCGATCGAAGCGGTCCTTGACACTCGGGAGAGGGCGCGACTACGATGCGGCTTCGCGGCGGCGGCGTGAGCCCCCGTTGCCATGGTGGGGTTGTAGTTCAGTTTGGTTAGAACGCCTGCCTGTCACGCAGGAGGTCGCGGGTTCGAGTCCCGTCAACCCCGCCACTCACATCCGAAGCCCCGACAAACGTCCGCCCGGAGCCGCGCCCCGAGCGGCGTTTTCGTTTGCTCCGTGAGGGTTGCGCCGGGGGGGTGAAAAAAGTTGACCCCCCGGGTCGGGTCGGTATACTGCCGCCGGTTTCGCAGGAAGCCGCGATTTCCGGCGCGCCGCGCGCGCTCCGAACACCCGCGGAGCTTTTCGACATGACTCCTCTCGGCGCGGTGGTAGCGTTGGGAACGCGCCCGGCATGTCCCGGGCCACACCAGAGGCAGGGTGCGACATGGAATTCCTCTCAGTGTCCGGAAACGGCCAGGACTTGATCTTCTCGGGGCGTGAGTCCGACGAAGACGAAGAATTCATCGACGACCTCGACGAGGAGGATGACGAGGACATCGACTTCGAGGATGACGATGACGAGGATGATGACGACGAATTCGACGATGACGATCTCGACGAGGACGATTACGACGACGAGGACGATCTCGAGGACGAGGAGTAGCCGCGTCCCCGCAGGGGATCGCGCAATCGCGTAGGCCTGGCCGGCGCGGGGAGCGACCTCCCCGCGCCTTCGCATTTGGGTCCCGCAAGGAGCACAGACAGATGAGCCGGAGCCTCACGACGACGCGCCCGCCGCACACCGTGGATTTCGCGTTCGGCGGCCTGGACGAATCGATCACGAATCTCGAGCGTGCGCACGCGGTGATCCTGCCCGTGCCGTACGACGGGACCGTGTCGTACATGAGCGGCGCCCGCCTGGGCCCGCGCGCCATCATCACCGCCTCGCAGTCCATGGAGCTCTACGACGAGGAGCTCGGTGCGTTCTACGAGCACGGGATCCACACTCTGCCCGATCTCGAGGTGGTCGCGGATCCGAAGGCGATGGTGGATCGCGTCGCGGAGGCCGTGGCCTGGGGTCTCGACCTCGACAAGTGCGTGATCACGCTCGGCGGAGAGCACTCGATCACGAGCGGTCCCGTGCGCGCGTACGCGAAGAAGTACAAGAATCTCTCCGTGCTCCAGTTCGACGCGCACGGCGACTTGCGCAACGAGTTCCACGGAACGCCGTGGAGCCACGCGTGCGTCATGCGGCGCGTCCGCGAGATGGTGCCTGCCGTACAGGTCGGCATCCGCTCGATCAGCGAGGAAGAGGCCGAGGTGATCGCGGAGAAGAAGTGGCCTGTGTTCAGCGCGCGGAAGACTCGCAGCCTGCGCGGCGACTACTCGGCCATTGCCGACGCGCTGACCGACGAGGTCTACATCACGGTCGATCTCGACTGCTTCGATCCGGCGACGGTGCCGGGCGTCGGCACGCCCGAGCCGGGCGGACTCGACTGGTACGAGCTGACCGAGATCGTGGCGCAGGTGGCCCGGCGGCGGAAGATCGTCGGGTTCGACATCATGGAGCTCATGCCGCTCGGCGGCCAGGTGCGCTCCGATTTTCTCGCCGCACGCCTCACGTACCGGCTCTGGGGCTGGACGCTCGTGAGCCAGGGGCGACTCGCGCCGCCGGACGTGAATCGACCGCTGTGACCGACCATCCGGTCCTGCGCCTGAGGAAGAACCAGGACCGGCGGGTTCGCGCGGGACATCCCTGGATTTTCTCGAACGAGATCGACGCCGTCGAAGGAGAGCCGCCGGACGGGTCGATCGTCGACGTCATCGATTCCCGCGGCGCCTACCTGGGGCGCGGCTACGTCAACCGTCACTCCCTGATCGCGGCCCGGCTCCTCACGCGCGGCCGGGACGAGATCGACGCTGCGTTCTTCAGGAAGCGCATCGCGCGTGCGATCGCCTACCGCGAGGACGTGCTCCCGGGTGCGACCGCGCTCCGACTCGTCGCGAGCGAGGGCGATTTTCTCCCCGGGCTCACCGTCGATCGCTACGGCGACGTCCTCACCGTCCAGATCACGACCCTCGGCATGGAAGCGCGGCGCGAGCTCGTGCGCGACGCGCTCGTGGGGCTCCTCTCCCCGCGGGCGATCGTTCTCCGAAACGACGTTCCCCTGCGGAGGCTCGAGGGGCTTCCGCTCGAGACTTCGGTCTGGCACGGAGCGTTCGAGCCGCCGATCGAGATCGAGGCGGATGGTCTTCGCTACCGCGTCGATCCGCTCGGCGGCCAGAAGACGGGCTTCTTCCTCGATCAGCGCATGAACCGAAGGCTCGTCGCAGGGCGCGTGTCGAACGCGCGCGTGCTCGACCTCTTCTCGTATTCCGGCGCATGGGGCATGGAGGCGCTGCGCCAGGGAGCGTCCTCGGCGCTCTTCCTCGACGGCTCGGAGGCGGCCGTGTCGCTGGCGCGCGCGAACGCGGAGTTGAACGGGCTTCTCGATCGTACGGAGTTCCACGTCGAGAACGTGTTCGATGCGCTTCCGAAGCTCGTCGAGGCCCGCGAGCGCTTCGATGTCGTCGTGCTCGATCCGCCGGCGCTCGTGAAGAGCCGCGCGAAGGTCAGGGAGGGATTGAAGGGCTACCGCGAGCTCAATCGGCGCGCGATGTCTCTCCTGCCCGAGGGCGGGTGGCTCTTCACGTGCTCGTGCTCGTTCCACGTTTCGCCGGAGGACTTCCTCGGCGTCCTCGCGGAGGCGTCGCGCGACGCGCATCGGCCGTTCCGTTTCATTCAGTGGGGTGCGCAATCGCCCGATCACCCCGTGCTCCTCGCCGCACCCGAGACCTCCTACCTCAAATGCGCCGTGCTGCGAGCCGTGTGAGCTCCCGCACGGTCGGGTTCGCACGTCTCGCACTCGCCGCGGCTTTTGTCTCGGCTTCTGTCGTCGCGCTGGCCGCTGCCCCGGGAGCAGGACCGGCCCCGGCCGGTGCCACCCCGCTCGAGAGCTGGGCGCGCCGCCTCGACGGATCGGAGTTCCTCGAAGACGAGCCGGTCTGGATGTGCGACGAGAACGCCCCGGGAGGGATCGACCCGGATGCGCGCCTTCGCGGCGTGCTCCGCCTGTTCGGCGTCTCGCCGGACGGACGCTCTGACCGCTGGCAGCTCGCGACCGCCGGGGGCCCGAGCGACGAACGCGACGCGACCGTGCGCGTGGGCGAGCTCGTGCGGAGCTGTGCTATCGCAGCCCTTCCCGAACGTCACCCGCTGGACGTGGGAATCGGCGGACCCCTCCCCGCAGGCCGCTACGAGATTCGTCGTGCGGCGGGGGACACGACGCGCGTGCTCGCGCGCTTCCGGATCGTGACACCCATGGGCTCCGAGCTTCAGGTGCGGGCCGCGCTCGCGCGTGCCGCGCGCTTGCGGAGTCCGGCGATCGGCCGGGAGGACGAGGCCGCGCGCCTGTACGAGGCCGTCCTCCAGCGCTATCCGCGGACCGGATATCGTACGGCGGCGTACTGGGGACTCTGGAAGGTGCGCGCGCACACGCGTTACGCGAACGACCCGTCGCGCTGGCTCGAGGAGATGTTCGCCCACTTCCACGATGCGTGCTTCGGAGTGGCGGCGGTCGACGTCTACGTGGCGGACATGGGAATCGAGGCCGCGCGGCCGAGCCTTCGAAGGCTCGCGTCCCTCTATCCCGATACGCGAATGGCGCGTGCGGCGGCGCGCTATCTTCACGGTTGACCGCCCGGGGATCCGGGCCTAGCATTTTCCCGCAACTTCCCGATCGCGATTCGTCGTCGCGTCGGGACCTCAGAACTCCCCGCCTCACGGACGGCCCGCACGCCCCGTCGAAACACCCTCCTTCGGGCCACCGAAGCTTCCCCACGATCGTCAGGGACTCACCCCCCTCCGACCGCGCTCCCACTCGTTCTCCTGCCGGCCCGCCCGGCTTCCCTCTCCGGGAAAAAGGAGGCGCGCGATGCTTCAACGAACCGTTCTCATTCTATCTCTCGTCGCTTTGCTTGCGACGCCGACTCTCGCGGTCCAACTGCCCTTCGGGAAGGCGCCCGTTGGCTACCAGTCCGGGCCGTATGGAAACGCCGGTGAAACGACGGCCCTTATGCATGAAGTGCAGCTCAACGCTCCTTCGAACTCGACCTGGATCCGCGTGCACTTCGACCAGTTCGAGCTCGGGTTACGCGATTACGTTCGATTCGAGGCGGGAGACGGCACCAACTACAGAATCGAGGGCCGCCAGGTGACTCCCGCGCTCGGATACTTCTCCCTGTTCCTGAACGGGGGCTCCGTCACCATCCAGTTGTGGGCGCGAGCGGGGAGCTCCGGCGAAGGCATTTCGGTCGACTTCATCCACTACGGACTCGCTCCCGCGTCGGGAGGAATCTCCTGGGCGTGTGCATTCGACCAGGAAGACGGAGTGGACGCGAGAGCGGGGCGCGTGATCGCGATGCAAATCAACCCTGTATCGTCGGACACGACGTACGTCACGTGCTCCTCGGTTGCGCTGTTCCCGGGCGACTGCATCCTGGTCGACGGGAGCTGCCTCACCTGTATCCACAACGTGTCCGGAGACCAGATCCCATGTACGGGTCAGCCCGGGGTCGTGGATCTGACCAAGCCCAGCGACCTGATCGTCGAGTACAACGTGCCGGCTTCGCTCGCGAGTCCCCATGAGGGGGCCATTCAGCATCCGACGCCGCGCAACCAGTATCGACTCCGAACCAGCCCCGAACCCTGCCTGGATGAAGAGACGCTCGACTCGGACTACGCGGTCTTCATCCTGAGCCCGAACGAAGTGAGCGGGTACTCGCACGCGAGCGGCTTTACCGAGCGCAATCTCATTCAGCCCAGCGGTGGAGAGGCTGTGATCATTGAAGGATTCCCCCAGCGTCCCGTCATTCTCAACCACACGCAGACGAAGGACGGCAGCGCCGGGACGCTGAGCGCAGTGAACAGCACGAAGTTCGAAGCGAACGAAAACGAAAGCGTGGACGCGGGGAGCGAAGGAAGCATGGTTCGAGGCAGCACGGGCAGCGCACTCTACGGGATCCTGAACGAGGCGGCTTGCGTCACCGTTCTCGGCAAACCCGTCCTGCGAGCGAGCGGCACGCATTTCGGCCAGCCCGATCTCGATCCCGACGACGAGGACGGCTGCGTCGCCACCCTCTGCAATTCGTCGCACGGCTACGTCGCGTATCCCACGCTGGTCGCGCGCAACCGGGTTTTCTTTCAGACCACGATCTTCCAGCCCGCCGGGCCCCAGCCCTACCACGCCAGCGCGTCCGTCGAGCTCCGCGGGGCGGAGCCGGTGTTCACGTGGGATCATCGGGCCGAGATCGACACGGAGATCCTCGCCTTCGACTCGAAGGGGGTTGGATGCCGCGGCCCGATTGTCTTTCGCCAGAGTCCCACGCGGCCCTCGATCGGGCTCGTCAGCCAGCCGACAGGAAACGCCCCGCTTCAGATCGACAGCTTTTTCGACGTCTTCGTCGAGATCGACGTCGACGGGGCGACCCTCCACAACCGGGATCCGCTCCATCTCGCGGCGACGGGCCAGTCCATTCCGCCGTTCGGCGACCTTCATGTGGGTTCGCCCACGCCGGTTCCGCTCTACAACACCGCGGGAGTGGTCGTGGGAAGCCTCGGGGATGCGAGCCTCGTGATCGAAGCTCCCATTGCCTCGGCGACGAGCGGACTGCAGCTCTTCATCGACACCATGGGGTCGATGGTCGCGCAGGGCACGTTCGAGTGGTCGCGCGATGCCACGCTCTGGGATCCCGCGTCGCGGCGGTGGAAAGGACCGCTCGAGATCCTCTCGATGGATTTTCGCGGAACGCATCCCACGCTCGGCCCGTTCATCGTTCGTGAATCGCCGACGCTGGTCTCGGCAGGCGGAGCGCTGTTCGACGAGGCGCTCGTGGACCCCGGGGTCTATCCGGCGGACAGCTTCTTCGACGTGTTCTTCGAGATCGAGTTCCCCGCGATCTCACGGACCCTGTTCAATCCGCTTCCCATGCGCATCGAAGGCCAGATCCACGGATTCCCGCCGCTCGGCGACGTGCTGCAGAGCCTCGGTCCGGTGCCGTTGCTCGACCGGCAGACCGGCCAGCCGGTCGGCTCCCTTCTGCAGGTGGTCCAGACTCCGATGAGCGAGCTCGAGTGGAATCCGGCGCCGGAACCCGGTCGGGATGCGTATTGCGCGATGGGACGCGTGGTCGCGGACCTGGGGGCGGGGATCGTCACGCTCGCCCCGCTTCCCGGGCGGTTCCGGGTCGAGCGCAGCGCCGCCGTCGAGCTGCCGAACGGTCTCGACTCCGTGCCCACGGAGATGCTGGCGTTGTGGCTCCATTCGAACGCGTCGCCCGTCGGGCCGGTCGATGTCCGGCTCCGGCCGGAGATCTCGACGCTCGGTGCGCTGACGCAGCTCGGCGCGGGACCGTTCTTCCCTGCGAACGGATTCTTCGACGTCTTCCTCGAGATCTCATCGCCTCTCGTGGGGAAGCTTCGCATGGCCCAGCCGCTCCGCATCCAGCCGCCGACGCCGATCCAGTCGCTCATCGATCCGCCGACCGCACCGTTCGTGGGATCGAACCCGGTCGGAATCGTGCTGCTCGACGCCATGGACCAGCCGCGCGGCCGGCTCTTCCAGGTCGAGTTGTTCCGCGGCACGGCGTTCGATGCGTCGTGTCCAAGCACGCCCGTCTGCGGACCGACGGCCGTGGACGTCGAGGAACCCGAAGCCCGGCCGGCGCGGATCGCGCTCCTGTCGCCGCGGCCGAATCCGACGACGGGCTCGGTTCGTATCGAATTCGAGCTTTCCACGGCTGCGCCCGTCCGGTTGGCGGCGTTCGACCTTGCGGGGCGCCGGGTCCGAAGCCTCATGGAAGGAACGCTTCCCGGTCCCGATCGGCACCAGGTGCTGTGGGACGGAGCGGACGACCAGGGTCATCGCGTGAGCGCCGGCATCTACTTCATTCAGCTCGACGTCGAGGGGAAGCGCGTCGCACAGAAGGTGATGGTGCTGCAGTAGGGGTTGGAACTCTTACGCGCCCCCGACTTCCTCGTCGAGGCGATGGCCGGGCGTGGAGCCCTCCTCGGTGGACGATTCCGCGGCGGACGGTCCCGCGGCGGACGGTTCCCCGGAGGGGGCCGGGGGCGCGCCGGACTTCTTGACCTCGTCCACGTAGTTGAGGCGGAGCTCGGTCAGGGAGCGCTGAAAGATCTGCGTCTCCTCCTCCGTCCGGCTTCCGCGCGTGCGCTGCTCGAGGGCGGCAAGCGTGTCGATCGTGATCCGCGCTGCCTCGAGGTTGCGCTCGATGTTCCCGGTGAGCTCGTTCTTCACCTTGCCCATTTGCTGATACGCGGCCTGCGCGAGACCGAGCGCGAGGCTCATCATGAGCGCCGCGTTCCGGTCCTGGGGAATGGTCTCCATCACGATTTCTCCTCTTCGCGGGCTTTTGCTTCCTCCCACAGCGCGTCCATCTCCTCGAGCGTCGCTTTCGTCGGATGCGAGCCTTGGTCGCGCAGCGAATCCTCGATGTGCTGGAAGCGCGTGCGAAAACGGCTCACGGTCGCGCGCAGCTCGCGCTCCGGGTCCACGCGTACGAAGCGCGCGAGGTTCGCGACCGCGAACAAGAGGTCCCCGATCTCGGCTGCGAGCCTCCGGTGTCCGGGCCCGTCGCCTTCGCGCGCCTCAAGCTCCGACTTCACTTCCGCCAGCTCCTCTTCGATCTTCGCGACCACGTCCTCGACCCGGGGCCAGTCGAATCCCACCGAGGCGGCCTTCTCCTGCGTCCGGAACGCCGCGGTCAGCGACGGGAGCGAGGCGGGGGATTTCCCAAGGAGCGACTTCGACTGCTGCTCCTCCTGCTTGATCTCCTGCCACTGGCGGAGCGAAGCGCCTGAGGTCGTGATCGTCCGATCCCCGAACACGTGCGGATGGCGGCGCTTGAGCTTCTCCGCAGTCGCCCGGCAGAGAGAGTCGAGCGTGTGCGGGCTCTTCTCCGTCAGGACGTCGGCGCAGAAGACGAGCAGGAACAGCGTGTCGCCGAGCTCCTCGGCGATGTCGTCGGGCTTGTCGTCCGCGACGGCGTCGAGAATCTCGTAGGCCTCCTCGGTGATGTACGGCGTGAGCGTGGCGAGCGTCTGCTCTCGGTCCCAGGGACAGCCGCCGGGGCCGCGCAAACGACGGAGCACGTCCCAGAGCTCGAGAAAGCCCTGGCCGCGCGCGTCGGAGCCGGTCTTGAGATCGGAGGGATTCACGGCGCGAGAATAGCGGACCGGTCCGGCTCGCGACAATCGCTTCGCCCGCCTTGCCCTCGCCGCCGCACGCCCGTACACTGGGCCTGCGCGCCCCTCTCCCGGTCCCGGAGGTTCCGTGCCCTTCTCGTCGTGGGTCGAAGTCGATCTCGACATCCTCGATTCCAATCTCGATGCGATCCGTCGGGCGACCGACGTGGATCGCGAAATCCTTCTCGTCGTCAAAGCCGATGCGTACGGCCACGGCGCCGTCGAGGTCGCGCGTGCCGCGGCCCAACGGGGCGTGCGCCAGTTCGGCGTCGCGACCCTGCACGAGGGCATGCAGCTTCGGGCCGCGGGGGTCACCGAGGACGTGTGGGTGCTCTCGCCCTTGCTCGCGAGCGAGATTCCGCAGGCGCTCGTGCACGGCCTCGAGCCCACGCTGCCGTCGCTCGACTTCGCGCGCGAGCTGTCGCAGGCCGCCCTCGAGCGCGGACGGCCGTGCCGCGTCCACGTCGAGGTCGACACGGGGATGGGGCGCACCGGCATCGACGCGACCGAAGCGGTGGACTTCCTGACCGCCGTGGACGCGCTGCCCGGCGTGCGCGTCGGTTCCGTCTACACGCACTTTCCCGACGCCGATGCCGAGGACCTGACGTTCTCGCGCCACCAGGTTCTGCGCTTCGAGGAAGTGCTGCGCGCGCTCGGCGAGCGCGGGCTCACGCCGCCGTTCGTCCACGCCGCGAATTCCGCCGCCACGCTCCGGCTTCCCGAGGGCCGCATGCAGCTCGTGCGTCCCGGGCTCGCCGCGTACGGACTCGAGCCGCCGCACGCGCAGGGAGCCGCGGATCTCAAGCCTGCGATGTCGTTCCGCTCTCGTCTCGTCCAGGTGCGCCGCATGCGGGCCGGGCGGCCCGTCTCGTACGGCCGTACGTTCGTGACCGCGCGCGACAGCGTGATTGGCGTGGTGCCGGTGGGCTACGGACACGGCTATTCGTGGCTGTGCTCGAATCGCGGTGCTATGTTGGTGACCGGGCGCCGCGTTCCAATCGTCGGTCGCGTCACGATGGACCTCACGATGGTGGACCTGACCGATCTCGCCCAGGAGCGCCTGCCCCGGCCGGGCGATCCCGTCGTGCTGTTCGGCCGGCAGAACGGGGCGTCGATCCCGGCGGAAGAGCTCGCCGGCTGGAGCGAGACGCTGCCCTACGAAATCCTTTGCACCATCGGAAAGCGGGTGACCCGCGTCTATTTGCGCGGAGGCAAGCCGTGGCGCGTGATCACGCTCGTCGGGGAGATGGACCCGCGCGTGGCTCCGCCGACGGACATAGAGGAGGTGTTGGATGAGCGTTCCGGCATTTCAGGTCGGTGACACTGTGGCGCATCCGTCCTTCGGCGAGGGTCTCGTCCTCGCGATCACAGGGGCGGGGGAAGCGCTCGCGTATCGCGTTTCGTTCGGCCCGGAAGCGGTGCAGCGGCTCCTGCTCGCACGCATCGCTCCACTCTCACTCGTGAAGGCCGCCGGTCCGGCGCGGAAATCCCGGGGGGGCGGTTGAGCGACACGGATGCGCTGATCGCGGAGGCGCGCGCAGCTCTCAAGAACGCGCACGCTCCGTACTCGAACTTTCCGGTCGGGGCGGCGCTCCGGACGCGCTCGGGCCGCGTGTTCCGCGGAGCGAACGTCGAGAACGCCTCCCTCGGGCTCTCCGTGTGCGCGGAACGGGCGGCCGTGCACGCCGCGGTGACGGCGGGAGAGCGCGACTTCGAATCGCTCGCGGTCGCGACCGAAGCCACGGAGCCCACGCCGCCGTGCGGCTCGTGCCGCCAGGTCCTGCTCGAGTTCGTCCCGGATCTCGAGATCCTGCTTGTTGGACGATCCGGCCCGGTCGAGCGGCAGCGCCTGGCCGAACTCATGCCGCGCCCTTTCCGCTCGTACTCGCCGGACGCGTCATCGAAAGACCGCTGAGCCAGGACGCATGCCGACCCCTTCCCGCGAAGAGCTGATCGACCGCATCACGCGCCTCGTCGTCGCCGAGCTCTCCGGATCCGCTTCGCCCGGGGCCGCCGCGGCCGCGATGCACGGGTACGCGCGCGATCCACGTTCGACGGGCGGCCGTCCGGGCTGCGATCGCTGCGACGCGTGGGGACCCTGCGCGGACCACTGCGCGGTCGAGGTCGAATCGGCGCTCTCGGTCGGCGCCACGCGCGTCTCGACGGGCCTCGGATACTGTCCGCCCGATCAGACGGGCATCGGCGCCCGCATCGATCACACCCTCCTGAAGCCCGAGGCTTCCCGCGCGGAGATCGAGCGCCTGTGCCGCGAGGCGTCCGAGAACTGCTTCGCGTCCGTGTGCATCAATCCGACATGGGTGTCGCTCTGTGCCGGGCTCCTCCGCGACTCGGCCGTCAAGGTGTGCACAGTCGTCGGATTCCCGCTCGGAGCCACGCTGACCGAGGTCAAGGCGTTCGAGACCCGCCGCTGCATCGAGGACGGCGCACGCGAGATCGACATGGTGATCAACATCGGCGCGCTCAAGTCGCACGACCATGCGCGCGTCGAGCGCGACATCCGCGCGGTCGTCGAGGCGTGCGGGCCGCACGTCGTCTCCAAGGTGATCCTCGAGATGGCGCTCCTCACGACCGAGGAGAAGATCGCCGGCTGCTCGCTCGCGAAGGCGGCCGGAGCGGATTTCGTGAAGACGTCCACCGGGTTCGCGGCCGGGGGAGCGACGCTCGAAGACGTGAAGCTCATGCGGCAGGTCGTGGGGTCGGACATGGGCATCAAGGCCGCCGGCGGAATCCGGACGCAGGAGGACGCGATGAAGATGATCGAAGCCGGCGCGACGCGCCTCGGGACGAGCGCGTCGATCAAGATCCTGCGCGGAGAGAAGGTGGAAGGCACGTACTGATGGCGCGCGATCCCGGCGATCCGCGCGCGACGGTCGATGCGCGCGCCATGGTGCGCGCGAAACGAGACGGCGCCCGGCACGCACCGGGCGCCGTTCGCGCGTGGATCGACGCGTACACGCGGGGCGACGTCCCCGACTATCAGATGTCGGCCTGGCTCATGGCGGTGTACTTCCAGGGCCTCGACGACGCCGAAGCGTTCGAGCTCACCGAAGCAATGCTGCACTCGGGACGGGTGCTCCGCTTCGAAGGTCTCCCCGGCCCGACCGTGGACAAGCATTCGACGGGCGGAGTGGGCGACAAGATCTCGCTGCCGCTCGCACCCCTCGTCGCCGCCTGCGGGGCGTACGTTCCGATGATCTCGGGGCGCGGTCTCGGCCACACGGGCGGAACGCTCGACAAGCTCGAATCCATTCCAGGCTTCACGACCGCCCTCGATCCGGAGCGCTTCCAGCGCCAGGTGCGCGAGCTCGGGCTCGCGTTCGGCGCCCAGACGAAGGACCTCGCCCCGGCCGACGGCAAGCTCTACGCGCTCCGCGATGTGACGGCGACCGTCGAGTCCATTCCGCTCATCATCGCGTCCATCCTGTCCAAGAAGTACGCGAGCGGCACCGAGGCGGTCGTCTTCGACGTCAAGACCGGACGGGGCGCGTTCATGCGTGAGCTCGAGCAGGCGCAAACGCTCGCGCGCGGATTGCTCGACGTGTCGAAGCGCCTCGGGCGACGGGCGACCGCGCTCGTGACGAACATGGACCAGCCTCTGGGACGCGCGGTCGGCAATGCGCTCGAAGTCGCCGAGTCGGTCGAGATCCTGAAGGGCGGCGGTCCAGGCGACGTGCGCGAGCTCACGCTCGCCCTCGCGTCCGAGATGCTCGTGCTCGCCGGACTCGAGCGCGATCTCGAGAAGGCCCGGACGCGCACCACGGGCGTGCTCGACAGCGGCGCGGCGTTCGAGAAATTCCGTCGCATCGTGCGGGAGCAGGGAGGGGACGTCTCCGTGCTCGACGAGCCGGCAGGCCTGCCGCGCGCGAGGCGGGTCGAACCGGTCGTCGCGCCGCGCTCGGGCCGCGTCACGGGGATCGATTCGTACGCGGTCGGCGAGGCCGTGGTGGCCCTGGGCGGCGGGCGGAGAAAGGCCGGGGAGCGCATCGACCCTGCGGTTGGAATCATTCTTCATGTGAAAGTCGGCGATGCGGTCGAACCCGGTGGCCTTCTTGCGGAGATGCACACGTCGAACGATACCGGGGAGGGGATCGCGGCCGCCGTTCGGGACTCGTTCGAGATCCGAGACCAAGTGGCGCGGCTCCGTTCGCTCGTCCTCGAGCGAGTCGAGTGAGCGGCGTCCGGGGGAGGGGGAGGCCCGGGACGCGGACCTCTCTCGTCCTCCTCGTTGCAAACATTGCGTCGTTCCTCGTCACACCGGTGAGGGGGGCGCATGCGGACTGCCTGGATCGCATCGATGCGGAAATCAACCGTGGAAGGAAGGTGGAAGTCCATTTCGTGGACGGCCATTCCGAGTCATGGCTCTTCGACGAGACGGCCCGGAATCCGGATCGGTTGCGCCTGCGCCCGCTCGCACCATCGACGAACTCACAGGCCTCCACGGGCGTGCTCGAGCTCGCGCCGACGGAGTTCGTGTCGCTGAGCCATCGGCGGGAGTTCCGCTGGCAAGGAGTCGTCCTGGGCGCGACGATCGGAGCCCTGGCCGCCGCGGTGTTCGTCAAGGAGGTCCCGGGAGAGTTTCCGTTGAGCCCGGCCGGCGCGGCGCTTGCGGCCGGGATGCTCGGAGGCCTCGTCGGGTTCATATGGACGTTTCCGGGAACGAAGACGGTTCGTTGCGACCCCGAGCCTCGAGCAGGCGATCGCTAGCTGCGGCCTGCCTTCCGCAACGCCACCTGGAACCGTGGATCTCTTCGGATGCCGTCGAGGCGTGGATCGAACGGTATGAGAGTCATGAAGCTCGAGTGCTCCTCACGCGCCCGTTCCAGCCATTCAAAGGCCCGATCGGAGTCCTGTAACGCAGAATAGATCGTGGCCAGCTCGTAGGCCGGAACGTACTCCACGGTGGGCCGCGTCTCGAGTCTCCGGACGATCGCGAGCGCCTCGTCCCTTCGCCCGGATCGCGCATAGGCATATCCCAGGAAGCCGAGGGCGAATGCGCTCGAATCCTCGCGCGTGCTCTGTTCGATTTCGGCAAGCCCGCGGGGGAGCTCCCCGCTCTCGAGACGGGCGAGCCCCACGATCTGGTGCGCCAGGGGGAGCCCCGTGCCCGCGGCGAGCTGGCGGCTTCCCTCGCGAATCGTCACGGCGAACCGCCGGTCGAAGTAGGAGGGCCACAGGCTCATCGCCCCGACCATAGGAGAGAGAGGATCGAGCTCCCGCGCCTTCGCGAGCTGGGAATCCGCCTCCGGGGATCGTCCCTGGGTCACGAGGTACATGCCGTACTGCTGACGCGCCGAAGCGTCGCTCGGGTTGAGCTCGAGCGACCGGACGAATTGCCCGTTCGCCGCGGACCAGTTCCAGTCGTACATGAGGCTCACGGTGCCGAGCGCAGCGTGTGCGTTCGCGAGATGCGGATCGAGGTCGAGGGCACGCTGTGCGGCCGCGCGCGCCCGTGGCATCGCGATGTCCGCGCTCATCGCGTACTCCGAGGCTCCCCAGTAGCAATCGGCCAGGCCCGCGTACGCCATGGCGTACATTGGATCGATCGAGATCGCGCGCTCGAATTCGTCGAGGGCCCGCCGGAAGCTGTCCGTCGTGTACTGATGAAAGTAGTAGCGGCCGCGCAGGTACGCATCGTGAGCCTTAGGGTTCACGGGCGCCGGCGGTTGCGGCGCCTCTTCGGCGGCCGTGGGCAGTGCCAGGCCGAGGACCCTCCAGATCTCCTGCGCGACCTGTCGCTGAAGCGATCCGATGCTCCCGAGCGTGGCCGTGTGACTCTGGCCCCAGAGGAGTCGTGCGCTCCGGGCCTCGATGAGCTGAACGCGGAAGTCGAGGGAATCTCCCGAGGGCAGCACCGATCCAGTCAGGAGAACACTCGCGCGCAGGTCGTGTCCGATCTCCGAAAGAGGTTTCGGCGAGCCCTTGAACAACATGGTGGAGGCGCGCGAAACCACACGAAGGGAGGTGTTTCGCGCGACCTGGACCGCGAGCTCGTCGGCCAGGCCGTCCGCCAGGTATTCGAGATCGGGGTTGCGCGAAAGGTTCTCGAACGGCAGCACGCCGATCGAAGCCACCTCTCCCGTCGCTCCGATGTCCCTCGGCGGTTTCGGCCGGACGACCGTGAGGTAGAAGACCCCCGCGGCGATCACCCCGAGGGCCACGAGCGCCGGAACTGCGCTTCGGAATCTCGAAGGGACGACGTGCGGAGCCCGGCCCGCCTGGACTCTCTCGAGGTCGGCCCGAAGCTCGCGCGCCGATGCGTATCGGCGTTGAGGGTCCGGTTCGAGCAATCGAAGGACGACGGATTCGAGACCGGCCGACAGCGCGGGGTTGAGCTCGCGCGGCGACTTCGGTCGTTCCTGGGTCACGGCATGGACGAGCTCTTCGATCGTCTCCTTATCGTGTGGCTTGCGGCCGGTCGCAAGCTCGTACAGCACGACGCCGAGAGCATAGAGATCGGATTGTGCGTCGGCCCTCGAGCCGCGCCACCGCTCGGGAGACAGGTAGGCGGGAGTTCCCACTGCCAGGTGAACGTCCGTGAGCGAAGCCACGGTCGTGGCGTCGATGGCGTGGCGCACGGCGAGTCCGAAGTCGATCAGTTTCGCACGGCCATCAGGCAGGACCCGGATGTTCTCGGGTTTGACGTCGCGGTGGACAATCGACTTCCCATGGGCTTCTTCGAGAGCGGCCGCAAGATCGAGCCCGACGCGGAGGATCTCCGGCTCCGCAACCGGCTTTCCGGAAATCCGGCTTCGAAGGGACGTGCCCGTCAGGAGCTCGACGACCAGAAAGTCCTGCCCGTCCTGGGTGTCGAAATCGTGGACCGTCTGGATGTTCGGATGGTTGAGCTGGGAGAGTGCGAGTGCTTCCTGGCGAAATCTCCGACGGTAGGATTCGTCGGCGATCACTTCCTTGCGAATGACCTTGATCGCAACGTCGCGCTGCAGGCGCTCGACCCGCGCGCGGTAGACGTCGCCCATTCCGCCGGAACCGAGAAGCTCGAGAATCGTGTAGTGCCCCAGCCGGGAACCGGTCATGCCGTGACGCCCGTACCCTTCCGGGGGGAATTCGTCCGAGCATCCTGCTCTGCCCGCGGATCGGGCGAAAGTCGCACGAAAGCGACGCGGCGGGCGCCCCTTGCCCGCGTCCGGGGGCCTTCCTATAATGCCGCCGACCCATTCCGCGCGCGGCAGCCTGTTCCAGGTCTCCCTGCCGTCCCGGCCGGGACTGCCCTCCCGGCCGTCTCCGCGCCAGCCGAACGCCACGCCGACCCACGAAAGGGGGATCTGGTGAGCAGTCGGACCAAGTCCGCGGGCAGCGCCCTCGGCCACCTCGATCTGTCCGAAGACCGCCTGCGCGACCTCTACCGGCGCCTCTGGCTGTCGCGTCTCATCGACGAGCGCGGCCGCAAGCTGTTCCGGCAGGGCCGCATGCTGGGCAACATGTACACCGCCGTCGGGCAGGAGGCGATCACGCTCGTCCCGGCGTTCTGCCTCAAGGAGCTCGACTTCGTCGGGCCGTCGCATCGCGAGCTTCCCGCCTCGATCGGCAAGGGCGTCCCGACGCGCGTCATCTTCGCGCAGATCCTCGCCCGTGCCGTCTCTCCGGATCGCGGCAAGTCGCACCCGTGTCACTACGGCTACGCGCCGCTGCGCGTGCTCACTCCGGCCTCGACGGTCGCCGCACAGTACGTGGTCGCGACCGGCGTCGCGCTCGCGTACAAGATGCAGAAGAACGGCCTGGTCGCGATCGCCTACACGGGCGACGGCGGCACCGCGCGCGGCGACTTCCACGAGGCGCTCAACTTCGCGGGCGTGCACAAGCTGCCGGCCGTCTACTTCATCCAGAACAACCTGTGGGCCGAGTCGGTGCCGCTCCATCTGCAGACCGCGCTCACGGACCTGTCCGAGCGCGCGAAGGCCTATGGCATTCCGGGCATCACGATCGACGGCAACGACGTCGTCGAGGTGTACGAAACCGCCTCGAAGGCGATCGACCGCGCGCGCAACGGCGGCGGGCCGACGCTGATCGAGGGGAAGACCTATCGCTGGTACGGGCACTCGGAGATCGATCCGGCGAACTACCGGAGCGACGAGGAAGTCGAGGCGTGGAAGAAGAAGGATCCGCTGCCGCGCTTCGAAAAGCTGCTCGTCGACGAGGGCGTGCTTGCGGCGAGCGATCCCGAGCGCATCAAGGGGGAGATCCAGAAGGAGATCGAGGACGCGCTCACGTGGGCCGAGGCGCAGCCGTACTCTCCGCCCGAGGCCGCGTACGAGGACGTGTTCGCTCCCGGGACGTTCGGTGGGTACCGATAGCCGGTGAGCTCCGCCGCGTCACCCACGCCGAAGCCGGCGAGCGAGTCGGCGACCGAGATGGTGCAGCTCGTCCTGCCGGACGACACGAACACGATCGGAAACGTGCTCGGCGGCACTGTGATGCACTGGATCGACGTCGTGGCGGCGATCACCGCCCACCGGCACGCGCGAAAGCTGTGCGTGACGGCCTCGATGGATGACCTGTCGTTCGAGGCGCCGATTCGCATGGGCCAACTCGCGATCCTGAAGGCCCGCGTGACGCACACCTCGCGCACGTCCCTGGAAGTGCAGGTGGACGTCGAGTCGGAGGATCTGAACTCGACCGCACGGAAGCACACGAGCACTGCGTTTCTCACGTTCGTCGCGATCGACGAGAACGGGGCTCCCGTTCCGGTGACGCCGCTCCTGGTGCGGCCCGAAGATGAGGAAGAGCACGCGCGGGCGGAGGCCCGCAGGAAGGACCGACTGAGGCGCCGCGCCGAGCGCAGCGCCGTTTCCGCACCGGCCACGCAGCCGGCCCGCGGGACCCAACCGTAGGAAGAGGAGTCCATGGCGACCACCGCAGTGCAGACCCAGACCGGAAACGCCTCTCAGGCCGCGAAGCCGAAGACGCTCATCGAAGCGATCACGGAGGCCATGTACGAGGAGATGGAAGCCGACGAGCGCGTGTTCTGCATCGGCGAGGACATCGGTTTCTACGGCGGCGTCTTCAAGGCGACGAAGGGACTCTGGGAGAAATTCGGCGCCGATCGCGTGATCGATTCGCCGCTGTCCGAGTCGATGATCGTGGGCGCCGGCGTCGGCGCAGCACTCGTCGGCATGCGCCCCATTCCCGAGATCCAGTTCGCGGACTTCATCACGTGCGGAATGGACCAGATCGTCGAGCAGGCCTCGCGCATCCGTTATCGCACGGGTGGGAGCTGGACCTGCCCGGTCGTCATTCGCTGTCCGTACGGTGGCGACGTGTCGGGCGGCCTCTATCACTCGCAGTCGGTCGAGGCGTGGTTCGTGCACACGCCGGGCATCAAAGTGTGCGTTCCTGCGTTCCCGTCGGACGCGAAGGGGATGCTCAAGGCCGCGATCCGTGACCCGGATCCCGTGCTGTTCTTCGAGCACAAGAAGCTCTACCGCTCAATCAAGGAGATCATCCCGGACGGCGACTACACGATCGAGCTCGGCCCCGCCAAGGTGCGGCGCGCGGGCCGGCACGTGAGCGCGTTCTCGTACGGATTGATGCTCCACCGGACGCTCGAGGCCGCCGAGAAGCTTGCGGCCGAGGGCATCGAGGTCGAGGTCGTGGACTTGCGGTGCCTGCAGCCGCTCGACCGCGAGACGATTTGCGAGTCCGCGAAGAAGACCGGCCGCTGCGTGATCGTCCACGAGGACCAGAAGACGCTCGGCATGGGGGCGGAGATTGCGGCCACGATCACGGAGACCGTGTTCGAATACCTGGACGCGCCGGTCTACCGCGTCGCCGCACCCGACGTTCCGGCGATGCCGTTCGCACCGACGATGGAGCAGGAGTTCCTTCCGCAGCTCGACCGCATCATGAACACCCTGCGGCAGGCCGCCGCCTACTGATCAAGGAGGAGACGCCCGTGCCGGTCAACATCGTGGTCCCCCAGCTCGGCGAGAGCGTGGTCGAGGGCACCATCTCGAAGTGGCTCAAGAACGTCGGTGACTCCGTGAAGGAGGAGGAGCCGCTCGTCGAGATCATGACCGACAAGATCACGATCGAGGTTCCGTCGCCGGCCGCCGGAACGATCGGGAAGATCCTCGTGGATTCGGGGACCGTGCCGATCGGGGAGAGGATCGCGATCCTGCTCGCGCCCGGCGAGAAGCTCGACGAGTCGGCCGCTGCGGCGCCCGCTCCGGCAGCGGCCGCGCACGCGAAGGCTCCCGCCCACGTGG
>JBOHUC010000015.1:0-8681 GCA_050733935.1 Candidatus Eiseniibacteriota bacterium | reverse complement strand
CTCTTTTCCGCATCGTTCAGGAAGCGCTCGGGAACGCGGCGAAGCATGCGGCCGCCCAGCGCATCATCGTTCGTCTGACTCGATCGGACAGCGTCGTCTCGCTCACCGTGTCAGACGATGGCGTCGGCCTCGACCGAAGCCGACTGGGCGCGCAGCCCGAGACGTCCGGCCATCGTGACGAGGTCAGCAAGCGATTCAGCCTTCATCTTGCGCATCACTTGCCCTCTGTGGGCCTTGACAGTGATCTCGCTGATGCCGAGTTCGCCGCCGACTTGTTTATTCAGTAGGCCAGAAACGACTAACGCCATCACCTCTTTTTCACGTGGAGTGAGCGACGCGTAGCAGTTCCGCAGAACTTCCATCTCCGACTCGAGACGCAGTGCGGCGCGACTCCGCTCAATCGCCTGACGGATCGCATCCACGAGCACGGTGTCATTGAACGGTTTCGTCAGGAACTCGACCGCTCCTGCCTTCATCGCCCGCACGCTCATCGGCACGTCGCCATACCCGGTGATGAAGATGATCGGCATATCGGTCCGCTCGACCAGTTGCTGTTGCAGTTCGAGGCCATTCAGCCCCGGAAGCGTTACGTCGAGCACCAGACAGGAGGGAACAGTGGCCCGCGGACGGGACAGGAAGTCCTGTGCCGATCCAAACGTCTCGGCTTGCCAGCCGGCACTCGTGATCAGCAGCTCCAACGATTCGCGCACCGAGATGTCGTCGTCGACGACGAAGACGGTGGGCGTAACATCCGCCATGGTGGCGACCTCACTCCGACGAGCCGCGGTCAACGGACTCCCAGTTTCAACGAGGTCGACCGCGGCGGACACTTCGCGGCATGGGAAGAACCGGCCCTTTTCGCGTCGGAGCTGCGCGCGGCATTCAAGACTCTGCGCTAGCGCGCGCGGTCGCAGGGCTGATCGAAGCGGGGGCGGCGCGGATCGCGCGCCGCCCATCGCAGTCTTTTCGCCTTAAGGAGCCTTGTCCCGTGTTCCGGATCAGCGACTTCTCGCGGCTCACACGGGTGACGATCAAGACGCTGCGCCACTACGACCGGCTTGGCCTGCTGGTCCCGGCGTTCGTCGATCCGGTCACCCGCTATCGGTGGTACTCGGCCGCGCAGGTCGCTCCGCTCCACCGGATCCGCGCGCTGCGCGACCTCGGCTTCTCCCTCGAGCACATTGCCGACATGCTCGATCAGGACCCGGGCGGAAAGGCCCTTCGACGGCTGCTCGAGCGGCGGCGCAAGGAGGTCGGACGCGAGCTCGAGGAAGATGCGCGCCGGCTCGCCGAGCTCGACGCCGCGCTACGGGAGCTCGACCGCCGCGGCCCCGTCCGGATCGACGCGGTGGTGCGCGACGTCCCGCCGGTGCGTGTCGCCGCGCGTCGCGCACGCGTCACAAGGCTCGACGAGGGCGCCGAGGAGCTGTTCGAGGCCGTCGAAGCGGACGCGGCGGCCGCCCGCATCCGGGCCAAGGGAGCACCCCTCCTCCTCTACCACGACCGCGACTATCGCGAAGCGAACGCCGACATCGAAGCCGCTGTGCCGGTCGCGCCCGACGCGCGCAGCGCGGGCAAATCGACGTTACGCACTCTGACCGGACATGAGGCCGCGGCGTGCGTCGTCTATGCGGGCGGCTACGACCAGTGGAGCCGCATCGGGCAGGGCCTCCTGGCGTGGCTCGAGTCGCGCCGTCTCGTGCCCGAGGGCCCGGTGCGCGAGGTCTTCCTCCAGTTCTCGGCCCGCGACACGACGCGCAAGGCGCTGCCGCCCCAGTTCGTGGTGTCGCGCCGCGAGGATCTGCTCACGGAGATGCAAATCCCGGTGCGGCCGGCGGCGCCGGCTCGCGCTCACGATCGTGATAGCGTTAAACCCAGGACGGGAGGCCGCCGCGGATGAGGCCAGCGGTACCAGCGAGGAGGTGGTTTCGATGTCGAAGGTCAACGTACGCTACATGATTGATGACGTCCCCGCGGCAATTCGGTTCTACACGACGCTGCTCGGTTTCACGCTCGAGCGCGACGCCTCACCGGCTTTCGCGTCGGTTGTCCGGGACGGTGTGCAGCTCCTGCTGAGCGGTGAGGGCAGCTCCGGGAAGCGTCCCGTCTCGGATGGTCGACGTCAGGAGCCGGGGGGCTGGAACCGGATTCATCTGGAAGTCGACGATCTCCCCGCAGAGGTTGCGCGACTGCGTGCCGCCGGTGTGCTCTTTCGCACGAACGACATCGTGAAGGGGCCTGGCGGTGCGCAGATGATCCTCGAGGATCCTTCGGGCAACCCGGTGGAGTTGTTCCAGCCTCGCTAGGAAATAGCAGGTGCGTGAGGCGTTACTCTCGCACTTCATCGATGAACTTGAGCGACGCAAGGAAGCGCTCCGCCCGAACCCCGGCGTCGGCGCTCGTCGCCGAGTCCGGCTGCGGCCAGCCGCCGTCCGGGATGCCTGCCGGCGTAAAGAGATGCCCGAATCCCTCGTACACATGGAGTTCGCACGCGTTGCCGGCCCCGCGCATGCGCTCGCAGAAGCGCTTGTTGCCTGCGAGCGGCGTCACCGTGTCGACGTCGCCCTGGAGGATGAGAGTCGGCGGCATGCCGCGCCGCACGTTCGTGGACGGCGAGATACTCTGCACGGTGGCGCGCCCAAGGAGCAGGCGTTGCACCCACGTGTCGGACTCGAGCGCGAGCGCAGGCGAAACCAGGACGAGGGCATTGGGAGCAGGACTCGGGCCCGCGCCCGCGTGCGAAAGCGAGTCGTCGAGGGCGGCCGCCATCACCGCCAGGTGTGCGCCTGCGGAGACGCCGTAGGCCGCGACTCTTCGGGGGTCGATCCCAAAGGAGTCGGACTGTGCGCGAATCCAACGGAACGCTGCGCGCGCGTCTGCCATGGCCTCGAGCGGTGTGACGTTTTTCTGGTCAGAGAGACGGTACTGCACGGCCACCGCGACCATCCCAAGCCTGGCGTAGCGTCGCGCCCGCGAGAACACCCACGCCGGCTCGCCCTGAACCCAGCCGCCGCCGTGGAAGAGGGCCACCGCCGCGCGCGGCCGTGTTGGCCTCGGGCCTTCGGGAACGAAGACGTACGCCATGAGCGGCACGCTGTCCGCCGTCGCATAGACGTATTCGCGGGGCGCGATGGGCTGCTCGGCGGCGGGGGCGAGGAGCGACTGAGCCGCGAGAGCGCTCGCAATCCCGGTTGCGATGACAACCCCTCTCATCGGGCCTCCCACTCCCGACCTACTTCAACCCCTTGAGGGCCGCCTTGAGCTTGTCGAACGAGGTCGCGTCGCGTGGGCTGTAGGCCAGATCGGCGTAGGCGATCTTGCCCGCCTTGTCGACGACGAAGACCGTCCGCTTGTTGTAGCCATTCGACTCGTTGAAGCTGCCGTACCGCTTTGCCACATCATGATTGTGGTCGGCCGCCAGGCGGAACGGCAGATTGTGATGCTTGGCCCACTCGTAGTGCGACCACACGTAATCTCCGCTGATTCCGATCACATCGGCGTTCAGGCCTCCGAGCGTCGCGAAGTCGTCGCGGAATGCGCAGACCTCTTTCGTGCATCCACCGCTCCAGTCGGCGGGATAGAAGGCCAGGACCACGTTGTGCTTCCCGACCAGCGAGGACAGGACGAGCGGATCGCTCGCCACCGAGTCTCGCGTCGCGTAGGGAAGAGAGAAGTCGGGTGCGGCGTCTCCGACCTGCGGAGGCGTCCCGGCGGCGGAGGTCCCCATTCCGCCGGTCATCATGGCCAGTAGTCCGATCATGATCGTGCTTTTCATTCTCGCTCCTATGGTGGGCGAATCCATGTCGGGCAAATCGAGAGGCTCGGCCGAATCCTCGTGACCCTGGGCCGCGCATTGGCGATCATCGCGCCATGGCGAACCCGCAATCAACCCCTGGATCGATGGCGTGGGATCCACACGCCCGAATGAAAGAGTGGGCGAGACGGATCCTCGGCGCGGTCGGCACAGGCTTGTTCTGGGCCGCCATTTGGGCGGCCGTCGGTGCGCTCATGAGGACCGTTCCGAGTTGGTCCCTCGATGAGCTGTGGCTGGGACCTCCGATTGGAGTGCTCCCGGGCTTCGTGGCGGGTGTCGTGTTTTACGCCGTACCGGCCGTCGCAGCGAGCGGGCGCAGACTCGATGAGTTGTCGCTCTCCAAAGTCGTTGCTTTTGGAGGGATGGCCGGTCTGCTGGTGGGCGTGCTTCCATTCGTGATCAATGAGCCGACGAACGAAGCCGCATTGTGGCTCGTGGGTGTCGTCGTGATCGGTTCCATGACCCTCCTGGGGGCCGCCTCGGCCGCAGGTTCGCTGGCGCTTGCCAGAACGATGCGAGCAGGGAAGGCGTAGCCAGAGAGAGCCAGCGAACTCCACTCTGCAAATGTCAGTGGCTCGAACGGACATGCATTTGACACGGTTCTCCTCTCGGACGATCTAACAGCCGCGCTTCCATGAGGTAGATTCCCCGCGTGCCGCTGACACCCGCGACCCGCCTCGGCTCGTACGAGCTCGTCGCCCCGCTCGGCGCGGGGGGCTGGGCGGATGCTGCTTTGCGGAAGGCTGTGGGATTGTGGTTCCTCGTCACCCTCCTCGGGCAGTGGGTGTTCCTGTATCGCGTCGTCCGCCAGTACTCGCTCCCGACCGTGTCGGGGCAGTTCGAAGGCTGGATGCGGAACAACGAACTGTTCAGGGGCTATGTCCCCGGCGACATCATCGGGAATCTCAACTTCGCATCGCACACGCTGCTCGCCGCGGTCGTTACGTTCGGCGGCTTGATCCAGCTCATTCCGCAGATCCGGGCGCGCGCGATCGCCGTGCATCGATGGAATGGGCGCGCGTTTCTCGTGTCAGCGGCGATTGCAAGTGTCACCGGGCTCTACATGGTCTGGGTGCGCCACGCGACCTTCGGCCCGGTCAACTCGGTCGGGGTCAGTCTCAACGCGGTGCTCAATCTCGTCTTCGGCGCCCGGGCATGGCGCGCAGCGCGAGCGGGCGACATCCACAACCACCGCCGCTGGGCGCTTCGCACGTTCATGGTCGTGAGTGGCGTGTTCTTCAAGCGTATCGCCACCGGCCCGGGTTGGTTCTTCGAGTTTGCCTCGTATCTGATCCCGCTCGCCGTCCTCGAGCTCTATCTGCGTGCCAAAGACAGCCGCTCCACGAACGTCCGGTTCGCCATGGCCATCGTCCTGCTCGGGGTCGTCGTCTATGCGAGCTTCGGAACCGTCCGGTTCGCCCGGTGGGTGTTCTGACTTGCCTGTGATGGAGCGTGCCACCGCGACCGGTGCCGAAGTCCGCAGAATGCCCTACCTCCGTCGGCTGTCCACGGGGCGAAGGCTGTGGCTGTACGCGGCCGTCGCCTGCACGTTCGCAACGTTCGGATTCGTGAGCGACATGATTTTTGCGGTCGACTGGCTCAGGCCGCCGGTGACCGTTCTGGCCACGGTGGCGTTCTCCGGTCTGATCGCCTGTGCATTCTTGGCGTGCTTCATCCATGGCTTGCGATGGCTCCCGCTCGTCATCGCCGCTCAGATCGGGATTGCCCTGGCGATCGAACGCTGGATGCCGGCGGGCACCGACCCGAAGCTCCACCCACCGAGCGTCGAAGACGTCGCCCGCCGGGCGACCATCGACGGAGTTGGCTGCATGCTTCTGATCATCGCCGGCTACGGGTTCTTCATCGCCTTCATCACGCGCGAGGGGGTGACGCAGGTGCAACTCGATACCGAAATGCGGCTGGCGCAGGGAATCCACGAGAGCCTCGTACCGCGAATCGAAGGTCGTTTTGGTCGATTCGAGGTCGTTGGGCGCTCCCTCGCCAGCAGCCACGTAGGGGGCGATCTCGTCGATGCGTTCATGGCGGACGGGAAGCTTGTGGCCGTCGTCGCCGATGTCTCGGGGCACGGGGTCGCCGCTGGAACACTCATGGCGATGATGCGTTCCGCATTGAGGATGCGTGCCGCCATGCCGTGCACGCTCGAGCAGCTCTTTGGTGATCTCGACGGCCTTTTGATCGATCTCCAGCGCCCCGACAAGTTCGTCACTGCCGCTTGCATGCGCTTCGACCCAGCGGGGCGCGCCGAGGCCATGCTGGCAGGGCACTTGCCCATCCTGAAGATTCGGGCGGGCGCGGCGGCCGTCGAGCGCATCGAGAGCGAGCGCCCTCCCCTCGGCATTCCCGGCGCGGCCCGAGCGGTCGAAGTGCGGTTCGAGGCGGGCGATTTGTTCGCGTTCCTCACGGACGGCCTGACGGAGGTGCTCGACGGGAAGCGTCGGCTCCTCGACCTCGACGCGCTCGAGGCGGTCCTCCGAGAACGGTCGGCGGCACCGCTGGGTGAGATCGCCGACGCGCTGTTCGCACGCGCATCGGAGCATGGCGCGATCACCGACGATCAGACGGTGTTGCTCGTGCGGCCTGCTTCCTGACCTCGAGGAGCTACGATGTCGCCTGCGTCAGAATCAGGCCGCGAGCCAAGCGCGCTTCCAGTGTTGTTCGTGGTCGACGCCGACGCTGAAGCTCGCGAACGCATTGCAGCGGCGCTCATGCGTCGGTTTGGAACGGACTACGAGGTTCGCGTTGCGCGCACCCAGCCCGAAGGGCTCGCGATGCTCGAACAGCTCGCAAACGACGGGGCGCGAGTTGCCCTGGTCGCTGCCGACCTGGCCCTGACCCCCGACGAAGGAGGTATCAGCTTCCTCGAGCACGCCCACGTCCTCCATCCCCATTCGAGCCGCGTGCTCCTCATCGCGATGGACCGGCGCGGCACGCGCATCCCGTTCTCCGCGCTCGCGGCCTTGCGTCGAGCCACCGCGCTCAACCGGATCGACTTCTGGGTCGTGAAGGGAGGGTTCTCGCCGGAAGAGGGGCTCTACCTTCGAATCCAGGAGGCGCTCAGCACCTGGACGCGACTCCACGGTCCTCATCATGAGGTGTTGCGCGTCGTCGGGGAGCAATGGTCGCCACGAAGCCATGAGCTGCGAGAGACGTTGACTCGCAACACGGTGCCCTACGGGTTCTATCCGGCGGACTCCGGGCGCGGACGTGAGCTGATCCTCGCGCACGCCGTCGACGTCGCGCGCTTGCCGGCGGTGATTCTCCACGACGGCTCCGTGATCCACGAGCCCACCGACCTCGACCTTGCGCACGCGCTGGGGGTGCAGACGAAACCCTCCTCGCAGGTTCACGACCTCGTCGTCGTGGGAGCCGGGCCCGCGGGCTTGGCGGCCGCACTGTACGGCGCGTCCGAGGGACTTCGCACGCTCGTGCTCGAGGAGCGTGCGATCGGCGGGCAGGCGGGAACGAGCTCGATGATCCGCAACTACCTGGGATTCCCGCGCGGAGTCAGCGGGGGCGACCTCGTGTTTCGTGCGTGGGAGCAGGCCTTGTTGTTCGGCGCCGAGTTCGTCTTCGCGCAACGCGCGATTGGACTCGCATCACGGAACGGCCTGAACTCGCTCACGCTGTCGCAGGGAGACGAAGTGCTCGGGCGCGCGGTGGTCCTCGCCTTTGGGGTCGAGTACCGGCGACTCGGCGTTCCCTCGCTCGAACGGTGGACGGGAGCGGGACTCTTCTACGGGGCCGCGGGAACCGAAGCTCCTGCGCTCGAGGGCGAGCGCGTATGCGTCGTGGGAGGTGCGAACTCGGCGGGTCAGGCTGCACTTCACCTCTCGCAGTTCGCAAGCCACGTGACGCTGATCGTGCGCGGCGCGGCACTCGAAGCAAGCATGTCCGACTACCTCGTGCGTCAGATTCGGGCGACGCCGAACATCGACATCCGGTTGCGAACACGTGTCGCCGAAGGCCGCGGAACGGAACGCCTCGCCGAAATCGAGCTCGAGAATGCGGAGAGCCGACGTGACACTATTTCGACCACCGCCGTATTCGTGATGATCGGAGCTGAGGCGCGCACGGAGTGGCTCGGCCCCGCGATCCGCCGCGACGATCATGGCCTCGTGCTCACCGGTCGCGACCTGTTGCCCGATGCCAGCCTTGTCGACCGGGCACCCTTGCCCTTCGAAACCAGCATTCCAGGCGTATTCGCGGTGGGGGACGTGCGTCACGGCTCGATCAAACGCGTGGCCGAAGCCGTGGGCGAGGGCTCGGTCGTGGTTGGATCCGTGCACCAGCATCTCGCACGAAACCCGCCGGGCATTCTCCCTTAGGGTTCGCTCCCGCCCCTGGACTAGACTCTCGTTCTCCATGCCCTACGCCATCGGAACCGTCCTGGCATCCCTCATCGCACTCTTCTTGAGAGCCACGGGCTTCGATCGCGATCGTGCGGTCTACCCCACGCTTCTCATCGTGATCGCGTTGTACTACGTCCTGTTCGCCGTCATGGGGGGCTCCGTCCGAGCTCTAGGCCTCGAGTTGGTCGCGATGCTCGTCTTCGCGGTGGGGGCCGTCCTGGGATTCAGGATCAGCCTGTGGTGGGCGGTTGCCGCGCTGGCGGGGCACGGCGTCTTCGACTTCTTTCACGGCCGGTGGATCGCAAACCCCGGCGTCCCCGCATGGTGGCCGGCGTTTTGTGGCGCCTACGATGTCATCTTCGCCGCGTGGCTCGCAGGGTTCTTGATCCGAAGGCGTCTTCGGGCTCGTGGTCCCGAGTCAGGAATCCCGTCCGAATCCTGAGTCCACCGCAGCAGATGTTCGCACGGCCTCGACGACATCGCGGATGGCCCGACTC
>JBOHUC010000014.1:0-18051 GCA_050733935.1 Candidatus Eiseniibacteriota bacterium | reverse complement strand
GCTCGAGCTCGCGCACGCGGTCGTGGGCTTCGCGACCGGACGCGCCCGCGCCCGCTTCGGTGGGGTTCGAGGCGGGGCGCGCATCCCCCGGGCCCACGCCGCGCTTGCCCATCGCATCGAGCACCATCTTCGAGCCCAGGTTCATGCGCATGGACGTGAAGTCGAGCGTGTCGAGCGGAACGCCCGGAAGGAGCAGGAAATCCTCCTCCGGATCGAAGTGGTCGCGGATCGCGCCAAAGACCGCGCGCCAGTCCGTCACGTCCACGTCCTCATCGACCAGCACGACGCACTTGGTGAGCGAGAGCTGTCCCGTCCCGAGAAGCCCGAGGGCCGCGCGCATGCCCTCCTTCGCGTAGCGCTCCTCGACCGAGACGGCGAGCAGGTTGTGGAAGCCCGCCTCGAAGAACGCGTGGACCGCGCGCACCTCCTTGTGGATCACGCGCACGAGCGGCCCGATCATGGCCCCCACAGCCTCGCCGATCGCCTTGTCCTCCTGCGGCGGCTTGCCGACGAACGACGCGTAGTACGCGGCATCGCGGCGGCGCGTGATTGCCTTCACGTGGAACACGGGGAACGGGGCGGCGTGCGAGTAGTGTCCGAAGTGATCGCCGAACGGGCCTTCCATGCGCCGCTCGTGCGGCGGGACGATGCCTTCGAGCACGATCTCGGCCTCCGCGGGCGCCCACGCGCCCTCGACCTGCGTGGCGGGCGCAATCGCCGTCGGCGACCCGCGCAGGAACGCGGCGAACGCGAGCTCGTCGATCCCCTCGGGCAGGGGTGCCACCGCCGAGAGCATGAGGCACGGGTCGGCGCCGAGGGAGACGGTGAGTGGAAGCGCCTCGCCGCGCTTTTCGGCTTCGTGATAGTGGAACCCGCCGCCTTTCTGGATCTGCCAGTGCATGCCGGTCGTCGTCGAGTCGAACTGGTGCAAACGATACAGCCCGAGGTTTCGGCCGCCGGTCGCCGGATCGTGTGTGAGCACCATCGGAAACGTGAAGAACCTTCCGCCGTCGCCCGGCCAGCATCGCAGCACCGGGAGACGGTAGAGATCGAGCGGCTCAGTCACCTGCTGTGCGGCCACCGAGCCCCGCGCGCGCCGGGCCACACGGGCTTTGAGCGCACGCGCGACCGTCGCGCGGGAGTCCCAGAGCGCGCGGAGCGAGGGCGGCTTCATGCGCTCGGCGAAGCGCACGAGCTCTTCGCCGACCGCCTCGGGCGGGCGCCCGAGTGCGATCTCGATCCGGCGCGGCGTGGCGAGCGCGTTCATTGCGACCGGAATCGAAGAGCCCTTCACGTTCGCGAACAGGAGCGCGGGCTTTCCCTCGCGCACGCCGCGCTGCGCGATCTCTCCGATCTCGTACTCCGGATCGACTTCGGCCGTCACGCGATGGAGCTCGCCCTGACGTTCGAGCTCGCGGAGGAAGGCGCCGAGGTTCGTAAACGGCATCGGCTACTCGAGGTCCTCTTCGTGCCACCCGCCCGGAACTTCGATGCCGAGGAGACGCAGGAGCTTGTTCGTGGTCCCTGTGACGAGCTCTTCCAGGGTCGTGGGCTTCGAGTAGAACGGCGGCGAGAGCGGGAACACGATCGCTCCCGCGAGCGAGACGCGGTGAAGCGCCTCGAGGGTCACGGTCGAGAGCGGAGTCTCGCGGACGGCCAGGATGAGCGGCATGCGTTCCTTGAGGGCGACCTGCGCGGCGCGCGTGACGAGCGTGTCACCGATCCCGGCTGCGATCTTCCCCACGGTCGAAGCACTCGCCGGGATCACGAGGCACGCGTCGTGTCGGATCGAGCCCGACGCAAACGGTGCGGAGAGGTCGTGATCGGGGAGAATCGATTTCGCGAGCGGTTCCAAGTCCTTCTCCGAGACGCCGCACTCCGTGTGAAGGACCATCTTCGCCCACTTGGAGAGAATGACGTGCTTCTCGCCCGGGAAGCGGCGCAGGAAATCGAGCGCGTAGATGGCACCCGAGGCGCCTGTCATCCCGACAACGACGCGCAGGCTCGCGGCGTCGCGGCCGTCGCGGAGCTTCACGGAAGTCCCTGGCCCGCGAGCACGACCGCGAGCACGACGAACCCGAGGCCGGCGTTGATGCGGAAGAACGCGAGGTCCACGTGCTTGGCCGACGCCTGCTGCCACACGAGACCGGCGGCCACCGCGGCAAGCGCAAGCGCGACCGCAGGCGTGGGCCAGCGCGACCACGCCCAGAGCGCTAGCGACGCGAACGCCACCAGGTGGCAGGCGCGCGAGACGAGAAGCGCGCGTTCGTTGCCGAGCGCCGCCGGGAGCGAATGAATGCCGTGCTCGCGATCGAAGTCCCGGTCGAGCGTGGCGTAGATGATGTCGAACCCCGCGACCCAGAAGAGCGAAAAGAGGGCGAGCGGCCCGGCCTCGCGGAACGCCGCGAGGAAGTCCGGACGCGCGGCGAGGAATCCGCCGAGGGGCGAGAGCGCGAGCGCCGCGCCGACGCCGAAGTGACAGAGCGGGGTCACGCGCTTGAGCAGCGGGTAGAGCGTGAAGACGATGAGCGGAATCGGCGAGAGCGCGAGGCACAGAGGATTGAGCGCTGCGGCTGCGATCGCGTAGACGATCGTGCCACCAAGCGCGATGAGCCAGCCCTCGCGCACCGACATCCGTCCGCTCGGAAGCTCGCGCCCGCGCGTGCGCGGATTCCGGGCATCGATCGCGCGATCGAGAAGACGGTTCAAGGCGAGTGCCGCCGTGCGCGCGCCGGTGCCGGCAAGCGCGATCCAGGCGAGCGTGCTCCACGGAACGCCGCCGGGCGCCGCGAGCCACGTTCCCGCGAGGATGAGCGGGAGCGAGAACAGCGCGTGCTCGATCCGGACGAAGCTCGCGTAGTTTTGGACACGCCCGGTCAGGGTGGGCGCGGGGGAGACGGCGGCGTTGGTGGTCATGAGTGGCGGCAGGTTAGCAGGGGCCCGCCGCCGCTGTATACTGTCCGCCCGGGCATCGCCCGGAACCGGGCGCGCGTCGCCCGCCCGCCGGTCCAATGGCCCGTCACTCTGCTTCGAGGAGCCCGCACTCTTGAACGTCACGCTCGATCAGCAGACCTGGATCAATCTCGCGATCGCGCTCGGCATCGTCGCCGGCTCATGGCTCGTCGGGTGGATTCTCGTCCGGGTCTTCGGCCGGCTCCTGCTCCGCCTCGTGCGGAAGTCGCGCACGGAGGTCGACGACATCCTGGTCGACGTCCTCACCCGTCACGTGCCGCTCTGGTTCATCGCGGCGAGCGCCCCGATCGCCGTCCGCATCGTGGAAGCGCCGCCCGGCCTCGTGACGTGGGTCGACCGCATCGCGAGGGCGCTCGTCACGCTCTCGGTCACGTTCGCAGTCGCTCGGTTCGTCTCGGGGCTCCTCTCGCGCGGCATCCTCCATCTCGGGAGCTCGGCTTCGACGACGCTCACCCGCAAGTTGGTGCGCGCGAGCATCGTCGTGATCGGTGTCCTCGTCACGCTCAACGGCCTCGGCCTCGAAATCACGCCCCTCGTGACCGCGCTCGGCATCGGATCGCTGGCGGTCGGACTTGCGCTCCAGCCGACGCTCGCGAACTTCTTCGCCGGACTCAACCTCTCGATGGCCCAGCGCATCCGCGTCGGCGACTACATCCGCCTCGATTCCGGGCAGGAGGGACACGTCCGGGACATCGGGTGGCGCTCGACGCAGATCCACGACAACAGCAACAGCGTGGTCTTCGTGCCGAATGCGAAGCTCGTCGACTTGATCGTCACGAACACGACGCTGGTCGACTCCGAGGTGCACGTGACCGTTTCGACGGGTGTCGCGTACGACTCGGATCTCGAGCGCGTCGAGCGCGTGGCGCTCGAGGTGGCCCGCGCGGTCCAGACCGAGAGCGAGGGAGCGGTCCGCGGCTGGGAGCCGGTGTTTCGCTTCACCGCCTTTGGCGAATCCGCGATCACGTTCAACGTCGTGCTGCGGGCGCGCAGCCACCCGGAGCGGGGAACGGTGATCCACGATTTCATCAAGCGGCTCTACGCGCGGTTCGATCGCGAGGGGATCGACATTCCGTTCCCGCAACGCGTCGTCCACCTGCGCAACGCGCCGGTGGAGGCGTCAGCGGAGGCGGCCGTCGAGGCGCAGCCCGCAGGACCTCGGTGAGGCGGCTTCGCCGCCCGTCGTGCCCGGACCCGCCGAGCGCCAGCTCACGAGTTCTACGTCCTCGGGCAACTGGTTTCAAAACCAGTTGTGCGCGATCAACTTGCCCCAGGGCAAGTTCGCCTCTGAAGCCGGTTCGAGATCAGCAACCCCTCCGAAGATCTCTCACGCCCCGGTTGGCTTGAGCGCTTTCACCCGGAACGAGAGCATGATGCTCACGAACCCGAGCGCGATCATGAACGCCCCGATGAGGAGCACGAGAGCGAGCGCGCCGGCGCCGGGCCGGAGGAAGAGCAAAACGCCAAACGCGATCGAAAGCGCCCCGGAGAGGCCGAGCAGCCATTCGTGCTCGATCATCTTGCGGAGCCTTATGGCGGCGGCGATCTCGAACACGCCGCGCACGATCGACCAGAACGCGATTACGAACACGAGCGCGACGGCCGTGATCCCCGGTTGGACGAACGAGATGATCCCGGCCGCGATGCCCGCGAGTCCGATGAGAATCATCTGCCACCACATTCCTCCGTCCTTCGATCCGCGGAATCCGAGCACGAGCGCGCTCACTCCGTCGACGATGGCGTAGAACCCGAACAGGAGGACGAACGAGTAGAGCGCGATGTCCGGCCAGGCGATCGCGAGGAATCCGAAAAGCACCGCGGCGATTCCGCGGAGTAGCAGCACCCACCATCGCTTGGCGAGGAAGGCGAGCATCTGAACCTCCGTGTTGGGGACGTGCCGCTTCCGTGGGATGGGTGGACGCGGCGAGGGGGGAGAGGCGCGGAGCGTAGTCCCGGCCCCGCACGCTGTCAAACGACCGCAGGCGACCGCCCTTGGGGCCAAGGTCCTCGTGCCTCCTCAGAAGTTGCCCGACGGCGACGAACTTGCGATCCTCCACGATCCGGAGGGGGTGCCGTTCGGAATGTTCCAGCCCGCAGCACTGTGACTGAGGGCGCACGGGAGACGTTCATGGGAAAGAAGGACGCGCGCATCGACGCCTACATCGCGGACGCGCAGCCGTTCGCGCGGCCGATCCTCAAGCATCTGCGGAAGCTCGTGCACGAAGGCTGCCCGGAGGTGGAGGAGGGAATTCGCTGGGGCATGCCGACGTTCCTGTACGACGGCATCCTGTGTGGCATGGCTTCGTTCAAGGCGCACTGTGCGTTCGGATTCTGGGATCGCTCGATGGACACGGGCGCCGGCGCGAAGGCAAGCGAAGCGATGGGTCAGTACGGACGCATCACGAGCCTCGACGATCTCCCTTCGGACCGCACGCTGGTGAAGCACGTCCGCGAGGCCGTCGCGCGGAAAGATGCAGGCATCAAGCCCAAGCCCCGCGCACGGTCGACCGCCCTGAAGGTGCTCAAAGTGCCCGCCGACCTCACCGCGGCGCTCAAGCGAAGCGCCAGAGCCGGGAAGGCGTTCGCGGCGATGAGCCAGAGCCATCAGAATGAATACGTCGAGTGGATCGAGGAGGCGAAGCGGGACGAGACGCGGAAGAAACGCCTAGCGACGACTCTCGAGTGGCTCGCCGAAGGGAAGTCCCGGAACTGGAAGTACGAACGGAAATGACGCGCTCTACGCCGGCCGGCCTGTCATGAACCCCTTCATCGTCCTCGGGACTGCGGCAGCGGCTCTGGTCGTCGGGCTGTTCCTCAAGGCTCGCGCGTCTGGCTACCGCGGCGCGATCGGCTTCAAGAATCACAACCCTTCCGAAATCGCCACGCTGAGCCTGGCCGGTTTCAAGCGGCCCATCGAGTGCCGGACTCTCGCGCGCGGCGAGCACTCCTTCAACTATCCGGGCGCGCAGACTCTTCCCGGCGAGGTTACGATCACCTGGCGCTTCGTCGGCGACACGGCCGACCGGACGGCTCGCGTATCCTTGGCCGGCGTCCCCCGCGATGCAAAGGACGGCGAGTTGTTCTTCGCACTCTCGGAAACCGAAGACTGGGCGGCCGAATACGCCCCGACGCTTCAACTCGAAAAGCTTCAGCGAGGCGAATGATCGCATGCCGACTCCCGAAGTGTGGTTCTCGGGCTTTCTCCTTCTCGTCGCCATGCCTGCGGCCGCGGTGGGCGGCGTCCTCCTCGTCCGCCGCACCGTCGGGCCCGAAACCCTCGCGCGTCACAACGATGTGGCAGGATTCATCTACGCGGTCATCGGCGTCGTCTACGCCGTCCTGCTTGGCTTCACGGCGATCATCGTCTGGGAACAGTTCCGGCATGCCCAGGAAATCGTCGAGGCGGAAGCCAACGCCCTGGCCGACCTGTACCGCGACGCACAGGTCTTCCCGCCCGAAGTCCGCGACGCGGTGGGGGAGCAGCTACGGGCCTATGCCCGTCTCGTGGTGGAGAAGGAGTGGCCGGCCATGGCCGCTGGCAAGTCGAGCCCCGAGACCTGGGAGGCGTACAACGAGATCTGGCGGACGTACCACGAGTTCAAGCCACAGGACGAGCATCAGCGGGTCTGGTACGCCGAGTCCGTCTCGCGGATGAACTTCCTCGGCGATCAACGGCGGAGTCGGCTCCTTGGAGTGCGTTCCAGCGTGCCCGGAATCATGTGGATGGTTCTGCTTGGTGCCGGTGCCGTTGCAATCGGCTTTTGCCTGTTCTTCGGGACGAAAAGCACGTGGGCCCACTCGTTGATGACGGCCGGCCTCGCGATCACGATCGGGCTCGTGCTGCTCTCGATCCTCGCCCTCGAGCATCCCTTCTCCGGGATCACTCGCGTCGATTCCGAAGCGTTCGAGCAGGCCCTGCGAATTCTCGGAGAGTGAGTGTTTGTTTCAGGAGAACCACGACCATGACGACCAGGGAAGCTCTCAAGCAGCTCGAAGCGCTCGGCGACGCCAGGGTGCGGGCGCAAAACGCCAAAGGCGGTGCCGGCGACAATCAGTTCGGCGTCAGTCTCGGCGAAATCCGAGTCGTGGCGAAAGAGATCAAGACGGACCATGCACTGGCTGTTTCGCTCTGGGACACGGGGAACGTGGACGCTCAGTTCCTGGCTGCGCTTCTGATCCAGCCGAAGAAGCTGTCAGAAGACGCGATGGATCGGATGGTGCGGTCCATCAGCTACGTGCGCGTGGCAGACTGGCTCAACTCCTACGTCGTTTCGAAGCACCCCGACAAAGAGGCGCTGCGCGAGAGGTGGATGGCTGCGGAGGACCGCTGGGCGGCTCGGGCCGGCTGGCACCTCACGGGCGTGCGGGTCGCGCAGAGTCCGGAGGGGCTCGACTTGCCGGCGCTGCTGGATCGCATCGAGTCGGAAATGGCAGACGCCGTGCCCGAAGTGCAGTGGACGATGAACAATACGCTCGCGAACATCGGGATCCACGCCCCGAAGCTTCGCAAGCGGGCGATCGCCATTGGCGAGAAGGTGGGTCTCTATCGGGACTGGCCCGTTGCGAAGGGTTGCACGCCACCTTTCGCCCCGATCTGGATCAACTACATGGTGAGCCGACAGGGCTGAGAACAACGCGCGCGCCTGACGGGGCAATCGAGCGGATTCACCGTGTCGCGAGAGCGACGATCGCCATCACCCCGATCACCAGGTGCACGCTCCATCGGAATCGGGTCAGCAGGACGGCGCTCGCGACGACCATCGCGACCATGCGCCACTCGAGGGTGGCCCACTGAGGCAACGTGAGGTGGATGGGGCTCAGGTGTCGAGTTTCCACCGCACCGAAGACGACGTGCAGCCCGAACCACACTGCGAGGTTGAGGATCACGCCGAGCACCGCGGCGGTGATCGCGGCGAGCCCTTCCTGGAGACGTGGAGACGCTCGAAGGGCCGTCAGGTAGGGCGCCCCTGCGAGGATCCAGAGGAAGCAGGGCACGAACGTCGACCACAGCGCGACCGCCGCTCCGAGGAGGCCGAACACCCAGGGCGAGCCCGGGTGCGCGCCGTGAGCGGCAACGAAGCCCACGAACTCGGTGACCAGAATGAGCGGCCCGGGCGTCGTCTCAGCGAGTCCGAGGCCATCGATCATCTGGCCGGGGGCGAGCCAGCCTTTGCCCGTCACCACTTCCTGACTCATGTACCCGAGCACCGCGTACGCGCCGCCAAAGGTCACCACCGCCAGCTTCGAGAAGAACCACGCGAGCTGTGAGAGCAGGTGTCCCGGGCCGAACACGACCGTCAGGGCGGCGAGCGGCACCACCCAGAGCGCGAGCCATGTCGCCACGGTTCGCAACGTGCCGCCGAGTGGCACGGCCGGCCGAGGCGCTCCTGATCCACCTGCTTCTGCGGGCGAGAGCCATCCGATCAACGCTGCAGCCACGACGATGAGCGGGAACGGTACGGCCAACACGTAGATCGCGACGAACGAGAGCAGCGCGATCGCCACGTAACGCGCGCTTCGCAGGGTTCGGCGCCCGATCCGAACCAGGGCCTCGATCACGAGCGCGAGGGCCGCCGCCTTGATCCCGGCGAAGGCCGCGATCACCGACGGCAGAGCGCCCACCGCCGCGTAGAGAATGGAGAGCGCCAGCATGACGAGCGCTCCGGGCAGGACGAAGAGCGAACCTGCCACGACGCCGCCGCGAACGCCGTGCAACTTCCAGCCGCAGTAGGTGGCGAGCTGCATGGCCTCCGGGCCCGGAAGCAGCATGCAGAAGCCGAGCGCGTCGAGGAACTCCCGCTCGCGAAGCCAGCGACGCTCGTCCACGAGCCACCGATGCATGAGCGCGATCTGCGCCGTCGGTCCACCGAACGACATCCACCCGAGCCGTGCCCAGAGCCGTGTGGCCTCCGTGCGCGTGACCTCGAGCGGAGCTTCGGCGGGGGACTCGATCGCAACCGTCACGCCGACGCCGGGATCAGCGAAGGCCGATTGTGAGTGTCGTCCGCGGCACCCTGCACCCACAGGTAGAGAGCGTCGTAGACGGCAAGCGTTGCTTCGAGCTGCTGCAGGTCGTCCTGGTACAGGCGCGAAAGACCGACCGATACGGCGAGAAGACCGGCGGCCTCCGGAGCCACATCCATGCGCGCGGTGTCGGCCGCGCGCACGATGAGCGCGAGCTGACGGAGCGCCGGCACTTCGAGCCCGAGCTCCTCGAGCATGGTGTCGAACGTGCAGTGCTCGCCGCGGTGGGACCAGAACACGCCTTCCACGTCGAACGGCGTGGCCTGGAAGGTTTCGGCGACGCTCGCCACCTGGGCAGACGGCACGAAGAGGAATACGGCGTGCGGGTCGATGAACCGGCGCACGAGCCATGGACACGCGATGCGATCGATCTTGGGTCGGGCGCGTGTCACCCATACCGTGCGTCCCAGGGCGTCCCGCCGTGGGAGCTTGCCCGCATCGACGAGCGGCCCGCCCGCCTCCCGCCATGCATTGAATCCGCCTTCGAGTGCCTGAGCCTGAGCGCCGGACTGCCGGAGCCATGAGGCAACGCCGTGGCTTCGTTCCTGCCCGGCAAGACAGGCCACCACGACGCGTCGACCCGAGTAGAGCGGGGCCCACTCCTCCACCGTACGGGCATCGCGTCGCTGCGCGCCGGCGATCAGTCGCGGATCTTTGGCGAACGCCTCATCGGTGCGCACGTCGAGGATCTCGGGCGCACCGGGGGTGCCCACGAGAGGGCTGAGCTGAGGAACGGAGACTTCCGTGGCAGACGACATATGTCCTCCTCAAGGTTCGAAGTCACGTGCGGTCACTGAGCCAATCGAATTGCGTGTCCCAGACCGAGCTCTCGCGCGCGCTCATAAACGAAGTCGGCCGCGGCGGCGTCCTCGAGCGCGACGCCGGTCGAGTCGAAGACCACGACCTGATCGGTGAGCGGCGGGTGCCGCCCCGCGACCACGCGGGCAAGGTCGGAGTGGACGTCGTCTGCGGTCATGGCGCCGGCGGCGATCGCGTGGTGCAGGTCGCCGCCCCTGGCGCACTGATCGAGATCGTCGACGACGACGCACGCCGCACTCATCAAGCCGGGCGCGATCTCACGCTTGTGAGGATTGTCAGTCCCGACCGCGGCTACGAAGGTGCCGGGGTCGACGTCGGCGCGGTCGAGCACGAATGCGCCGCCGGTCGTGCAGGTGGCCACGAGGTCGGCTCCGTGCGTGGCCTCGGCGATCGAAGTCACCGCCCGGCAACTCAAGCCGCCGCCCTGGTGTTGCCTCGCGAGCGCGGCCGCGCGCTCCGCGACCATGTCGTAGAGGCGGATCTCGCGAATCGGGCGCACCTCGCTCAGCGCGGTGATGTGGGGCGCCCCCTGCAGGCCGCAACCCACGACGGCGAGGACGGCGGCGTCACGGCGTGCGAGGTGGTCCGCGGCGACGGCGGAGGCGGCGGCCGTGCGCAAGGCGGTCACCATCGCCGAGTCCATGATCGCGAGCGGCCGGCCGTCGGCGGCATCGGAGAGGATCAGCACGCCCTGCACCGTGGGCAGCCCCGACGTCGCGAGGTTCTTAGGGAAGTTCCCGTTGATCTTGGCGACGAAGCGCGCCCGCCCGGCGTCGTAGAGGGCGAGCTTGGCGTGAAAGGTTCCGAGGGGCGACTCGAACCCGCTCGAGCGGGCGGCGGGCACGCGACCCTCGGCGAGCAACGCGAACGCCTGTTCGACGGCCGTGCGGCACGTCGATGGGGTCAGGCAGCGGGCAATGTCGGAGGCGGTGAGAGTCAGCGTTTCGACGGGGTTCATCGCGGCCTCCGGCGACGGAGCGACGAGGGAATGCGCACGCGGGGCGCCGGTCCGAGGCCCGGCGACGTTGCTGACGCCGCTGTCGCAGGAGAGAGGTGGAGCGCGTCGAAGAGCACGAGGCTCCGCTCCAGTCGATCGTCGTCGCTCGGCGTCGACGTCAGGAGGCCGACGAGGAGCTGCTCGAAGCCGGCGGTCTCGGGACGGCCATGGCGTCCATCCTTGATGTCGATGTCGTGCACGATGTCGGCGACGTAGCGGAGTAGCGGATCCTTCAGGCCCGCGCGCGCGATGAGCGTTTCCATCGAGCAGCCGCCCTCCTCGTGCGCGATGGCGGCGCCGGGCATGTCGAATCCGATCTCGCCGGCCGCAAGGGGGGCCGCTGGATTCGCGGTGAACCGGAACCGGGCCTCGGGATCGATGAAGCGGCGGATGACCCAGGCGCAAGCGAGTCGATCGATGAGGAGGCCGCGCCGCGTGACCCAGCGCAGGCCGACGAGGCTCGCCTTCTTCGATGCCCGAGCGGGGTGACGCTCGATCCGCTTCAGGACGGACGCAGCGCGAACCGCTCCCGGTGCCTCGAAGAGATCCTGCGCCTTCAACTCCTCGTAGCGCCGTCGCAGGCGGGCGAGGGGACGTCCAGGTGATGCGAGTGCCCGTTCCCCCGCGACGCTCCAATCGCGGTAACGACGGGCGACCTCGTCGTTGAAGGCGCGGACCACCGACTCTGTGGTCGCCTCGTCCGGGAAGACGGCATCGCACACGAGGGCGGAACCGCCGCCGGCTTCGATCTCGCCCGCGATCGCGCGCAGGCGCTCGAGCGCCTCGGCGGAGGCGGGCAGGGCGTATACCGCCTTGCGGAGCGGAGCGGCGCCGGCCTCGTCGAGCAAGCGCCGGATCCGCGCGCGTAGGTAGAGCGGCCGGGTGGGCAGGCTATGGATCAGCAGACACCAGCGATCGGCCTGTTGCTTCGGCATGGGATTTCCTCGAGGTCGGATCGGCGGGGTCACGGATGTGCCCGCAGCGACGCCTGTAGAAATATAGCTATTGCTATATTAATAAAGCAATTGCTATATTCAACCGAGCGCCGAACCCACTCGATCCTCAGAGGTTTCCGATGACCACGATGTCAACCTCCGCCGAGCCCCGAACCGTGGAGTTCCTTCGCACACTGACCCAGCTCGACGCCGTCCCCGGCCATGAGTCGGAGGTCACCGACTTCCTTCGTGACCGGTGGTCGGGCTTCGGGGAGTTGGGTGGGGACCGGCTCGGAAGCGTCTTCTGCGTGAAACGCGGCTCTGCCGACGAGCCGCGCATCCTCATCGACTCTCACGTCGACGAAGTCGGATTCGTCGTGCACCGGGTCACGCCCGCGGGACACATCAAGTTTCTTCCTCACCGCCCGCGGCAAGATTCCGGGCGTGATCGGGGGCGTCCTCCGCACCTGCTCAAGCCGGCAGAACGGGAACGGGTGCTCGACTTCGGCGATCTCTACGTCGACGTGGGGGCGGAGAGTCACCAGGAGGCGGTGGAGTCGTACGGCGTGCGGCCCGGCTGTCCGATCGTGCCCGAGGCGGCGTTCCAGACGCTCGCCAACCCGCGTCTCCTCTCGTCGAAGGCTTTCGACAATCGCGTGGGAGTGGCGCTCGTCACCGAAGTGCTCGAGCGGATCGTCGATCATCCCAACACGGTGATCGGCGCCGGTTGCGTGCAGGAGGAGGTGGGGATGCGCGGCGCCCGTGCGGTGGCGGACGTCGTGCGACCCGATGTGGCGCTCGTACTCGAGGGCCCCTATGCCGACGACGTGCCAACGGCCGAGCGCTCGGCGATGCAGTGCCGGCTCGGAGGCGGAGTCCACGTGCGGCTCTACGACACGACGATGGTCACGAATCCGCGTCTCGCCGAGTTCGTCATCGAGACTGCGCGCGCATCCGGGATTCCGCATCAGATCGCGGTGTGGGCCGCGGGGGGGACCAACGCCGGGGCCATCCATCAGGTGGGTCGCGGTGTGCCGTCGATCGTGCTCGGCGTGCCGGTGCGGTACATCCACAGCCACGTCTCGGTGATGCACCTCGACGACTACGAGGCCGCGCTGAGCCTCGTGCTCGAGCTCGTCGCGAAGCTGGATCGAAGTGCGGTCGAGCGGATCCATCCGCGGACGACCGCGCGCCGCTAGCCGGCGGGGCGGTCGAGCGCCCGAAACCCCACCGCCTGCCCGAGGTGAATCTCGCGCAAGTCGTCTTCCCCCTCGAGATCCGCGACCGTGCGGGCGATGCGCCAGATTCGGTGATAGGCGCGCGCTGAAAGTCCGAGTTGTTCCATCGATGCACCGAGGAGCGCGCGGGCGCGCTCGTCGAGCGCGGCCACGACTTCGAGCTCACCCGGAGTGAGCCACGCGTTCCATGGCGCGTCGAGGCCGAGCCGGCTCGCCCGTGCCAACTGGCGCTCGCGGGCCCGGGCCACGCGGACGACGGCCTCGGCCTGCTCCGGTGTGCCGAACCCTCCGTGTGCCCCGACGCGCGCGCGGCGGAACCGTGCAAGCTCTCGTGCGCTCAGCGCAGGAACCTCGAGCTGCAGATCGATCCGGTCGAGCAGCGGGCCGCTCACGCGTGCACGATAGCGGCGAACCGTATCCGGCCCGCAGCGGCAGCCTTTCTTCGGGTGCCCCAGGTTTCCGCACGGACACGGATTGAACGCCGCCACGAACTGAAAGCGCGCCGGAAAGCGATACGCGCCGGATGCGCGCACGACCGTCACGGTTCCCGTCTCGAGCGGCGCGCGCAGAGCTTCGAGTGCATCGCGCCGGAATTCCGGAAGCTCGTCGAGGAACAGGACGCCGTGATGCGCGAGCGTGATCTCCCCCGGACGCGGAACGGAGCCGCCGCCGAGGAGGCCTGCGATCGAGATCGAGCTGTGAGGCGCGCGGAACGGACGCGTCTCGACGAGCGCCGGGGCACGCGAGCGGGCGAGCAGTCCCGCGACCGACTGGATGCGCGTCACTTCGAGAGCTTCCTCCGCGGTGAGGGACGGCAGGAGCGAAGGGAGGGCACGCGCGAGCATCGTCTTTCCGCTGCCCGGCGGGCCAACGAGAACCAGGTTGTGCCCGCCGGCAGCCGCGACTTCGAGCGCCCGCTTCGCATGTTCCTGGCCGGCGATGTCGTCGAGGATGACGGCATCGCGAGAGCCGCTCGTCGGCGGAGCGACGGGCACACCCACAGACTCGGTGGCCGGGCCCGGCGATCGCGCCGAGAGAGCTTCCTCGCCTCCACGAAGCCAGCCCACGATGTCCGACAGCCGTTCCCCGGAGACGACGCGGATCCCGGGAACGAGCCGCGCCTCGCGTTCGCACGCCGACGGCAGGACGAGCGCGTCGGCGCCGAGTGCCCGCGCACACTCCGCGTACGCGAGACCGCCGCGGACCGCGCGCAACCGTCCGTCGAGCGCGAGCTCGCCAACCACGAGCCATCCACGCGCCCGCTCCGCGGGGATCTGTCCGCTCGCGGCGAGCACGGCAAGCGCGATGGGCAGGTCGAACGCCGACCCTTCCTTCCGCAGGTGCGCGGGCGCGAGATTCGCCGTGACCCGCCGGAGCGGAAATTCGAGACCCGACTCGCGCAACGCGCTCACGACGCGCTCGCGGCTCTCGCGCACGGCGGCATCGGGCAGGCCCACGATGTGAAACGCAGGCAGACCGTTCGTCATCGAGACTTCGATCTGAACCGGAACGGGGTCGAGGCCGCAGAGCGCGGCGCTGCGAATGACCGCGTGCAAGTCGTTGGACTCCCCGGAGGCGAGGCCGGGGGACAGGCGGGCGAGGAAAGCTTGTTCGTCGGGAACCGCGTCGAAATCTGCGGGGGACGTCTTGCGGGAGGAACAGCAGGGGCGTGGCCCCGGAGGGCCACGCCCCGGAGACGGATGCTGCTAGTGCATCATGCCGCCGAAGTCGATCCGGATCTGATCGGCACGCGGCGTACCGAGGTTGCCGCCGACGTCGGCCCACTGGCTGTTGTAGCCGAGCTTGAGGAAGAACGTGCCCGGCGAGTCGTAGCGGAGGCCGCCGCCGAGCCGGTAGACGAACGCGTCGTCGCCGTAGGTCACCGGGTAGTTCCCGCAGACGTAGCCCCACCACGGATCCCAGTAGCAGCCCGAGCTGATGCCGGCCACGATGTTCGTGTCGTACCAGCCCCATCCGAGACCACCGTTGATGTACGGGGTGATCTTCTTGGGCATGAGGTGGAAGGTGACGTTGAACATCGCGCTGCCCGTGTCGAGCGTGCCCCCGTATCCCCCGAGGATGCTCGGGGGAATCCCGTTGTCGCCGATTTGCGCGTCGTAGTTGATGAAGTTCCAGGCGAAGTCGCCGCCCAGGTTGAGCTTCTCGTTCATGTTGTAGTTGAAGCCGAGACCCCACCCGAAGTCGTCGTCGAAGTTGACGGTGCTTCCGCCACCGACGTCGAAGCTCTGCTCGAACTGGTAGCGAGTGAAGAGGACGCCCTCCCACTTCTGCATGCGTTCGCTCGGGACACCGCCTCCCTGCGCGCTCGCGGAACCGGCCGCGAAGAGGCCTAGGAGCGCAACCCCGACCCAAAGCTTGCGATTCATCGTTTCCTCCTGGAGGATGCTCGCGCCCGTGGTCCGTACGGCACGCACATGGACCGGGAGGGTCCCGATCCGGGCGGGGCGGAGAGTGCCACAAATTCGGGCATAGCGCAAATCGCAGTGTTTTCTTCACATCTGTCGGAGTCTTTGCGCATGGATCTGGTGGGACTTCTCGCGTTCGGCCTCCTGCTCGGGATGCGTCATGCGACCGATGCCGACCACGTCGTGGCAGTGACCGCGATCGCGGCGCGACATCGCCGGTTTCTCCCGGCTGTGCTCGTCGGTGTGCTGTGGGGACTCGGCCACTCGCTGATGCTGTGCGTCGTGGGCGGGGCGATCCTGCTCTTCAACTGGACGGTGCCACCCCGCGTGGGGCTCGCGTTCGAATTCGCGGTCGGGCTCGCGCTCGTTACGGTCGGAGCGGTCAACGTCGCGGCGGGCGGTGGCGCGCAGCGCGACGAGACCGTGGCGCCGACGTCCTCCTGGCGCGCGTTTGTCGTCGGCGTCGTACACGGACTCGGCGGGAGTGCGGCGATCGCGCTCCTCGTCCTCGCTTCGGTGCGCGATCCGCGTGCCGGACTTCTCTACCTCGCCGTCTTCTCGGCCGGCACGGTCGCGGGCATGGTCCTCGTCACGGCCGGGATCGCCGCTCCCGCACGGCTCCTCACTGCGAAGTGGCCCGGGCTCTTCCGGCCTCTCCGCCTTGCGACCGGATTCGCCTCGCTCGCGCTCGGCGCCTTCATTCTCTATCAGACAGGGCTCGTGGACGGCCTGTTCGGCGCTACGCCGCGATTCGACCCGCACTAGGCGGGTCGACCCGAAACGTTCGCACCATCGGCCGCCCCCCACGCGAGTGCGCGCTCCTCGACCCGGATCCGGATCGCAAGCACGAGCACGTTCGCAAGCGTCGCGAATACGGCCGTCCGCCACGCGCCGAAGAAAAGCGGTGCGGCGAGGAGCTCGAGCGCCACCCCGAGATAGTTCGGATGCCTCAGATAGCGGTACGGCCCGCGACGCACCGGCGTCGTTCCCGGCACGACCCAGACCCGCACCGTCCAGAACGGGCCGAGCGTGCGGATCGCCCACAGGCGAAGGAACTGACCGAGAGCGAAGAGCGCAAGCCAGATCGGCCACGACGAGGGAATGCGCGCGCCGAGCGCGAGCACTTCGAGCGTAAGGCAAAGCGGCCAGAGCGCGTGCAGCGCGACCAGAAGGAGAAAGTGTCCGCGTCCCCATTCGACGCCGCCGAGCGTCCGGAGGAAGCGCGCGTGACGGGCCGAGAGCATGAGCTCGTAGGCACGCTGCGCGATGAGGAGCCCGAGGAAGACGCCGAGTGGGACGCGCGGATCAATCGCCGGCATGGGGACGCCGGGCGAGCACGAATTCGGCACAGAACCCCGCGCCGAGAGCGGCGACGAGCGCCTTTTCGCCCGGTGCGATCGTGTCGGCGGCGAGCGCGCGCTCGAGCACGAACAGGCAGGTGGGCGAGGACATGTTGCCGAACGTGCGCAGGATTTCCCGCGCCTGAACGAGCGACCCGCGCGCGCGACCGAGTGCGGCCTCGAGCGCATCGAGAACCCGGACTCCACCCGGATGCGCGATCACGTGGTTCACGTCGCCGAACGCCAGGCCCTCGCGCGCGAGGAAGCGGTCGAGCGCGGGTCGGAAACAGTCCTGGACGATCGTGGGGATGTCGCGCGACAGGACGAGATGAAGCCCGTGCGCGTCGAAGTCCCACCCCATGACGCGCATCGAGTCCCGCCACAGGTGGCTGCCCGAACCCAGGATCTCGAGCGCCGGACCGGCACCGTTCCGTGCGGACTTCGGTCGCGCCCGTGTCGCGTCCGCGCCCTCGATTACGACCGCCGCTGCGCCGTCGCCGAACAGGGCGGAGCCGACCACGTTCCGGGGTGATGGGTCCTCGGGCTGAAAGTTGAGCGTGCAAATCTCGACCGCGACGAGGAGCACGCGTGCGGTCGTCTGCGCGCAGGCGAACGCAGCCGCGCGCGCGAGCCCCGCCACGGCGCCCGAGCACCCGAGTCCCCACAGCGGGGAACGCGCGACGTCCGGTCGAAACCCGAGCGCGTTCGAGAGATGGGCATCGAGGGACGGTGTCGCGAGGCCGGTCGTCGACACGAACACAACGTGATCGATCTCTTCGGGCGTCACGCCGGCGTGCGCGAGCGCTTTCTCCGTGGCCTCGATCGCGAGACGGTTCGCGTGCTCCTGGTAAAGGCGGTTCCGCTCCGCGAAGTCGCGCGGCTCGAGAAACCAGTCGAGCGGCATCACACCGTGCCGCGTCTCAATGCCGGTGTGATCGAACACGGAGAGCAGCCGCTCTTCGAGCCGGCCGGTGCGGCCGAAAATGCGCGCTGCCTGCGCGCGGGCCTCGGGCTGGGGGAGAACATGAGGCGGAACGGCGGTCGCGACAGCCGCGAGACGAGGAGGACGATCGAACATCGCTTTCGACTGTCCCACGTTGACGGCGTACGGTCCAGCCCGTAGCGTGGCGAGCATGCTCCGCTTCGAAGGATTGGCGGTCGTGATCACCGGTGCCACGGGCGACCTTGGACACGCGGTTGCGTCCGCCTTTGCGCGCGAAGGTGCGGACCTCGGGCTCGTATACGGCCACCAACGGGACAAGGCCGAGAAGTTGGCCAAAGAGTTGCGCTCGCCCGGAC
>JBOHUC010000013.1:0-45300 GCA_050733935.1 Candidatus Eiseniibacteriota bacterium | reverse complement strand
GCGGATTCGGCGGTCACAGTCACGGCGGGCGTGCGCGTCGAGCACAGCTCGCGGAGCGGCCAGACGCTGCCGACACCGCGTTTCCGCTTCGCGTGGGCGACGCCCGCGCCGGGCGTCATGGTGACGGGATCGGCCGGCTCGTACCGGCAGTTTCCGGGCGATCGGCTCGAAGCCGATCCGACGATGGGAAATCCGGTGCTCGGGGCGGAGCGCGCGGATCACTACACGCTCGGCGTGAGCCGGACGGAACCGAACGGCACACGCCTCTCGGTCGAGGGCTACTGGAAGCGCCTTTCGGACCTGATCGTGTTCGACGAGCAGGCGCCCGAAGGCGCGCCGCCGTTCGTCAACACGGGCTCGGGCACCGCGCGCGGAATCGAATTCCTCGCGCGCCTGCCGCACCGTCGCTGGGACGCCTGGATCTCGTACACGCTCGGCAAGGTCGACTACCGCGATGCGGAGGGCGAGCCGACCTATGCGCCGTCGCAGGACATCCGGCACGCGATCGCGCTCGCCGCGCGCGTCCGTCCCGCGACGGGGTGGACGCTCGGCGCCCGGCTCCGCCTTCAGAGCGGACGGCCGTATACGCCCGTCGTCGGGCGCGAGGACGTCTCCGAATTCGTCGATGGAGTGACCTGGATTCCCGTGCTCGGGGAGTACAACGGCGGACGCTTCCCGTGGTACCAGCGTCTGGACGTGCGCGCCGAGCGGCAGTTCCGGCTTGCCGGAACGCACGCGCAGGCGTTTGCCGAAATCGTGAACGCGCTCGGTCACAAGAATCTCTACGACTACCGGTACGTGGACGGCTACAGCCGTGCGCAGCCGGTGGCGATGCTGCCGTTCCTGCCCACGGTCGGGCTCACGGTGGCGTTCTAGGAGACGTTTCAGAGAGTTTGGTCGCGTTCGTCTTTCGACGCCGTCGGGCCTGTCGAGCCGCCGCCGTCGCAGCAAGCTCCCCGCCGGACTCAGGCGGGGTGGGGAGGCTTTTCGAGTCGCAGGTTTGTTCCCGGATTCGACGATCGCGACGTCGGGTCCATGCATCCACCCGCAGGAGGTGCACCATGCGCGCAGTGCGGTTCCTCACTTTTGCCGTTCTCCTGGTGGCGGGGCTGTCGGGCGTCGCCTCGGCCCAGACGTACAACAACACACCCGGCGTCTACACGGACGTGCTGGTCGGGATCGTGCCGGCGGCGTTGCCGCCGGGTTCGCTTCCCGGAGACCTGCCGTCGCTCGGCCCCGATCTCTACACGGGGACGCTCACGGTCGTTCAGAACGCGGACGGGACGTACGACGTCCAGTACAAGGGCGATCGCGGAGACGGGGCGAAGGTGATCGCTCACGCCACCTTCAATTCGTCCTGGGCAGGCTTCAAGCAGGACTTCGTCGTCGTCGGAGGGACGCGCGAGAACATCATCGCGGGCATCGACGGCGCGAATCTCATCTCGGCGAACATCAACGGCGTCGGGACGGTCGATGGCGCGAACCGCCGCGTGATCGCGAAGTTCCGTGGCACGGGGTTGTATCCGCCGGAGCTCACGCAGTTCAAGGTCAACCCGGCGCCGGGATTCCTGCGCTAGGTTCGTGCCCGCAAGGGCCCGGGGCGTGATCGCGCGATCGCGCTCCGCGACGTCGGTTTGGCATCACGGGGCGGCGCTCTCGGGCGCCGCCCTTCGTCTGTTGGCTCCGACCATGGTAGCTTTCGTGACATGGCTCGTGGGCGCACTCCCGGCGGATCGACCAGCATCGGAGTCACCTGTCTGCTCGCCTGTGTCATGGCCGCGGGGACACATCTCCCTCCTGCGGGGGCCGCGGGGCGGCCGGATCGCTTCCTGATCGGCGCCTGGGGAATCGGCAAGGTCGGCGATCCAGCGCGCCTCGTGCGGCTCAACGACGCGGGCATCGACTACGTGCAGAACTGGGACCTTTGGGGCCCCGGCGGGACGCGCCTCATGGTCGCGCAGGTCGAGTCGCTCCAGGTCGCGCGTCCCGGATTCCGGCTTCAGGCGCTCCTCCACTCGCGCATGCTGAGCAGCGACCCGGCAAAGATCAGCGACCCCATGATGGCCGGTCCCGATGCCGTGATTCGGCGGCGCGAGCTCGATCCCTCTCGGGGCATCAACGGCCCGGGCGTGCTCGGCTGGTTCGTGTGGGACGAGCCGTGCGACCGCGCGCAGATCGATCGGTACGGCCGGTTGAGCCGTACGCTCGCCACCGATCCTCGATCGCGCGACCAACTCGTGTTCATGAACCTGCTGCCGCTCCAGGAGCCGGATGCCTCGAACTGTCTCGATGCCTACGGTTCCGATCGCGTGAGTCGCTATCGCGCGTACGTCGATGCTTACCTGAGCCAGTTCGACAGTCTCGACGTGCCGGCGCCCATCCTCAGCATGGACATGTATCCCTTCCAGAACGAAAGCCGTGAAGGGCGCGCGTACTTCGAATGCCTTTCGATCGTGCGGGACAAGGCGGCCGAGTACAGCCGTCCGGGCGCGAGAATTCCGCTCTGGGTCATCGTGCAGTCCTCCTCGTACGTCAATGCGAGCCGGCACGAGCACCGAACGCCCACGATTCCGCAGATTCGCTGGCAGGTCTGGTCTGCGCTCGCCTACGGTGCCAAGGGGATCGCGTACTGGACGGCGGTCCCGAACTGGAACGAGGCGACCCGCGAGGGGTGGGGCGACGGGCTGCTCGACGCCGAAGGCCGGCCGAGTGCCAAGTACGATGCGATCCGCTCCTTGAACCGCGAGCTCCATGCGCTCGGTCCGACGCTCCTCGAGCTCGACGCCGTCACTGCACTCCACGTGAAGCCCGGCAACCAAGTTGGCCTCGACGACGCGGTGCTGGGGAGCCCGCGCTCGATCTACAACATCGTTGCCGGCGTCGAAGCGTCGAGCGGACGGGACGACTGCCTGATCGGCTACCTCAAGCACGCGCGGACCGGGGACGACTATCTGGTGATCGTGAACCGAAGCACGGAGAAGGACCGGTCGTTCCGGGTCACGCTCACGAGTCCCGCGACCGCGGTCGAGCGCATCAGTCCATCCAGCGGTGCCCCCGAGCGCATCTCGCTCGACGGGCGATCCTTCACGGTTCCGGCGCTGACGCCTGGAGCAGGCGCGCTCTTCCGCGTGCAGGACGGGATCGAGGAGTACATCCCGGGCGTCGTCGCGATCGACGACACGGGAACGCTCGTCACGTTCTCGCGAAACGACGCGCGCATTCAGGTGGATTACCGGACGGGTCGAAGAACGGTCGAGTTCGGAACCGGGGGCGAGGGCCCGGGCGCGCGCGCAGGGGCCACCCCGGCCGATCGCGCCGCGGCGCCGCGATTCCGCGCGACGCCGCTTGGAATCGCGAAGGCGCGATAGAACTTTCCTGATCCCCGGGATCGGGCGAAGCGGTTATGATGCGCCCCGTGAAAACCGTGATCCTGGCCGGCGGGCTCGGCACGCGCCTGGCGGAAGAAACCTCCCTGCGCCCGAAGCCCATGGTCGAGATCGGCGGGATGCCGATCCTCTGGCACATCATGAAAATCTACGCCCACCACGGGTTCGACGAGTTCCTGGTCGCGCTCGGTTACCGGGGCGACATCATCAAGCAGTACTTCCTCCACTTCTACGAACGGACGAACGACCTCACCGTGGATCTCGGGCGCGGCGACACGAAGGTCCATTCCGGGCGCGGACCTTCCTGGCGCGTTCACCTGGTCGACACCGGCGCGGACACGATGACCGGCGGGCGCATCAAGCGCCTCTCCTCGTGGATCGGCAAAGAGACGTTCATGGCGACCTACGGCGACGGCCTCGGGGACGTTCCGATCCGCGATCTCCTCGCGTTCCACAAGTCGCACGGGAAGGCCGCGACCGTCACCGGCGTCCATCCGCCGACGCGCTTCGGACTCCTGGGCCTCACCGGCCAGCAGGTGACGCACTTCGAGGAGAAGCCGGCCGGCGCCGAGGGCTGGGTGAACGGAGGCTTTTTCGTGTTCGAGTCGAAGGTGTTCGACTACATCGAGGGTGATGGCGAGGCTCTCGAGCGCGCCCCGCTCGAGCGCTTGAGCAGGGACGGCGAGCTCATGGCCTACACGCATCGCGGGTTCTGGCAGCCGATGGACACGCTGCGGGACAAGCAGGAGCTCGAAGCGCTGTGGGCGAGCGGACGCGCCCCGTGGAAGGTCTGGGACTGATGCGGGTCGTTGTCACCGGCAATCTGGGCTACGTCGGCACGGTGCTCACCCCGCTTCTCGCCGCAGCGGGCCACGAGGTCTGGGGCCTGGACAGCGGGTTCTACGAAGACTGCCTGCTCGGTCCCTCAGGACCGTCCGGCGTCGCGCGCCAGCATCGGACGGACCTCCGTGCCGTGACGGCCGCCGAGCTCGACGACGCCGAGGCGATCGTCCACCTGGGCGCGCTCTCGAACGATCCGACAGGTGAGCTCAACCCGGGTCTCACGCACGACATCAACACTCGCGCCTCGGTTCGCCTGGCCGAGCTCGCAAAGGGAAGCGGTGTCCGCCGGTTCGTGTTCGCGTCCTCGTGCAGCATCTACGGAGCGAGCGCGGGCGGGCAGCTCGACGAAGACTCGGCCATGAATCCGCTCACCGCCTACGCGCGCTCGAAGGTGGACACCGAGGCCGCACTTCTCGCCCTCGCGGACGAGCGTTTCGCGCCAACGTTCCTGCGCAATGGCACGGCCTACGGGTTTTCGCCGCGGCTGCGCGTGGACATCGTGGTCAACAACCTGGTGGCGTGGGCGGTGACGACCGGGAAGGTGACGCTGCAGAGCGACGGTCGCGCGTGGCGGCCGCTCGTCCACGTCGAGGACATGGGCCGTGCCATCCTGGCCGCACTCTCCGTGCCCGTCGAACGCGTTCACCGGCAGGCGCTCAACATCGGTCGGGAAGAGGACAACTGGCAGATCCGCGCGATCGCGGAGGCAGTCGCGCGCGTCGTTCCGGGAAGTGCCGTAACGTTCGCCGAGGGCGCGTCGGCGGACAGCCGGAACTACAACGTGAGCTTCGCGAAGGTGCGGCGCGTGCTGCCCGAGTTCGTTCCCCGCTGGTCGGTCGAGGCGGGGATTCGCGAGCTGTACGAGGCGTTCCGCGGATTCGCACTCGACTTCGAGCGCTTCGAGGGTCGCGAGTTCACGCGGCTCAAGCAGCTCCTTCATCTCATGCGCGCGGGGCGGCTCGATGCCGACCTCCTGTGGATTCCGACCCGAGAAGAGGTTTCCGGATGATCTTCACCGAAACGCCGCTCGCCGGCGCGTACACCATCGCGCTCGAGCCGCGCGAGGACGAGCGGGGCTTCTTCGCGCGCGCGTTCTGCCAGAATGAGCTTGCGGCCCAGGGACTCGAGACGACGATCGTGCAGGCGAACATGTCCTACAACTTCAAGCGCGGAACCCTGCGTGGAATGCACTACCAGATGCCGCCGCACGCGGAAGTGAAGATGGTCCGTTGCATCGCGGGCGCGATCTACGACGTGATCGTGGATCTCAGGCCCGAATCGCCAACGCATCTCGAGTGGCACGGCGTCGAGCTTTCGGCCGAGAATCGCATGATGCTCTACGTTCCGAAGGGCTTCGGCCACGGCTACCAGGCGCTCACGGATCACACCGAAGTCCTCTATATGGTGACCGAGTTCTACACTCCAGGGGCCGAGCGCGGCATGCGCTGGGACGATCCGGCGATCGGGATTCGCTGGCCGATCCCGAACCCCATCCTCTCGCCCAAGGACGCCGCCCACCCGGACTACCGTTCGTGAGAGTCCTGGTCACCGGCGGCACGGGCTTCATTGGTTCGCAGATCGTCCGCGCGCTGCTCGCGGCCGGCCACGAGGTGCGCGCGGTCGCGCGCTCGGGCTCGGCGCGCGACCGGTTGTCCGACGTCGAGCGCCGGATCGACTGGCGGGAGGCCGACGTCTTCGGCAATCCTCCGCCCGATTGGCGCGCGCTCGGTTCGGGGATCGACCTGTGTATTCACGCCGCGTGGTACGCCGTTCCCGGAAAGTATTTGGAAGCGATCGAGAATCTGACCTGCGTGTCGGGCAGCCTGGCCTTGCTGCGCGGCCTAACGGACGCGGGCGTGAAGCGCGCAGCCTTCGTCGGAACCTGCTTCGAGTACGACTTCGAGAGCGGGTGGCTCCACGAGACCGCACCGGTCAAGCCGGCGAGCCTCTACGCTGCGGCCAAGGCGTCGACCCGACTCCTGGCGGAGCCGCTCGCCCGGGCGGCGGGCATGGCATTCACATGGGTGCGGCCGTTCTACCAGTACGGACCGTTCGAGGATCCCAGGCGGCTCGTGCCTCATGTCATCGGAACGCTTCTGCGCGGCGATCCTGCGGAGGTCACGCGCGGAACGCAGGTGCGCGACTTCCTCCACGTGGCCGACGTCGGGAGCGCGATCGCCGCCGTGGCGACGAGCAACGCCACCGGGATCGTGAACATCGGCTCGGGCCGGCCGGTCACCGTCCGGGACATCGTTTCGACGATCGCTTCGAGCCTGGGGCGCGAGGATCTCGTCCGCTACGGCGCGCGGCCGGACAATCCGACGGATCCGCCGTTCATCTGTGCCGACAACCGTCGGCTGATCGCGGAGACGGGCTGGAGTCCCGCGTACGATCTTCGGTCCGGTCTCGAGGACACGATCGCCTGGTGGCGCGTCCGTTCGGGGACATGATGCCCGTGAACATAACGCCCGGGGACATGACCTGCGACTTCGCCGGGAGGGTCTGGCCATCGAGCCTGTGATCACGATCGGCATCCCGGTCTTCAACCGCGAGACGCTCGTCCGCCACGCACTCGAATCCGCCCTCCGTCAACCGGAGCAAGATCTCGAAATTCTGGTCGTCGACAATGCCTCCACGGACGGGACGTGGGCCGTGCTGAACGGCTATCGCGATCCGCGTCTCCGGCTCGTCCGAAACGACCGAAACCTCGGCCTCTTCGGCAATTTCAACCGCTGTATCTTTCTTGCGCGCGGCCGCTACGTCCTCACGCTTTGCTCCGACGACGAGCTGGTGGACGGATTCCTCGGGCCCGCGCGTGCGCTGCTCGATGCGGATCCCTCGCTCGCGATCGTGAGCTCGCGCGGACGCGCGACGGATGCCGTGCTCAAGCGCTCGTTTCCTCTCGGCAGCAGCCTTCCCGCCGGCGTCTACGAGCGCGAAGACGGTGTCGTTGCCGCTCTGTGGGCGCTCTCCGTCTACTACCAGAACCCGTTCAACTACCCTTCGGGGATTCTGGTGCGCGCCGCTCGCGCGCGAGAGTGCGGTGGGATGGACGAGCGGCTCTCCTACGCCTCGGACGTCAAGCTGTACCTGGCCATGATCGAGGAGGCACGACTTGCGATCGTGGATCGGCGCGGGTGCGAGGTTCTCGTCCATCTGGGAGCGGAGCAGCACAACGCCCGCTCGGATCCCGCGCGGGTGACCGAGTTCACGCACCTCTTTGATCCGTACGAAAGCCTGCTCGAACGTCGCGGACTCGCGGCCGGAATTCGAGAGCACGTCGCTGGTTACCTGATCGGAAGCTCGATCAAACACGGGCTCGCGGGAAGATCCGGCTTCGCCGGGGCGTTCCGGGCGGAGTTCAGGAGGCGGAGCCCCGGCTGGGTCGGCGCCCTGGCGGCGCTCGCCGACAGCGTGCGACGGCGCGCGATCCTCGCGCGCGGGGGTCCTGCGAGCAGCCCGGTCCCCGTTCGGGTGCAACCGCTTCCGGCCCTTCCGCCGCTCCCGCCACCGGGTTGACGGGACCGATTCCTCTACCGTAATGTCACATTGCAACTTACACCGTCATTGCGCCCGCCGGGATCCCCCTGGGGCGGCCTCGAGGAGGCACGCGTGAACGCTTCCCCCTCCGTTGCGCCCGCCGTCTCCGATCTCGTCCGACGCGCGCTCGCGGGGGACCGGGTCGCGCTGGCGCGGACGATCTCCCTCGTGGAGAATGAAGCGCCGGGAGCAGAGGGAATCCTCGCGGCCGCGTTTCCGAAGACCGGGGTTGGCGTGCGGATCGGCGTGACCGGTCCCCCGGGAGCCGGAAAGTCGACTCTCACGGCACGCCTTGCGCGAGCCTATCGGGAGCAGGGGCATTCCGTCGCCGTGGTGGCCGTGGATCCCACGAGTCCGTTCTCGGGCGGGGCGCTGCTCGGCGATCGCGTGCGGATGTTCGAGCTGTCCGGCGATCCCGGCGTGTTCATCCGCTCCATGGCATCGCGCGGCTCGCTCGGAGGACTCTCCGGCACGACGACGGACGTGTGCGACGTGCTCGAAGCCTCGGGTTTCGCGCGCATTCTCATCGAGACCGTGGGCGTCGGACAAAGCGAGCTCGAGGTGGCCGAGACCGCGGACACGACGCTGGTCGTCCTCGTCCCCGAATCCGGCGACTCGGTGCAGGCGCTCAAGGCCGGGCTCATGGAGATCGGCGACGTGTTCGCGATCAACAAGTCCGACCGCGAGGGCGCCGATCGCGCCGCCCACGCGGTGCGGTCGATGATTCACCTGGGAGCCCACCGCGAGGGGTGGGAGCCTCCCGTCGTGCTGACCATCGCGCAGACGGGACAGGGCGTGGCGGAGCTCGTGGCCACGATCGGGAAGCATCTCGAGTTTCTGTCCTCGCGCGGACTCCTCGAGCGCCGTCGCCGCCGACGGCTCGAGGAGCGAATCGACGCTCTGGTGCAGGCGCGATCGAACGCGCACTACCGCTCGCGCGTCGCGGACGCCCGCCGGGAAGAGATCCTGACGCGCGTGGAACACCGGGAAATCACACCGGCAGAGGGCGCCCGCATCCTGCACGGTGAAGCCTGGCCCGAAGCCGCGGGGCGCGGGGCCGCGACCCACGAGGGGAGTTCACGATGAGCGAGACCAAGCGAAACGGAACGGCAGCTCCTTCCGGCAGCGGCCCGTCCGCGCCCGATGTTGGGGCCACGGTCGGAGACCGCGCGGGAGCCGGCCGACCCCTCTCTCCGGAGCTCGAGCGCATCGCCCGCGCAGCCGCCGAGTGGTCGAGCCGCACGCCTGCGCGCGCGAAGGTCGAGCGCGACGACCTGTTCGAGACCATCTCGGGCAACAAGGTGAAGCCGCTCTACACGCCGCTCGATCTCGCGGGCATGGACTACGCGCGCGATCTCGGATTCCCCGGCGAGTATCCGTACACGCGCGGCATCCGCCACTCGATGTACCGCGGCCGCCTGTGGACGATGCGCCAGTTCGCGGGCTTCGGCACCGCGAAGGACACGAACGAGCGCTTCCACTACCTGCTCGCGCACGGCCAGGACGGACTCTCGGTTGCGTTCGACGTGCCGACGCTCATGGGCTTCGATTCGGACGACCCGAAGGCGCTCGGCGAAGTGGGCGTGTGCGGGGTCGCCATCGATTCGGTGGCCGACATGGAAACCCTGTTCTCGGGCATCGACCTCACGAAGGTCACCACCTCGATGACGATCAACGGCCCGGCCGCGATCATCTGGGGTCTGTTCCTCGCGAACGCGGAGAAGCAGGGCTATCCGCTCGAGAAGATCGGCGGGACGCTCCAGAACGACTGCTTCAAGGAGTTCATCGCGCAGAAGTGCTGGTGCTATCCGCCGCGGCCCGCGCTCCGCCTGGTCGTCAACTCGGTCCAGTTCGCGACCGAGCACATGCCGAAGTGGAACTCGATCTCGGTCTCCGGCTATCACATCCGCGAGGCGGGCTCGACGGCCGCGCAGGAGCTCGCGTTCACGCTCAAGGACGGATTCACGTACGTCGAGGAGTGCATCAAGGCCGGGATGGACGTGGACGAATTCGCGCCGCGGCTCTCGTTCTTCTTCAACGCCCACCTCGACTTCTTCGAGGAGATCGCGAAGTACCGGGCCGCGCGCCGCATCTGGGCGCGTCACATGCGCCACAAGTATCACGCGAAGAAGCCCGAGAGCTGGCTCCTCCGGTTCCACACGCAGACCGCCGGCTGCTCGCTCACCGCCCAGCAGCCCGAGAACAACATCGTGCGGACGGCGATCCAGGGACTCGCGGGCGTGCTCGGCGGCACGCAGTCGCTCCACACGAACTCGATGGACGAGACGCTCGCGCTGCCTTCCGACAAGGCGGTCAAGATCGCGCTTCGCACGCAGCAGATCCTGGCCTACGAGATGGGGCTTGCGAACACGGTCGATCCCCTCGCAGGGAGTTACTACGTCGAGTCGCTCACGAACCGGATCGAGGAGGAGGCCGAGGCGCTGTTCAAGGAGATCGACGCGCAGGGCGGAACGGTGGCGGCGATCGAGCAGGGCTGGTTCCAGCGCGAGATCCACAAGGCGAGCTACCGCTACCAGCAGGAAGTCGAGCGCAAGGAGCGGATCATCGTCGGCGTGAACGACTTCGTCGAACAGGAGGAGAAGCTCGAGATTCCGATCCTCTACATCGATCCGCAGGTCGAGAAGGATCAGGTCGCAGCACTCAAGAAGATGCGCGAGTCGCGCGACAACGATCTCACGAAGCGGCGCCTTCAGGCGCTCACCGACGCCGCGGGCGACGAGTCGAAGAACCTGATGCCGTTCATCCTCTCGGCGGCCGCGGCGTACGCGACCGAGGGTGAAATTCGGAACGCGATGCGCGTGCACTTCGGCGACTACCACGAGCCGGCGGAGTTCTAGGATCTTCGTGCGCGGTCGCGCAGCGATTCTGTGAAGGAACTGGTCCGGCGGCTCGTCCGGAGCCTGGGCTACGACATCCGGCGATTGCCGTCCTCGCGATCCGATCCCGGCGCGATTCCCGACGCCGGTTACTACGATCCGCTGTTCAGTCCCTGGCTCGGATACGGCGCATTCGGCCCGCTCCTCGAGCACGTTCGCCCGCGCACGCTCGTCTCTGCCGATCGGATCTTCGTCCTCTACTCGCTCGCGCGTCAGGCCATCGCCCTGGGTGGGGAGATCTGGGAGTGCGGCGTTTATCGGGGCGGATCGGCGGGCCTCCTTGCCGAGACGATCGCCGCATCGTGCAAGCCCGGGACGACGCCCGGGACGCCCCGGCTTAGGCTCTTCGATTCGTTCGCGGGCATGAAGGAGACGGACGCAAAACGGGATCTCCACCAACCCGGAGACTTCTCCGACACGAGTCTCGAATCGGTGCGCGCGTTCGTTGGACACTCCGAGTTCGTGTCGATCCATCCTGGATGGATTCCCGACACGTTCGCGGGCCTCGAGGAGTCCCGGATCGCGCTCGCGCACGTGGACGTCGATCTCTATCGCTCGGTGCTCGACTCGGCGCGCTTCATCCTTCCGCGCATGCTGGCCGGCGGGTTCGTGCTGTTCGACGACTACGGTTTTCCGAGCTGTCCGGGCGCGCGGCAGGCGGTCGACGAATTCTTCGCCGATCGACCGGAGCGACCGCTCGTTCTTCCGACCGGCCAGGCGCTTGTGTTCGTTTCGCGTTGAGCCGGGCGCTTCCGTCCGGGGCTTGCGAATACGAGCGGACCGGGCGAGAATGGCCGGCGTCATCGGCCCGGCCACATTTCGGCCGCCCTTCGGTCCCTGGAGAACTCATCGCATGATCCCGGATCGCAAGATTCGCGTTCTCGTCGCCAAGCCCGGTCTCGACGGCCACGACCGCGGTGCCAAGGTCGTCGCGGCCGCGTTTCGCGACGCGGGATTCGAGGTCATTTACACAGGGCTCCATCAGACTCCGGAGCAGGTCGTCGAGGCCGCGATCCAGGAAGACGTGGACGTGGTCGCACTCTCGATCCTTTCGGGCGCGCACATGACTTTGTTCCCGGCCATCCAGGATCTGCTGAACGCGAAGGGCGCGTCCCACATGCTGCTCACGGGCGGCGGGATCATCCCTCCGCAGGACATCGAGACCCTCGCGAAGCGCGGCACCGGAAAGCTGTTCGGGCCGGGGAGCCCGACGAAAGAGGCGATCGAGTACATCAAGGAGTGGTGCGCCGCGCATCCTCGGAGCGCCTGACGCCGTGAGCGACGCGCAGGCCGGCGCGCACGAGGCGCCCGACGCCGCGCGGCTCGTGGTTGCGCTCTCGGGCTCGCCACGCGCCGGCTCGAACACCGACATCCTGACCGACACGGCACTCCTCGGAGCGAAGGAGACCGGAGCGGAGACCGTGCACCTTCGCGCGCGCGACGTGCGCGCGATTCCCTGCCAGGCCTGCGGGCCGGATCCCACCGGCGGCCACGGCTACTGCATCTATCACGACGACATGGATCGCGTGTACGAGCTGCTCGAGCGGGCGACCGGGGTGCTCGTAGCCTCCCCGGTGTTCTTCAGCGGACTCTCGGCCCAGCTCAAGCTCGTGATCGATCGCACGAACTGTGTCACGCCCGCGGTCGAAGCTCCGGACGGCTCCGTATCGTTCCGCAGACAGTGGCCGCGCACGCGGCGCGGAGGGCTCATTCTCGTACTCGGTCCGGACGACACGCCCGAGCCGTCGCGGTTGACGGCGCGCGGTTTCCTCTCGTGGATCGGCGGGCGACTTCTCGAAACGCTCGTCTATCGCCATCGCGACATCGAGCTCGGTGCCGTCGCGCGCGATTCCGAATGGCTCGCCCGCGCCCGCGCGCTGGGAGCGTCGCTCGCCGGCCCGCCGCTCGTGCCCGGACCGTCCGCGTCGAGCGGGGGAACGGGATCCTTCCATGCGACCCATCCGGGGCTCACTCCATCGGGAGACTCGAAATGAACAAGGTCGTGAAGAACGCCGCCGATGCCCTGGCGCGCGCCGGACTGCGCGACGGCGCCACCGTCCTCGCAGGCGGGTTCGGACTGTGCGGCATTCCGGAGAACCTGATCGAAGCGATTCGCACCCTCGGCGTGAAGGATCTCACGGTCGTGAGCAACAACGCGGGGGTCGCGGACTTCGGCCTCGGGCTCCTCCTCGAGACGCGCCAAATCCGGAAGATGGTTTCGTCCTACGTCGGTGAGAACGATCTGTTCGAGCGCCAGTATCTCGACGGCTCGCTCGAGGTCGAGTTCGTTCCCCAGGGCACGCTCGCCGAGCGCATTCGCGCCGGAGGCGCCGGGCTCGGCGGCTTCTACACGCCGACCGGCTACGGCACGATCGTCGCCGAAGGCAAGGAGACGCGCGAGATCGACGGGCGGATGTTCGTGCTCGAGCGTCCGATCCGGGGCGACCTTGCGATCGTCAAGGCGTGGCGCGGGGACGAGACGGGCAACCTCGTGTACCGGATGAGCGCGCGGAACTTCAATCCGATGATCGCGACCGCCGCGACGTTCACGGTCGGAGAGGTCGAGGAAGTCGTTCCACCGGGCGGAATCGATCCCGATCACGTGCACACGCCGGGCGTGTACGTGAACGCTCTGTTCGTCGGCACGCACGAGAAGCGGATCGAGCAGCGGACCGTGCGGCCGCGAGCCTCCGCGGCGGCCCCGGGGTCGCCGGCCGCACAGACCGCGAAGGGAGGTGCGGCGTGAGTCGCGAGCTGATCGTCCGCCGTGCCGCAAAGGAGCTGCGCGACGGCTTCTACGTGAACCTCGGGATCGGGATGCCGACGCTGGTCGCGAACCACGTCCCGGCCGGGATGACCGTGTCGTTCCAGAGCGAGAACGGGATTCTGGGCGTCGGTCCGTTCCCGATCGAAGGGGACGAGGATCCGGATCTCATCAATGCGGGCAAGCAGACCGTGACCGTGCTCCCGGGCGCGTCGTACTTCTCGAGCGCCGACTCGTTCGCGATGATCCGCGGCGGCCACATCGATCTTTCGATTCTGGGTGCGATGGAAGTGGACGAGCGCGGCAATCTCGCGAACTGGATGATCCCGGGCAAGATGGTGAAGGGGATGGGCGGTGCGATGGATCTCGTGGCGGGGGCCAAGCGCGTGGTCGTCACGATGCAGCACGCTTCCAAAGACGGCGCGTCGAAGATCCTCAAGCGCTGCTCGCTGCCGTTGACCGGCGTCGGGGTCGTGAATCTCGTGATCACGGAGCTCGCCGTCATGGAGGTCACGCCGGAGGGGCTCGCGCTGCGGGAACGCGCTCCGGGCGTTTCGGTCGAGCAGATCGTGGCCGCGACCGAAGCGAAGCTCGCGATCCCCGCGAACGTTCCGGAGATGGCGATCTGACCGCCGCCTTCCGCGACCGGGCGCTCTTCCTCGCCGCGATCGTTGTCGGTCTTGCGGGATGGTTCGTGCCTTCCGCGATCCTTGGCGTCCGCGAGCCGTTCGATCATCCGTCCTGGTTTACGGTCGTCGTTCCGCTCCACGCGCTGGCGCTCCTCGCGCTCGGGTACGCAGGGGCGCGCCACGCCTGGCGCTGGCCGTTCCTCGTCGCCGGGGCACAGCTCGCGGGCGTGGTGGTCGCGAGCGGTTTCGATCCCGGGAATCTGTTTCCCCTTTCGATCCTTCTGTTCGCTTTCCTCGGGTTCGTGGGGCTCGTTCCGACGTACGTGGGGGTTGCTCTCCGGCGGATCGTGACCCGGCAGGACGAGGCGAAGGCTGCGGCCGCCGAGCGTGCACGGGAGTTCGTCGAAACCGGGGCGCCCCCCGGCTCTTCGGGGACGTCGGGTCCATCGGGATGAGGAGTCTGGGTCGGGATCGTTGATGAACTCGCTCCAGAGCGAGCTGACTGGGGCGATCAACACCGTGGCCGCATGCCACGCTTCAGCAGTACATGGCGATCCGACGGGCGAACGGTCCGAGCCTGTCGCCGCGAGCCGATTCCATGGCCTTCTCGAGCAACGCGAGCGGCAGCTGGCAGGTCTGGGTCACGCCGACCTCGCGCTGGGAACCGAAGCAGCTCACCCAATCGAGCGGCAGCGCAATCGGCCGGTGGTCGCCGACGGGATCGACGCTCCTCGTGATGGCCGATCAGAACGGCGACCAGAAGTTTCAGCTCTTCACCTTCGACGTTGCGAGCGGCGAGTCGACTCGGGTGACGCACAACCTCGAGGCCTATCACCGGCTGGGCGGCTGGATGCCGGATGGAAGGTCGATCTTCTACACCTCGAACTCCCGGGACAAACGCTACGTCGACTGCTACGTCATGGACCTCGAGACGCAGCGTGGCGAGCGCGTTTCCGATGTGGACGCCCTGCTTCGCGCGGTGGCGGTCTCGCACGACGGCCGACGGCTGGCGGTCGAAGAGCTCCATTCCGGGGCGGACAACGACATTCGAATCATCGACGTCGCGGCCCGGAGCTCTCGACTGATCACGGCGCACACGGGTTCCGCGACATTTTCAGTCATCGGATTCTCGGGCGATGATCGCACCCTCTACTGCCGCACGAACGCCGAGAGCGAATACACGGCGATCCATTCGATCGATCTCGCGTCGGGCGAGCGCCGGCCGCTCCAGACACCCCACGACATCGATTACGCGGTCATGAACCACAAGGGCACGCAGATCGCGTTCTCGGAGAATGTCGACGGGTTCGAGCGGCTGGCCCTGTGGGATCTCGCCGGGCAGCGACGCATTCCAATCCCTGATTTGCCGCCGGGGATCAACACCCCGAGGGAGTTTTCATCGGATGACTCGACGCTGGCGATCGTGGTGAGCACGCCGGCGCACGATGACGAGGTGTGGGTCATCGATCTGGCCGCACAACGCGCGAAGCGCGTCACCTACAGCCCGCAGGGCGGCGTCGCGGAGGACAGCTACGTCCTTCCCACTACGATCCGCTATCGAAGCTTCGACGGGCGCTCGATTCCGGCGCTCCTGTTCGTGCCGCGCGGGGCTTCACCCACAAAGCGCGCGCCGGTGCTCGTGAGCGTGCACGGCGGGCCGGAACTCCAGGAGCAGCCGTACCTGACGAACTACTATCAGTTCCTGGTTGCGCGTGGATATGCGGTGCTCGCGCCCAACATTCGTGGGAGCACTGGCTATGGCAAGTCGTACGTTGCGCTCGACGACGGGGTCAAGCGCTGGGACGCGCTTCAGGACGTCGCTTCCGCGGTGCGTTGGATCAAGGAGCAGAAGAACCTCGACGGCGGCAAGGTCGCGTGTTTCGGGCCGTCCTACGGCGGTTTCGTGACGCTCGCCATGCTCGTCCACCATCCGGATCTCTTTCGCGCCGGCGTCGACTTCTACGGGCCTGCGGATCTCGCGACGTTCCTCGAACGCACGGCCCCGCACCGCCGGCAGGCGCGCATCGCCGAGTACGGGGATCCGGTTCGTGACTCGACGTTCATGGCGGAGATCTCACCCGCGCGTCACGCGAGCCGAATCAAGAGTCCGCTTCTGGTCATCCAGGGGGCCCAGGATCCGATCGTCCCGCCGGCCGAGTCCGAGGACATGGTTCGGCTCATCCGGGAACACGGCGGCACCGCCGAGTACCTGCTCCTCCCGGACGAGGGACATGGGATCGGGAAGGACACGAACTACGTGAGGGCTTACGAGACGATGCTCGAGTTCCTGCGCCGGCACATGCCTCCACCCCCGGGCCTCGGCGAAGACTGACGAGTCCGCGGCGACAACCAGCTCAACTCCGCCCCATCCAGCGCAGATACTCGCGATCCCAGGCCGCCGGAATGCTCTCCCTCGCCGAATAGGGTCCCGGCTCGTAACGCCTCGAAGAGATCCCGCGCTGGCTCCGCTCGACAATGTCCCAGTCCTGGCGGTTCGTGAGATCCCAGAACTCGATCGCGTCCCGGATGTTCTTCGAGCCGTCTCGAACCGTGTCCGGATGAAAGAGCCACTCCGACTCGATCCGCGTCCGGCTCGCCGAGATCGGGTGCACCAGGTAGAAGTTCACATAGTCGGGGTGCAGGCTCAGAAACAGGTTGGGCATGAGCGTGTAGTAGAACGCGCGATGGCGGTCGGCTTCGGGCAATGAGGGGTTCACGAGCACGCCGGCGAGGGCGCCGCTCATGGTCGCGCTTTGATTCGGCGGGAGGATTTCCATGTAGCCGCCGAGAAAGGGACCCTCGCTCAGATCGTTGGCGCCGCTTTGATACGGCAACACGGTGGCGAGCTTGGGGTGGATTGTCGGGCAGTGGAGGCACTCCGAGTAGTTCTGGAATGCGAGCTTCCAGTTGGCCTCCACGTCGTAGACGACCCGGTGGCCGACGACGAGGTCGGGGAGCCCGTAGCGCGACAGCCGTCCGATCATCGGGCGCCACGCGGTCTCGAATGGCTGCGGATCGCGCGCGATCGAGACGAACAGGAACCCCTCCCATTCCTCGATCGCGGCGGCGTGGAGCGGGTAGTCCTGCTTGTCGAACTCCGGAACGTCCTGCATGTGAGGCGCACCGATGAGCTGGCCGTCGGTGCGATAGGTCCAGGCGTGATAGGGGCACTGGATGGTCTCGCTGAAGCGCCCGGCCTCCTCCTGGCAAATCCGTGTGCCGCGATGACGGCAGACGTTGAAGAACGCGCGAAGCGTGCCTTTGCGATCGCGCAGCACGATGATGGACTCGCCGGCAATCGTACTCAGGAAGTACTGCCCGGGCTCGGACACGCGCGCCGTCCGGCCGACGCAATGCCAGGCCTGAGCGAAGATCTTCTCGTTCTCCTCGGCGAGGATCGCCTCCGAGGTGTAGTACGGGCCGGCCAGGGTCCGCGCCCCTCCACGGAAGGTCGTGGTCGTGGGCTGGAATTCGCTCATGACGTGCTCGCCCCCTGTCCCTTGCCCTGTCCCCTGCGATCGCGCATCAGCCGTTGCGCGGCGAGATGACCGGCGCCGCCGAGAATGCCGGGGCCGGGATGCGTGCCGGCTCCTCCCAGGTACAGGCCGGCAATCGGGGTGGCGTGTCGGCCGTAGCCGGCGACCGGCCGCATGAACAGGATCTGATCGAGCCCGAGCTCGCCCTGCGAGGCCGCCCCCTCATGAAGGCCGAAACGCTCCTCGAGATCGTGCGGCGACCACACAACGCGATGCAACACCCGCGATCCGAAGCCGGGAGCGTAGCGCTCGATCGCCGCGTTCACGGTGTTCGACAGGACTTCGCGGTCGGCGGCGGTCCAGCCCGCGCTCGGGCGCAGGCGGTAGGGCGCGTACTGGGCGCGCGCTACGACCACATGGCGGCCCTCGGGGGCGAGGGCCGGCTGGGAAAGCGTGGGCACGGTCAACTCGACGTGGGGATCGCGGGAAATCGCGCCGTACTTGGCGGAGTCGGCGGCGCGCTCCATCGCGACCAGGTTTCCCGAGAACGACACGGTCCCGGCGAGGGCCTCCTGCGACAGTCCGCTTAGCCCGGGCGGGCCGTCGAGCGCATGGAGCACGAACGCGGTGCAGCCGCGGTGGCGGATGTTGCGCACCGCGTTGAGGAAATCCGGATCGAGCCACACGGGATCGACCCAGTCGAGCAGGGTTTGTGCTGGATCGGCGGTCGAGAGCACGGCTCCGGCCGCGATCTCCTCGCCGCCTACGAGGGTCACGCCTTCGACCGCGTCCTGCGCCACGCGGATGCGTGCGACCTGCGCACTCGTACGGATCGCCACACCCGCTGCCTGCGCGGCCCGCAGGGCGGCGTCCGTGAAGGCCTCGGGGCCGTCGCGCCACGGGAGCCGTCCGCGCACCGAGCCCGCCGGCGTACCCACCAGGTGGTGCAGCAGGACGAAGCCGGTTCCTCCCGAGCGCGGACCCTGCTGGTGATCGAGGATTCCGCCGGCCGCCACCGCCGCCTTGAGCGACGGGTTCTCGAACCAGTCGTCGACGAGCTCCCACACCGACATCGGCAGCGTTCTCAAGAGCTCGACCATGTGCGTCCGGCCGAGCGCGCGGAACTTGCGACCGAGGTCGAGCAGTCCTAAGAGCTCGCCCGGTGCCTGCGCGTCAATGTCGGGTGCGGGGACCTGGTAGAGCGTGCCGAGGAACCCCGTGAGTGCGGCGAGGCGCGCGGTGAACGCGGGCCACTTCGCGGCGTCCGCGGCCGAGTGAGCGCGGATCGCCTCGGCCGCCCGGCCGGGCTCGCGAGCCAAAGTGAGAAAACGCCCCGGTTCAATCGCAACGCTCAGAGCACAGTCGCCGCTCGCGCGCTCGAGCCCTTCGAGGCCCGCCGCGCGCGCGACCGATGGAGGTAGCCAGCCGGGATCGAGGCCGAGAGGAGCCGCACGGAATCCCGGCGCGAACTCGACCGCCCGGCCCTGGCCGCCGGGGGCATCGGCGCGCTCGAGGAGCGACACTTTGAGCCCGGATCTCGCGAGCACGGTGGCGGCGACGAGGCCGTTGGCACCGGCACCGATCACGACGACGTCGAAGCGCGCGCTCACCGGCCGTTCCTCAGGATCTCGAGTGCGGCGAGCCGGCCGGACGCGCCCATGATGCCGCCCCCGGGATGCGTGCCGGCGCCGCACTGCCAGTAGCCGTGGATCGGAGTGCGATACCGGGCCCACGCGGGCACCGGACGCAGGAAGAAGAGCTGCTGGAGCGCGAGCTCGCCCTGGAAGATGTTGCCTTCCGAGAGGCCCGTGATGCGCTCGATGTCGTCCGGGGTGAGCACCTGGCGATGCAGGATGAGGGACTCGATGTTGGGTGCGTAGTGCGCAAGTGTCTTGACCACCGCGTCGCCGAACGCCTCGCGCTTGGCATCCGACCAGCCGCCGTTCAGAGCATACGGCGCGTACTGGACGAAGATGCTCATCACGTGCCTCCCGGGCGGCGCCATGCCCGGGTCGATCATCGAGGGGATGACGATGTCCATGTAGGGATGGCGCGAGAACTCGCCGTACTTGGCATCGTCGTACGCGCGCTCGAGGTAATCGACGCTCGGGCTGATCGAGACCGCACCCCGCAGGTGCGGACCGTTCCCGGGCAGGCAGGTGAAATCGGGGAGTCCGGCGAGCGCCAGGTTCACCTTCCCGGACGAGCCGCGGAACTTGTAGCGCCGCACCCCCTCGACGAGGTCCGACGGCAGCTCCTTTTCGGACACGAGCCGTGTGAAAGTGAGCCGCGGGTCGAGTCCGGACACGACGAGATCCGCCGCGATCTCCTCGCCGCTTGCGAGCACCACCCCGGTGGCGCGCCCGTTCACCACCCGCACGTGCTCGACGGCGGCGTCCGTGCGGATCTCGGCACCGGACGCTCGCGCGGCACTCGCGATGCTTTCGCTGATGGCGCCCGTGCCGCCCTTCTGAAATCCCCAGGCACGGAAGGCGCCGTCGATCTCGCCCATGTAGTGGTGGAGGAGAACGTACGCGGAACCCGGCGATCGCGGCCCGAGGAAGGTGCCGATGATGCCGCTCGCCGACTTGGTGGCCTTGAGCGTGTCGAACTCGAACCACTCGTCGAGGTAGTCGGCGCTGCTCATGGTCATGAGCTTGTGGAGCGCGTGGAAGCGCTCGCCCCCGAGCGAGCGGAAGTGCCCGCCGAGCTGAAGCAGCCCCTTGAGATCGGAGGGGGAGAGCGAGGCGGGATCGGGCGGCACCATGCCGATGATGGGCTTCACCGCCATCGCCATGTGGTGCATCAGCCGGCCGAACAGCACCATCGCGTCGGCATCGCGCGTCGAATGGCGGCACAGCTCGCGGCGGGACTCGTCGGGATCGGCCCAGGAGCCGAGGTAATCGCCGTTCTCCATCGGTGTGATCGTGCTCTCGAGCGGCAGGATCTGGAGGCCGTGTCGCGGCAGCTCGAGGTCGCGAATGATCTCGGGGCGCAGCAGGCTCACGACGTACGAGAAGACCGAGAACTTGAAGCCGGGAAACACTTCCTCGGTGACCGCCGCACCGCCGATCAGCGGGCGGCGCTCGAGCACCAGGGTCCGGCGACCGGCGCGCGCGAGGTAGGCGGCCGCCACGAGGCCGTTGTGCCCGCCGCCGATGATGATCGCGTCGTAGCGGCTCATGCCTTCTTCCGCTCGGGATCGTAGAAGGGGAGCTTGCACACGACCGCATCGGCGAGGCGGCGCTGGTGCTCGACCGTGATCTCGATCTTGACCGGCGTGCCCGGCTCGAAGTGCGGCGCGCGAAGGTGGGCGAGCGCGAGCGACTTCTTGAGCAGCGGGGACCAGCAGCCGCTCGAGGCGTAACCCACCTGGGCCCCGTCGCGATAGACCGGGACGCTCGTGCGCCAGGCCACGTTCGGCACGTGGGGAGGCAGGTGATGGGCGGCGAACAGGCGCTCGAACGACACCCAGTCGATGGCGAGACCGACGAAGCCCCACCTGGCCCCGCGCGCGCGTTCGGAGGCGAGCGCGCGCCGGCCGTTGAACGGGCCCTTGGTGGCGCTCACCGCCCATCCCAGGTTGATCTCGAACGGCGACGACTTCTGTTCCTCGATCATCGCGCGATGTGCGGAGTGATAGTCGACGTCGAGCATGATGAGCCCGGCCTCGATGCGCGCCACGTCGAGGGCCCACACCGCGGCGGGCGTGAGCCCGTACGGTGTGCCCGCGGCCATCAACGCGTCCCACAGGGCCACCGCGTTGCCGGCGCCGACCCAGATCTCGTAACCCAGGTCACCGGTATAGCCGGTGCGGGAGATCGTGACGGGGATCCGGTCGACCGTCGTCTCGATCAAACGGAAGTACTTGACCTTCGCGATTTCCGGCGGTGCCACTCGCTCGAGGATCGTGCGCGACAGCGGCCCCTGGATCGCGAGCGTGGCGACTCGCTCCGAGACGTCTTCGATCGCCACTTCGAGCCCGGCGGCGTTCAGGTCGAGCCAGCGCAGAGACGAATCCGCGCTCGTGAGCCGGTAGGTGCCCTCGTCGAGCCGGCTCACGGTCCCGTCGTCGATCACCTTGCCGTGAACGTCGCACCACGGGGTGTAGTAGACCTGGCCGACCTGGAGCTTGGTCATGTCGCGCGTGATCATGCGATCGAGCAGGCGCGCGGCATCGCGTCCGGTGAGCCGGTACTTGTAGAGGGGCGAGACGTCGATCAACGCGGCCGCGTTCCGGATCGCGGCATACTCGCGGTCCGGATGGGGGTCGTAGGCGCTCGCCATCTGGTAGCCGGCCCAGCGTCGCCAGGTCTGGGTGCGGACCAACGGTGCGGTGCGAGCATGGAAGGGGGAGGTCTTGAGCATGAGCGCCGTAGTGTAGGGTCCGAGCCGTGGCCGCGACAATTGCGGACTGAAGGTGGGCAAACTATTTTGTCCCTTTGGAATACGGCGATCCAGCCTGCTGTACTTGACGATTATGTCAACGTTGCCCCAGGGCAAGTGAGCCGGTAGGCCCCAACGGTTCTCGGGACCCGGGGATCACTGGTTCCGGAACCAGTTGAGATCGATCCCACCCCTCGGGGAACATGCCCCAGGGCATGTTGGGGGCAGGTCTGGCGGCCACTCCAGGGTCAAGTCGGAGGCAAGTCGGGCGGGCTGGCCCCGCAGGTCCCGCTCGTCACGGGCCGAGAACCTTTTTCCCACCGGGCTCGTAGGCCTTCCCAACCCTCATTGCAATCCCCCTATCGAAAGGTGCGAATGGAACATGCGGGCCCCGAAGCGACGCTCCTGAGCGCGGTTCCGGCAGTCGGACCCAGCTCCTGGCAGGCGGATGCCGCGGATGCGTCGCGGGCCGCGAACGGGGATTTCCGCGCCTTCGAAAGGCTTTATCGGAGCCACGTTGCCCGCGTCCACTCCCTCGCGCGGCGGATGCTGAACCCGGACGAGGCCTCCGAAGCGACCCAGGACGTGTTCGTCCGGGCGTGGCAGAAGATCGGGCAGTTCCGCGGAGAGTCCGCGTTCGGGACGTGGCTGCACCGGGTGGCCGTGAACGTCCTCCTCGCCCGCCGAAGAGTCCTGAGCCTCGAGCGGGAACGAACGGCAGGCGACGAGACGACGCTCGAGCAGCTCCCGGGACGGCCCGGGCAGAGCGATCTGTCGGTGGACTTCGAAGCCGCGATCGCGCTCTTGCCGAACGGAGCCCGACAGGTGTTCGTGATGCACGATGTCGAAGGTTACAAGCACGAGGAGATTGCCGAGATGCTCGGCGTGACGACCGGGACCACGAAGGCCCAGCTGCACCGCGCACGAATGCTGTTGCGCGGAAATTTGACCCGCTGACTTCGCGCGCGGAGCGCGGAGGAGACCCGGCCAGAAAGGTGGAGCGATGAGCGACCAGTGGAACGAACGGCTTTCCGACTACTTCGATGAGGCGCTGTCACCGGACGAGCGCGTTCTCATCGAGGCGCACTTCACGACGTGCGCGGAGTGCCGGACTACCCTGGACGAGCTGCGCGCGGTCGTCGCACACGCGCGTTCGTTGACCGATCGGGCGCCCGCGGAGGACCTGTGGCCTGGAATCGCGGCCCGGGTCGCCGTTCTCGCGCAGGACCCTTCCATTGAATCTCGCTCCGCGGATCCCGGCATCGTGCGCACGGCCGGCGCGGGGATGTTGCGCGGGCGGGCGGAATCGTCCGGATCGCTCGCCGCGCGCCGCGCAGGAGAGAGCCGCACGGCACGGCACGCCGACAGCGCCGGCAGCCGTTGGTTTGGCGGCGGGCTCACGCTCTCGTGGCCGCAGCTCGCGGCCGCGGGCATCGCGCTCATGCTGCTCTCGGGCAGCGTCGCCTGGTTTGCGGGAACGCGCGCCGGCGGCGGCCAGGTGCAGGTTGCGGGCGGTACGGGAACGACCGGCAACACCGGGATCTCCGGCACCGGCTCGGGCAACGGCACGAGCACGGGTTCGGGCCCCGGCATCACGGGCTCCGGTCCCGGCACGGGCCTCTCCGGCACCGGTCCCGACATCGCCGGCACCGGCTCCGACAACACCGGCACCGGTCCCGGCATGACGGTGCGTAGCGCGTCGCAGGGTCTGGACGATCCGGCCTATGCGGCCGAGGTCGCGAAGCTCGAACGTGCGCTGAGTGAGAAGCGGAACGAGCTCGATCCCGAAACCGTGAAGACGATCGAATCGAACCTGCGCATCATCGATCTCGCGAGTGCACAGGCGAAGAAGGCGCTCGATGTCGATCCGGCGAATCCGTATCTCAAGGAGCACCTGACGAAGACGAAGCAGCGGAAGATCGAAGTGCTCAAGGCGGCGACCGTGTTCGCGAGCGCGCAATGAACGGAGCCCGGATCGTTTCGAGACTCGTCTCGCGGGTCGCGTGCGCGGCGTTCGTGGCCGCCGTCGTCGCGGTCCTCGAGGCCGCGGCCGCGACGCCGGCGGTCGCCGGAACCGAGCTCATCGGATTCCCGTCGGATCGGGGACCGGCGATGGCTCCGGCCTGCGATTCGCGACAGCCTTCGAGCGAAGGAGCGACGCCGGCTCCTGCGGCCTCTCCGGGGACCCCGGCCGTCGTCATCGTGTCCGATGCGGTTCTGCTCTCCGAGCTTCAAGCGCTCGCGGAGACTCCGGAAGCTCCACGGGCACCGAAGGCCCCGAAGGCTCCGAAAGCGGTCCCGCGTGTCCGCGTGGTCGACGCGAGCCGGGTTCGCGCCGGCGCGACCAGCACCGATACGACGGTCGCGGTGCGCCGGGGAACGAAGCTCATGCTCCACAATTTCGGCGGCTCGGTGAACCTGACGGGCTGGGCGCAGAGCTCGGTTCGCGTCCGTGCGGAGCACTCGCGCCGGGACTGGGTCTCGGTCGGGATCGACGGCGATCAGCTCGAGATTCAGTCGCGGTCGCGAACCGGCCCCTCACGCGCCGTCGACTACGAGATCACCATTCCGTCGTGGATGCCGGTGTCGCTGTCGGGCGTGTACAACGACGTGACGGCGGAGGACGTGAAGGGCGGCATCAGCGTTGAGACCGTGAGCGGTGACATCAAGGTGCGCCGCGCCGCGGGAGACATCGAGCTGCGCTCGGTCGAAGGTCTCGTGGATCTCATGGAGGCCAACGGCAAGGTCATCGTGAGCTCGGTCAACGACGGCGTGCGCGTCGTGAACGTGACCGGCGACGTCATGGCCGAGGCGGTGAACGGCGACATCCTGCTGCTCGACCTCACGTCGAAGTCGGTCGAAGCGACCACCGTGAACGGCACGGTGCTGTACGACGGCAAGATCCTCGACGACGGCGCGTACATGTTCTCGACGCACAACGGCGACATCGGCCTCGGGCTCTCCGACCGCTCGAACGCGACCGTGAGCGTGGCGACGTTCTCCGGCGAGTTCGAGTCCTGGACGCCCGTCAACATCTCGCGGACCAAGAAGGGGAAGCGCTTCAGCTTCCTGTTCGGCTCCGGGAGCGCGAAGATCGACCTCGAATCGTTCCAGGGGGCGATCCAGCTCTTCAGGCCCGGCGAGAAGGAATTCCGGATGCGCTTCGAGGCGGAAAAGGAGCACCAGCGTGAGATGGAAGAGGAGCACGAACACGAGCACGAAAACGTCAACGACGAGGACGACGACGATGACTAGAACGCGGCTCACTACCCGTCGATTCGGCCCCGGCCCCGGCTTCGGTCCAGGCCTCGGCCTCCTGACGCTCATCGTCGCGGGATTTGGGCTCGCGCCGGCCGCATTCGCGGCCGAGGAAGAGTTCTACTGGAAAGGTCCGCTCGCCGCCGGCAAGACGATCGAGATCCGGGGCGTGAACGGCCCGATCCGGGCCGAGGCGGCGACCGGCCGCGAAGTCGAGGTGCGGGCGATCAAGCGTGCGAAGAAGGACGATCCTTCGGAGGTCCGGATCGAGACTGTCGAGCACGCGGATGGAGTGACGATTTGCGCTCTCTATCCGAACCGGAAGGGCAAGCCGCCGAACACCTGCGACGCCGACGGCGGTCACAACAGCAGCGAGGATTGCGACGTCTGGGTGCGGTTCACGGTGCGGGTGCCGGCGGGAGTGAAGCTCGTCGCGCGCACGGTGAACGGAGACGTCGAGGCGTCCGGGCTCACGGCATCGGTCGAGGCCACGACCGTGAACGGCTCGATCGACGTCGCGACCAAGAGCTACGCCGAGGCGACCACCGTGAACGGCGAGATCGAGATCGAGATGGCGTCGAGCGGCTGGCCCGCAGGTCTCGACTTCCGGACGGTGAACGGCAGCATCCAGATCGAGATGACCGGGACCGTGAACGCCGACATCGAGGCCGAGACATTGAACGGCTCGATCGAGTCCGACTTTCCGCTCACCGTGGCCGGCCGCGTGAACCACAACAAGCTGCGAGGGAAGCTCGGTGACGGCGGGCCCAGGCTCGAGCTTTCGACCGTGAACGGGAACATCGAGCTCCGCCGTACTCCGTCCTGACGCGGGGGCGCCGCACGCTCGCACGCTCGCACGCTCGCACGCTCGCACGCTCGCACGCCCGCGCGCCCTCGGCCTCAAAGCTCCGCTTCGAAGAACAGCGCGTTCGGCATCGGGTTGTAGCGGTAGGCGGCGATCGGCCGGAACCCGAGCTCGGCGTAGAGCGCGATGGCCTCGACCATCGTGTCGAGCGTGTCGAGCCGCATCGAGCGATATCCGCGGGCGCGGGCCTCGGCCATGATCGCCTTGCCGAGCGCGCGTCCCGCGCCGCGCCCACGCGCCTCCGGACGCACGAACATCCGCTTCATCTCGCACGCTCCGGCCTCGAGCGGCCGGAGCGACACGCACCCGAGCACGACTCCCTCTTCCGTCTCTGCAAGCAGGATCGTTCCAAGGGGCTCGGCGTACGCCCCGGGGAGCGCTGCGAGCTCCGCATCGAAGTCCTGAAAGTCGAGGGGAAAGTCGAGCGAGCTCGCGTACTCGAGGAACAGCGTGCGCACTTCGGGGAGATCGCGCGCGGGATCGGCGCGACGGATGCGAACGGCACGGGACGCGGCCTTCGACATGGGCGGAGGATACGCGCATCGGCCGACCGGGCGGGAGGGATTGCGGGAGCGGCACGACGTCTCGCACCACCCTTTACGGGCTGGCGGGGGTTCGTCAGAATGCGCCTTTCCAAGCTTCCCACGCTTCCGACGGTTCCCACGCGTCTGACGAGAGACCCATGTCCGAGCCCGCCGCCAACCTCGACTCCGTGCTCCGTGCTTCGCTCACACGGGGCGTGACCGGCGCGGGCGCGCACGTCGACCCGGCGCGCGTGCTCGACGGGCTCGACTGGACGCTCGCCGGCCGCTCGCCGGAGGGCTCTCCGTACACGATCCAGCAGCTCGCGCACCACATCATCTTCTGGAACGGATTCTGCGTTGCGACGTTCGAGGGCGCGAGCCCGCCCCGGCCACCGCACGACCAGGACAGCTGGCCCGGTCCGCGCGCGCCCGGGAGTGCTGCGGAGTGGGAGCTCCTCGTGCGCGCGTATCGCGAGAGCCTTTCGCGACTCGGGCTTGCGATCGAACGGGCTCCGCTTGGGGCCGCGCCCGCGCCCGGGGAGAAGGGAAGCCGGCTCGACGGGCTGCGCGCCATCCTCCAGCACACGAGTTATCACATCGGCCAGATCGCGCTCCTTCGGCGCATGCTCGGAGCGTGGCCGCCGCCCGGGGGCGGAGACACCTGGTGAGCGACGACTTCCTGGAAGTCCCTTCGCAGGTCCCTTCGGAAGCTCCGTCGGAAGCACCCTCCGAAGCCCCCTCCGAAGCCCCCAATCCGTTCGACTCGTTCAGCGCGTTCGAGCTCGGGCTCCTTCTCCTCGTCGCGCTCGCGTTCACGTGGGGGATCGGGCTCCTGCTCCAGCCGCGCGGGGCCGGAACCGTCGGCCTCGTGTGGTTTCATCTCGAGGTGCAGGCCGTGCAGTTCCTGCTCATGGGGCTCGGGGCACTCGTCTACGCGCGGAAGCGCGGCGTCGACCTGGGACGCATGCTCCGCCGGGGGATCACGCCGGGCATCGCGCTCGTGAGCCTCGGTGTCGCGACTCTCCTGCTCGCGAACGAGCTCTCGTTCCTGTTCGGTCTCGTCGCCCTCGCGTTCCAGTTCTTTCCGGAAGTGGTGCGCGGATGGGCGGGGTGGCTCGAGCAAATCCATGGTCTCGATTACACCGTCGCTGGCCCGATCGCGCTCGCGGGGCAGTTCGTGATCGTCGTGCTCCTCGGCCCGCTGGTCGAGGAGTTCATCTTCCGCGGGCTCCTGTTTCCGCGCTGGAGCCGGAAGTGGTCGCTCACGCGCGGCATCGTGGTCTCGTCCGTCGTGTTCGGCTTGCTCCACTTCACGCGCGATCCGTTCGGCTCGACGATCTTCGGCATGGCGATGTGCATCCTCTATCATCACACGCGTACGTTGTGGGCGCCGTTCCTCGCGCATGCCGCGAGCAACGCGTTCGGCTGGTCGGCCCAGCTTGCCTTCTCGCAAGGCAACCAACCGAAGGGCGTCGACATGACCCCGGTCGAGATCCGGAACACGCTGATTGGAAGCGCGCTCGTGCTCCTCGTCGCGTTGCCGCTCGTCGTTCACCTGTTTCGCAAGTACTGGCCGAGGCCCGCATGAGCGCGCGTCCGATCGAGCTGAGCGCGGCGGAGGCGCTCGACCTCCGGCTCGCCGGGCAGCGTCTCGACCGACGCGTCCCCGCGAAGACGTTGCTCGAGGTCGTTTCCGCGATCGGGGGCGCGCAGGCGCAGGTCGCCTCCGCGGCTCGACTCTCGCTTGCGGCGCGCGTGACCGGTGTCACGGATGGTGTGATCGAGCGCGCTCTGATCGAGGACCGGACGCTCGTCAAGACGTGGACGATGCGCGGAACGCTCCACCTCGTGCCGGCGCGCGATCTCCCGTTCTACGCCGCAGTCGGCGGACTGCTTCGGATCCGCTACCTTGACGCCTGGCTCGCGCGCGGCGGATTGAACGTGCGCCAGGCCGAAGAAGTGGGGGACGACATCGTCGAAGCACTCGCGGACGGACCGCTCACGCGCCGCGGAATCGCCGAGCGTGTCGGCGATCGCCACGGGAAGAAAGCGCGCTCGTGGATCGAGCACAGCTGGGGCGGCATCATCCGCCGTCCCGTCTACCAGGGCCGCGTGTGTTTCGGTCCGACGCGCGGAACGGAAGTCACGTTCGTGCGGACGGATCAATGGCTGGCGCCCGGTGCAGCCGCGATGCCGGTTGAAACGGTCGAAGCGGAGCTCGCCCGGCGCTATCTCGGCGCGTACGGTCCTGCGACCGTGAGGGACTTCGCGTACTGGGCCGGTTTCTACGCGCCGGAGGCGCGCCGGATGTGGGAACGGATCGTAGGCGAAATGACCGAGGTTTCGGTCGAGGGATCGCGTGCGTTCGTGCTCGCGGCGGCCGTCGAAGGACGTCGGAGCGGACGCGGCCGAAGGAAACCCCGGGCGGCGAGCGCGCCGCACGTCCGGCTTCTTCCGCACTTCGACGTGTACCTGCTCGGACATCGGGCCAAGGATTCGGTGCTCGCGCCCGCGCACTACAAGAAGGTGTTCCGCACCGCAGGGTGGGTGTCGCCGGTCGTGCTCGTGAACGGTGCGATTGCGGGCACCTGGGAGTCGGAGCGAACGGAGGACGAGCTCAGGATTCGCTTCAAGCCGTTCCGGGCTTTCGACCGTGACACGCGAACGGCCCTTGAGGCCGAAGCGGAGGTGCTCGCATCCTCGCTCGGCCGGCGGGCACGCCTGCGCCGCGCCTGAAGCCGCGCCTGACGGGCGCGGGCTGTCAAACCTCTGACAAACGCCGTTCGTTTCGGGAATCGGACGTGGCCGCCCCGCGCGGCCTCTGCCAGACTCGTCCGCGATCGGGCGCACGCTTCTTCCGCGAATGGCGGCGGAGGTCCGGGGCCGCGCCGTGCGTTCGCCAGAATGGAGTCGCCATGCCGCTCCGTGCGCTGCGCGTGACCCGCGCTCCCCGCGTCGCTCCTCCCAGCCCGGCTGCCTTTTCCCTCGCACTCGCCACCGCGTTCGCGCTCGCGTTCGTGCTCTCGTGCGTCCTCCCGTTCGAGATCGCGCAAGCCCAGGAGGCTCTGATCGTGTCCAAATCCGAAGCGCTGCCGCCCGATGTCGCTTCGCTCGTCGAGGCCGAGCGCGCGTTCGCACGCCGCGCGCTCGAGGCCGGCATCCGGGACGCGTTCTACGAGAACTTCGCGGACAACTCGGTCATGTTTCGGCCCGGCCCCATCAACGCGCACGAGTTCCTGAAAGGACGTCCGTCGAACAAGGGACCGCTCCTCCTGTGGGGACCGTCGTACGCGGAGCTCTCGACGAGCGGCGATCTCGGATGGACCACTGGCCCGGCCGAGCTCCGGCTCGAGAAGGACAAGGCGCCCGAGTGGTACGGCCGCTTCACGTCCGTGTGGCAGAAGCAGGCCGACGGGAAGTGGAAAGTCCTGATCGATCACGGCTGCGACCTGCCGAAGCCCGAGCCCGAATCGCTGACCGCGCGCCGCGTGGGCGGACGTCCGGGCGGGGCGAAGCCGCTGTCGAACAGTGCGCACGAAAAGACGCGCAATGCGCTCGCGGACGCGGAGCGGAGTTACGAAGCGCTGCTCGTCTCGAAGGGCCTGGGCGGAGCGCTCGAAGCGCACGGCGATCGTGACGTCCGCGTGTACCGGTGGGGGAAGCCGACCGCGCACGGCGCCACCGCGGCCGGCCAGGCATTCGCCGACGAATGGTCGAAAGGCATCGCGTCCTGGAGCCCGGAGATCGGCGCCGTCTCGAAAGCCGGCGATCTTGGATACACGTACGGGTCGGTCGAGCTCAAATCGAGCGCATCCAAAGGCTCCGCGCCCGCCGACACGGCACAGCGCGGCCCCGAGCGGCGGGCGTTCGTGCGTGTGTGGCGGAACGTCGGCGGAACGTGGAAGCTCGCAATCGACGTCACGACGCCCTTCCAGGAGTCCTGAGACCGCGTAAGCCGTTGCCCCGCTTGCAGTGCGCGCCCGGCCCCGGGCTTGAGTCGAAGCCTCGGAGGCCGTAAGATGGCGTGGCCGACACCGCATTCCCGCCAGCGTCAGCGCCGTCCGACCCTCCGGAACGGGGCCCCGGTGGGATCCCGTCCCTTTCCGTCGCGCCTGCGCATTGGGCCAGCCCGGAGATCGCATGTCCGAAGTGACCGAACAACTGTTGCACGACGAGCATCACGCCGTCCGCGAGACGGCCCGCAAGTTCGCCGTCGAAGTCGTCCAGCCGGGAGCGGCCGCGCGCGACGAGAAGGAGGAATTTCCCTCGGCGCTCGTCCGCCAGATGGCCGAGCTTGGTTTTCTCGGATTGCCGTTCCCCGAGGAATACGGCGGCGCGGGCCTCGACACGCTCGCGTACTGCATCGCGGTCGAGGAGATCGCGCGCGTCGATGCCTCGCTCGCGATCACGCTCGCGGCTCACGTGTCGCTCGGCTGCGGACCGATCTATCAGTTCGGCACCGAGGCGCAGAAGCGCAAGTACCTGGTTCCGCTCGCACAGGGCAAGCACCTGGGCGCGTTCGGGCTCACCGAGCCCAATGCCGGCTCGGACGCAGGCGGCACGCAGACAACCGCCGTGCGCGAGGACGGCGGCTTCCGCGTCAACGGCAGCAAGCTCTACATCACGAACGGCTCCGAAGCCGGCACGGTCGTGTTCACCGCGCGCACCGACAAGTCGCAGGGCACGCGCGGCATCTCGTCGTTCATCGTGGAGAAGGGGACGACCGGGTTCCGGGCGGGCAAGCGCGAGAACAAGATGGGTCTCCGCTCGTCGGACACCGTCCCGCTCGAATTCGAGAACGTGTTCATTCCCGGCGATCAGCTTCTGGGCGAGCTCGGACGGGGTTTCAAACAGTTCCTCGTGACACTCGCGGGCGGACGCATCTCGATCGGCGCGCTGTCGCTCGGTATCGCCCAGGGCGCGTACGACGCCGCGGTCCGCTACGCGATGGAGCGGAAGCAGTTCGGCAAGCCGATTGCCGAGTTCCAGGCCATCCAGTTCATGCTCGCGGACATGGGGGTCAAGATCCAGGCCGCGCGCCATCTCGTCTACGACGCCGCGTGGCGGAAGGACAACGACCTTCCGTACAACACGGAGGGCGCGATGGCGAAGCTGTTCGCGTCCGAGGCCTCGACCTGGTGCGCGGACAAGGCGATCCAGATCCACGGCGGCATGGGATACATGCGCGAGATGCACGTCGAGCGCTACTTCCGCGACGCCAAGCTCATGGAAATCGGCGAGGGCACGAGCGAGATCCAGCGCATCGTGATCGCCCGCAATCTGCTGAAAGATGCCGGTTACAACTGGGAAGGAGACCGGGAATGAGCTTCACCGCCGTCGTCGTCTCGGGAGCGCGCACGCCGATCGGGAAATTTCTCGGCGGCCTTGCGCCCTTGACCGCACCGAAGCTCGGGGGCATCGCGATCGCGGAAGCGATGAAGCGCGCCGGGCTCGGAGCGAGCGATCCCGAAGAGGTGATCATGGGCCACGTCGTCCAGGGCGGCGCGGGCCAGGCTCCGGCGCGGCAGGCACAGATCGCCGCCGGCATCGACCCTGCGGTGGGTGCGCTCACGGTCAACAAGGTGTGTGGGTCGGGCCTCAAGGCCGTGATGCTCGCAGCCCAGGCGATCCGCGCGGGCGACGCGAAGGTCGTGGTCGCGGGCGGCATGGAGAGCATGTCGAACGTGCCGCACTACCTGTACACCGGACGCACGGGGGTCAAGCTCGGCGACACGACGCTCGTGGATGGTGTCATCAAGGACGGCCTCTGGTGCTCGTTCAACGACTGCCACATGGGCGGGCTCGCCGAATTCACGGCCGAAAACTCGAAGATCGGGCGCGACGAGCAGGACCGCTTCGCGGTCGAGTCGCATCGCAAGGCCGCCGCCGCGATGAAAGCCGGGAAGTTCAAGAAGGAGATCGTCTGCGTGCACATTCCGCAGAGGAAGGGCGATCCGGTCTGCGTCGCCGACGACGAGCCCGTGCGTCCCGACACGACGATCGAGTCGCTCGCGAAGCTTCCGAGCGCGTTCCAGAAGGGCGGAACGGTCACGGCGGGGAATGCCCCCGGATTGAACGACGGCGCGGCCGCGCTCGTCGTCATGGAGGAGCAGGAGGCGAAGCGCCGCAGCTTGAAGCCGCTCGCGCGCATCACGGGCTACGCGACCGGGGGCGGCGATCCGAAGATGCTGTTCTACGCGCCCGTCGTCGCCGTGAAGAAGCTCCTCGCGTTGACCGGGAGGCCGCTCGACAGCTACGACCTGATCGAAGCGAACGAAGCGTTCGCCGTCCAGGCACTCGCGGACGGGAAGGAGCTCGGCTGGGACTGGAACCGCGTCAACGTGAACGGCGGCGCGGTGGCCCTGGGACATCCCATCGGCGCCTCCGGCGCGCGCGTGCTCGTCTCACTCCTCCATGCGATGGAGGACCGGGGCGCCCGGTCGGGTCTCGCCACCCTCTGCCTGGGAGGCGGGAACGCCGTTGCCCTGGCCGTGGAACGCCCGGCGTGAGTCGCGTCGCCGTCGTCGGCGGCGGCACGATGGGAAACGGCATCGCGCAGGTCTTCGCCACGAAGGGCCATGACGTCGTCCTGCTCGAAGTCAACGCCGGCCGCATCGACAAAGCGAAGCAGGCGATCCAGGGAAGCCTCGAACGGATCGCGAAGAAGGGCGGGCTGACGCCGGAGGCGGCGCAGTCCGCCCTCGATCGCGTCACCGGGACGACGCGCGCGGCCGACCTCGCGGGCGCCGCGCTCGCCGTCGAAGCGGTGGTCGAGGACTTCGAGATCAAGCGCGACGTGTTCCTCTCGCTCGACTCCGTCCTCCCGCCCGAGTCCGTACTGGCCACGAACACTTCGAGCATCTCGATCACCGAGCTCGCGGCCGTCACGCGCCGGCCCGACCGCGTCATCGGCATGCACTTCATGAACCCGGTGCCGGTCATGCCGCTGGTCGAGATCATCCGCGGCCTCGCGACGAGCGACGAGACGACGGCGCGCGTCCGGACGTGGACCGAGGAGCTCGGCAAGACGCCGGTCGAGGTGCAGGACTACCCCGGCTTCGTGTCGAATCGCGTCCTCATGCCGATGATCAACGAAGCCGTGTACTGCCTCATGGAGGGCGTCGCAACGAAGGAGGCGATCGACTCGGTCATGAAGCTCGGCATGAACCATCCGCTCGGACCGCTCGCGCTCGCGGACCTGATCGGACTCGACGTCTGCCTCGACATCATGGAGGTGCTCCACAAGGGGCTCGGCGACTCGAAGTACCGGCCGTGTCCGCTCCTTCGGAAGATGGTTGCTGCCGGACGTCTGGGCCGGAAGTCCGGAAACGGCTTCTACTCGTATTCGTGATGGATTTCTCCCTCTCCGCATCGCACACGGCCTACCGGGAAACCGTCCGCGCGTTCGCGCTCGGCACGATCGAGCCCGTGATCGCGGCCCTCGACGCCGAGCGTCGCTTCCCGGAGGAGCACGTCACGCCGATGGCCGCACTCGGGCTCCTCTCGATCCACTGGCCGAAGGACACGGGCGGCGCCGGGCTCGACACGCTCGCGTACGCGTTGGCACTCGAAGAGCTCGCGCGCGTCTCACCCGCGCACGCGATCGCGGTTTCCGTGCACGTCTCGCTCGTCGGCGTGCCGCTCCTTCAGTTCGGAACACGGGAGCAGCAGACGACCTGGCTGCCCGCGATGGCGCGCGGCGAGCGGCTCGGAGCGTTCGCGCTCACCGAGACCGGGGCGGGGAGCGACGCGGGCGCCGTGCGAACGAGCGCGCGCCGCGAAGGAAGCGACTACGTCCTGAACGGCGAGAAGATCATGGTGACGAACGGCGGCGTCGCCGGGGTGCTCCTGGTCGTTGCGAGCACGGACCCGTCGAAGGCCGGAAAGGGACTGTCCGCGTTTCTCGTGCCGGGGGACGCGACCGGGCTCACGCGCGGCTCGCGCGACCGGCTCATGGGACTTCATCCGGCGGACGTTAGGACGATCCACTTCGAGAACGTGCGCGTGCCCGAGGCTTCGCGCGTGGGGGCCGAGGGTGAAGGGCTCAATGTGGCGCTCGCCGGCCTCAACGTGGGCCGGATCGGAGTCGCCGCGCAGGCGACCGGCATCGCGGCCGAAGTGACCGACCGCTCGATCGAGTGGTCGCGCACGCGCCAGCAGTTCGGGCAGTCGCTCTCGAACTTCGGCGCGATCGGGCAGATGCTCGCCGACATGGCGATCGATCGCGACGTCGCGCGGCTCCTCACGCACGAGGCCGCGCTCGCACGCGACCGGGGCGAGGAGTTCGCGCCGCTTGCGGCGCGGGCGAAGTGGACGGCGAGCGAGGCGGCGGTGGCGAACGCGGACCGCGCGATCCAGGTGCACGGCGGCCTCGGCTACTACGAGTCGCAGGGCATCGAACGCTTCGCGCGCGATGCGCGGGTGACAACACTTTACGAGGGGACGAGCGAGATGCAGAAGCTCGCCGTCGCCCGCCACGCGGTGACCGCCTGATGGACTTCCGGCTGACCGAAGATCATCGCCAGATCCGCGACACCGTGCGCGAGTTCGCCGAGGCCGAGCTCGCGCCCCACGCCGCGCGCTGGGACGAGGAGGGGGCCCACCCGGACGAGGTGTACGCGAAGCTCCGCGACGTCGGCTTCTACGCCCTGCTCATCCCCGAGGAGTATGGCGGGGCCGCGTACGATACGGTGAGCTATGCCATCACGCTCGAAGAGCTCGCGCGCGTGTCGGCCGCGCTCTCGATCATGATCTCGGTGCACAACTCGGTCTGCGCGTGGCCGATCGCGAAGTTCGGGACGGACGCGCAGAAGAAGAAGTACCTGCCGGCGCTCGCGGGCGGAACGCTCGGGGCCTTCTCGCTCTCCGAGCCCAACGCCGGCTCCGACGCGGCGGCGCTCCGGGCAAGCGCGCGGCGGGACGGTGATGCCTATGTCCTGAACGGGACCAAGAACTGGATCACGAACGGCGCGCGGGCGGGCCTCTACCTGATGTTCGCGAAGACGAATGCCGAAGCTGGAAAGCGTGGCATCTCGGCGTTCCTCGTCGAATCGGGGACTCCCGGGCTGGTCGTTGGCAAGCGGGAGAAGAAGATGGGTCTCTGCGCGTCCGACACGGTCGAGATCGGGCTCACCGATTGCCGGGTCCCGGCCGAAAATCGTCTGGGGGAGGAGGGCCGCGGGTATTCGATCGCGATGGCCACCCTCGACGGCGGCCGGATCGGCGTCGCGGCCCAGGCGCTCGGCATCGCGTGCGCGGCGTTCGAGCAGGCCGTCACGTACGCGAAGACCCGCGAGACGTTCGGCAAGAAGCTGTTCGAGCACCAGCCGGTCGCGCTCCTGATCGCCGAGATGGAGCGGCGGGTGGCGGCCGCGCGGCTCCTCGTCCTGCGCGCGGCGTGGAAGCGCGAGAACGGCCGGCCGCACCGGCTCGATGCGTCGATGGCGAAGCTCTACGCCTCGGAGACGGCGACGTTCGTCGCGCATCGCGCCGTGCAGATCCACGGCGGCTACGGCTACGTGAAGGAGTATCCGGTCGAGCGCTATTACCGCGACGCGCGCGTGACCGAGATCTACGAAGGGGCGAGCGAGATTCAAAGGCTCGTGATCGCCCGTGAGCTTCTCAAGCGGGCCGAAGCGACGATCGCGGCGCCGGCCATCGAGGTTCCGAAATGACCCCCCGCAGCCAGGTTGCCGTTCTGTTCACGAAGCCCGAGACCGTCGTCGAGGACACGAAGCGCGTCATGGATCTCGCCGGGATCCAGGAGGCGCTGCCGGTCGGGCCCGAGGTCTCCCTGCGCATCAACATCTCCTGGCACGTGTACATGCCGGCCTGCTCGACCACGCCCTGGCAGCTCGACGCGGTGATCGGGAAGCTCCTCGAGCAGGGACATGCGCGCGAGCGCATCTACGCGGCGCAGAACCGCACCGTCGTGGTCGACTGCCGCGTGGGGGCGGTGAACAACAACCTGCAGCCGGTGCTCGATCGCTACGGCGTCGAGATCGCCTACCTGAACGAGAAGCCGACCCGCTGGGTGAAGTACGAGCCGCGGGCGAAGATGCGGGTGCTCAACGACGTGTTCCCGAAGGGCATTCTCGTGCCGCAGCGCCTGATCGGCTCGAGCGTGATCCACATGCCGACGCTCAAGACGCACGTGTTCACGACCACGACCGGGGCGATGAAGAACGCGTTCGGCGGGTTGCTGCAGGAGAACCGCCACTGGACGCACGCGGTCATCCACGAGACGCTCGTCGACCTGCTCGCGATCCAGAAGGAGATACATCCCGGCCTCTTCGCGGTCATGGATGGCACGGTCGCCGGCGACGGGCCGGGCCCGCGCGCGATGCGTCCAAAGATCGCGAACCTCCTCCTCGCCTCGCGCGACATGGTCGCGATCGATGCGATCGCCGCGAAGCTCATGGGGATCGATCCCATGGGGCTCAAGTTCATCCGCCTCGCGCACGAGTCCGGGCTCGGCGTCGGCAATCCGTCCGAGATCGAGATCTTGGGCGACGACGTGAAGGGCGTGAACCTCCAGTTCTCGCCGCACGAGGACACGCTCGCCTCGCGCGGCCAGAAGCTCATCTACTGGGGACCGCTCAAGCCGCTCGAACACTTCCTCCTGCGCACGCCGATCGTCCCCTGGGCATACGCGGCGTCCCGCCTGTACCACGATGCGTACTGGTATCCGTTCGTCGGCAAGCCGCGCGTCGAGAAGATCCTCGAGAGCGGCTGGGGCAAGCTGTTCCAGTCGTACGGTGCGGGACGCACCGTGGCGGACGACTGGAATGCCTCGCCGGCGCCCGCGTCGGAAGCTCGCTAGAGCCTAACGCTCGCCCGACTTCACCTGGAACGCGCGGCCGATCCAGAACGCGAGCCCGAGCCACACGAGGACGAGCGCCACGTTCACGAGCGCGAACCCCTGCGGTTTGAGCATGAGCCAGGTCGTCCCGGCGAAGACGAGCCCGGCGGACACCACGTCCCCCAACCGCACGAAGAAGGTATCGACGGCCTGCTTGCCCTTGTATTTTGCCTCGCGTGACGTGGGCAGGAACAGCGTCTGTCGGGCCGTGTTGTTGAGCGAGTAGTCGAGCGAGTTCTCGGCGATCTTGACGCCCCGAATGATCGGCAGGAGCGGAATGAGGGCGAGCGTCGCATAAGCGCCGAGCGCGACGAACGGCAGCACGAGGAGCGACCCGCGCACGCCGATGAGCTTGATCACACGCGAGACGAAGAAGCCCTGGATGACGGCCGAGACGAGATTCACCCAGAAGAAGTAGTTGCCGTAGAACGCCCCGATCCACGACCCCACATCCGCTTCGGCGAGCTGTCCCTGCTGCACGCGCGCCTGCCCGATGTTCGTCAGGGTCTCTCCTAGGATGTACTCGCCGGTCGAGTTCACGAGATTGAGCGTCAGCATGAGGAGCGCGATCACGAGCAGGTAGCGGTCCGCGAACACGAGGGAGAATCCGTTCCGTCCGCTGATCCGCGCGTCGGGATCCGCCTTTTCGTCGGGCTTCGCGGCCGCCGGGGCCCCGGCATCGCCCCCCTTTGCGGACGAGGCGCCTGCCTCCTCCGGCGCGGCGGCGGGCCGGTCGGCGGCGCGGCGCTTTTCCCGCAGATGGACGACGTTCGTCAGGAACATGCACGCGAAGAGGAGCACGGCCGCGATCGCCATGAGCGGATAGAGCCCGATCCGCTCGATCAGTGTCTCGGCCGCGCGCGCACCGGCGATCGCGCCGAGCGACGCGCCGAACGCGATGATCGCGAACAAGCGCTTTCCCTGCTGGACCGTGTAGATGTCGTTCGCGAACGCCCAGAACTGCGCGATGATCATCAGGTTGAAGATACCCACCCAGATGAAGAACGAGACGCCGAGCGCGAGCTGCCCGGCGCCCACGGCCGCGGCGGCCTGTGCGGCTTCGCCTCCTTCGGGCGGCGTCCCGGGAACGCCGACCGCGCGCGCCCAGACGAAGAAGAGGACGAGACACGCGATAAAGAAGCCCGTGACGCCGTTCACCAGCGGCACGCGCGAGACGCGGGACGCGATGGCCCCGTAAAGCGGGACGAGCAGGATGAGGAGGACGGCGATGCCGGCGGATGCATAGCTCTTGATCTCGGCGCCGCCCCCCTCCGCGGCGAGGACCAGCGGCTCGCGAATCGTCTTGAGAAGGTAGTAGCTCGAGAGCAGCAGGAAGACGTTGATGAGCATGAGCAAGGCCGTGAGGCCCTCGCCCGGCCGGACGTCCGAGAACACGTTGAGGAGCGCATCGAGCGGGCCCCGCGGCCCCGTCGCAGCGGGGCGCACGGAGCCCGCGGTAGCCGCGGCAGCGGAAGGTTGGGAACCGTTCATTCGATACCTCGCACTGGCCGTCGCTAGCGACGCGTGCCGGATGAGGGTTTCGACGAGGGTGCGGTCACGGGTTTGACCGTCTTGGCCGAGTCGCTGGACGCGGTCACGCGTCCGGCCGCTGTCTCTTCCGCGGGTGGCGGCTGGGCCGGACCCTCGGTCGGGATCGGCATCTTTTGCTGGTCGATCTTCGGAACGCCAAACCGTTTGAGATCGATCTGGATGTGATCGATCAGCGTGTCGTCCCCGTTCTGATCCACGGCATACGTGTGCAGGTCTCCGCCTCCGTACCAGAAGCGAAGCAGCACGTAGTGGAACGACACGCTCGCGAACACGTTCTCGGGTTTGAACTCGCAACCCGGGATGTCGTAGGCGGCGAACATCGAGGCGGCCTGCTGGCCGGTCGCGACCGCGTGGAGCGGGCTTCCCGCGCCGCCCGCGACCAGGCAGATGAGCACCGACTCCCCGCAGGTCAGGAGCGCGCGCTCGTAGGCATGTTCGTGACCGGCGGCCATCACCGAGAGGCCGGCTTCGCGCAGCGCATCGACCATCTCGAGGCGGCGGTTGTACAGGACACTGTCCGACTCCCACTCCGTCCGGTGAAATCCGAGGCAGAACGGCGGATGGTGCATGAAGACGAGGGCGGGCCCCTTGTGCTCCTTGAGCCGCGCGATCATCCACGTGATCTGTTCGTTCGTCGCCGCGATCTCGTCTTCCCGCGACCAGTAGTGCTTGGGGTCGGTCATCGGGTTCGAATCGAGCGCGATGAAGCGCACCCACCCGTCGGTCGAGTCGAAGCAGTAGTGGAGCAGATTGCTCTTGATCGGAAGCCCGGTCGCCGTATGCCAGTTCGCAAGGCCCGTCGAATCGTCCGTGCGCTCGTGGTTGCCCGCAATCGGGAAGTACGGGACGCGCTCGTAGAGGGGTCGCGTGATCGTCAAAAACCGTTCCCAGTGCGCCGCGTAGCGTCCGTCCTTGACCAGGTCGCCCGAGTTGATGACGGCGGCGATCTCCTTGCCGGCCCCCTCGAGCGAATCGGCGCGCGCGAGAATGGCTTTCATCACCTGCGTCTCACGGCCGTAGGACGGCGACTTCGTGATGAGCGACGGAATGTCGCGCCAGAGCGCGAAGTCGGGGATCGTCCCTTTCACGAGGAGAATCGGGATGTTGACGATTCCCTTGATCCAGTTCACGGGATTGAGCGTGGCGATGTTCCGGATCGCGGTCGTGTTCGGACGCAGCCGGCTCGAGCGGTAGGACGGCCGGTTGTCTCCCATGACGACGACGTTGAGCGTATCGACCACGTAGCCGCTCCGCAGGCGGCCCAGGTACCGCCGCGCCGAATCCGCGGTGCCGGGCACGAATCCGATCAGCGTATCGGCGAACATCGCGCGCAGCGCGTCCGCGGGGCGGTCCGCAGGGGTCGCCCCGACGCCGGAGGCCCGCTGCGCCGAATCCTCCGCCGCGACGATCTCGTCCGGCACGACGCGCGCGACCGGATCGACGAACGAGAGCTTCTCAACGCGCGCACACCCCGGCGCGACCACCGCACAGGCGAGCGCCACGAGCCCGCTCAGGAGGAGCGCGGCCGTGGACACGCGATCGCGCCCAGGCGCCCGATTCGTCGGGGATCGCCGGCTCATCCGTGACTGACCGATGCGACTTTCCAAGCGCCGTTCTCCTTTCGCAGTTCGACGGTGGCCGGTTTCGCATCACGGCCTGCGATCGCAAGCTCGAGGACGATGTGCGTGGGTTCGGCGCCGAGCTGATCGAGCACGAGCGCGTTCTCCTGAAGCAGCAGATGATCCGTCTCCAGATGGCCCTCCCTGGAGTCGATCCGCGCTTCGTAGGAGCGCGGGCCTTCGAGCTTCCGGTCGACCGCGAGATCGCGGAATCGCAGGACGGAACCGTCGACGTGAAAGTAGTCGAGCGGCGCCACGACCCCGAACCAGTAGCGGGCGACCTTGTCGCGCCTGCGCTTCAGGAGATCGAGCAGGAGCGGTTTCGCGCGCGGGTCCTCGTAGCCGGCGGCGTCGATCGCCGCCTCGATCTGGACGTCGCTGAAGCTCGCGACGATCTTCGCGCCCCAGTAGTCGTCCCGGTCCGTGCGCTCGCGGAACGCGGGATGCGGCTGGAGCGGCTTGAACTTCTGCGGCTCGTAGACGTCGGACTCGAAGTTCCCGACCGACGGGATACCGGTCACCTGTTCGGTGCGCCGCCACGGCTCGGTCGCGAAGCCCAGGCTGAACAGCCGTCGCATCGTCCAGCCCCAGTCGATCCGGTTTTCGTAGCCGTACGGCACGGCTTTCGGACCCTCCGCCGCCGCGCCGAGCGCCGCTCCCACGTCGAGCAGGTGATGGCGCACGTAGCCTGTCGAGTCCTCGCCGTTCTCGATGAACGTGTCGAGCGACTGGTGATCCTTCGTGTCCCAGCTTCCGAGCCAGGACATGAGCACGTAGAGTCCGCGCAGCTCCCGCCGGTTCTTGTGCGAATGGAGATCGTTCGGATCGTCGGGGCGCCGGCCGCGCATGTCGATGTGGCCGATCGGCGTCCCCTCGAGAAAGAGACTCGCCTGCGCGTAGTGCTTACCGTCTTTGACGGCTCCGCGCACGAGCATGGAGTCGAGCAACGCCGCGGTGAGCGGCGGATCCCCTTCGACGCCCTTCGCGAGGTCGTCGTCGATCTCGAGCTCGTCGCGCCGGAAAGTGAACGGAACGTCGTGCGGCAGGTTGTACCCGGCCGCATAGAGAAGACGGCTCACGACCGCGTCCGCGCCCGAGCCGAGCTGCGGATGGGAGGGCGGGTCGAGCTTCACGACCCATCGCTTGTCCGCCGCGTCCTTGATGTTGAACCCGGGATTCACTCCCGACTTCTTGTACGACTTGATCGTGTACGGCGGAACCGGCCGGAGGTCCGACCCAATCGGACCCTTCCGGATCTCGTCGGACGTGAGCGCGCGGACGTGGTTGCGATTCGTGAACCACGAGGAGTTCGGCACCTCGTCGAACTTGTTCACGTTCGCGCCCTCCTCCTCCGTGTCGGCGCCGAAGGCGTCCACGAGCCAAAGGAGCTTGTCGGGAATGTCGAACGCGTGCGACAGCGGCTCGACGACGGCCTCGCGGAATTGATGGCCCATGAGGTTCTTCTCGCGCTCCTCGGGCTCGCGGATCGGCCGCGCGTCGTGATCGGTCCAGGTCTGCGGACGGTAGCGGGTGGCGCTCGAGTCCGGCGAATTCGGTGGATCCGCCGCGGCCGGGCCCACGACCGCCATCCCGAGGAGAGACGCGAACAGCGTCCGGAGAACGACTCGCGAGGTGCGCATCAGAAGTCCTCCTTGAGCGAGATGAAGATCACGAGGCCTTCGGCGCCCGACGCGATCGAGAGCCGCGCCATCGAGCGATCGGTCATCGCGTACCGCAGACCGCCGCCGTACGACTCGTGCACGTCCGCGATCCGGATCTGATCGGACGCTCCGGCGACCTCCGCAATCTCGGCCTGGGCGAGCGCCCACAGCCGGTCCCAGATCCGCCACCGGTACTCGGCGTGACCGATCAGGAGGTGCCGGTCGCTGAAGCGGTGCGCCTTGTACGCGGCGAACCGACCGTCGTCGCTCGACTCCGGCAGGTAGTAGAAGGGAATCGTGGAGGGATCGCCCGAGGGGTCCACGATCTGATGGAGCCCGCGGAACGCGAGCACGCGGCGCTTCGAGAACACGGGCACATAGGCGCGGGCTTCGAGGTGCCAGCGCCGGAAGTTGATCTCACTGTCGTTGAACGACCGAACCTCTTCGACCTCGGCGCGGGCGTGGACTCCGACCGAAGGGTCCCGCATGTCGTCCACGCTCGCGAGGTCGGCCCCCACGCCGTACGAGTAGATCTGGGTCGCATCGAGCATGAACGGGACCTGATCCTCGGGGAATACGTCGAGGACGCCCGGGCTCCCGTTGTAGCCGCGCCGCGCGCTCGTCGTGCCGACGCCTCCGAGCAGACGGAACTGTCGATCGGCCCGGCGGCCGAACAGGATCGCAAGCCGGAGCGCGCCGCTCTCCTCGAGGAAGATCGACTGGTCGTTCGCGTTCGAGAAATTCCCGATCCCGTAGAACTTGCGATTCGGGCGGAACGCGTAATCGCCGCCCAGCGCGAACCCCGGCACGTCGTGCGGATTGCCCCAGTTCGCTCGGAGCCTCACCCGCCGCGTGTCGTGAAGCGACCAGCCGCCGGCGAGGCTCACTGCGGCGTCGTGCTGCGGGTCGATGCTCCGCCGGATGCCCACTCCGACGCCCGGGCCCGCGGAGCCCGAGATCGTAAAGAGCGGTGTGATTCTCCAGTCCTTCGGCTCCCGCGGCATCGTGGACGGCGCGACGTACGGCTCCGCGAGCCCCGCGACTTCCTCGAGACCGAGGGCCACGACACGAAGCGGAAGGAACAGAATGCGAAACGGAGTGCGAAGAATGGTCTCGCCGAGCGGCTCGTGGTCACGCGGTGCAACGCGCGGTCCGGGCTTGGTCGGGTCGCCCGCGAGACTGTCCGCCGGAATGGGCGCCACCCATCCGGAATCGCCGAACGCGGGCCCGGCCGGCGGGTCGGGCGCGTCCACGGCCGGCGCGGGCGCGGCCACCGCGGCCGGGGGGAAGAGGGCTCCGAACAGCGCAATCGCGAGCGCCAGAGCTGCCATCCTCGATGCGGCCGCCCAAAGTGGGCGGATTGCCGGATGTGAAACGAGAAAGCCATCGGTCATTCGTCGGATCCTTCGATCCCGCGAATTCCACGGATCAAGAAAAACGCCTTGAATGAACCCGGTGGCGGCAGGAGGTGGAGGATCGAGACGACAACCCTTCACCCGGAGACCGGGTCCTCGAAACTTCGTCGGCCTGGGGCAGGCCTCCTTCATTACACTCAAACCCGGTGGGCCCGGCACCCACTAAATTACAAATCGCTACCGGAACAGAGGTTACGAATGGCCCTGAGCATTCCCGCCACGATCAAGCGTCATTTCGATTTGGAACCCGGCGAGGCGGCGGTTCTCTGGCTCATGGGCGCCCAGATCGCGACCCTCCTTGGCGCCTACACGATCGTCAAGGTCCTCCGCGACTCGATGTTCATCTCCTCCTACGGGGCACTCGCGCTCCCGTACGGGTACGTGGCGGTCGCGCTCGCCTCGCTGGGTCTCCTAGCCCTCGACGCCCGGTTCGCCCGGCGCCTCTCGGGCACGACGGTTGCCGACGTCGGCCAGTACGTGGCGATCGCGGCGAGCCTCGCTGCGGCCCTGCTCAAGTCGCGCGGCGCCGACTGGCTGCCGGCCGTCTTCTACGTCTGGGCGGGAAGCCAGGCGATGCTCCTTCTCTCGCACTTCTGGATCGGAGCCCTCGACGTCTGGGACAGCCGGCGCGCGCGCGTTCTGTTTCCGGTGCTCTCGGGCTTCGGGCTCCTCGGGGGCATTGCCGGCGGTGCATTCGCGAGCTGGGGTGCGAGTCGGATCCACACCCAGGGGCTCTTGTGGGTGCTCTTTGGCCTGCTCGTCGTCGTCCGCGGATGGAGCTTCCTGCTCGCGCGACGGGTTCCGTCGAAGCCCCTCATCGCGCAGGCCGCGGCCTCGGCTCCGCGCTGGAAGGCGTTCGCCGAGTCCTCGTACCTGCGACATCTCGCGGCCGCGGTCGGCCTCGCGGTCCTGATCTCGACCCTGGTCGACTTCCAGTTCAAGTTCCTGGCGCAGAAGATCTATCCGACGGACGCCGAGCTCGCGCGTTTCCTGGGCGGCTTCTATGCGGGGCTTCAGGCGCTCGCGCTCGTCGTCCAGTTCGGATTCGCCGGTGCCGTGCTGCGCCGTGTCGGGCTCGGTCCGTCGAGCGCGCTCCAGCCCGCCTCGATGTTCGTCTTCGGGGTCGGGCTCCTGCTCGTTCCGATCTGGCCGATTGCGCTCGCCATGCGCTGGGCGCAGGGAATTCTGTTCCAGACGTTCGGCAAGCCTGCGTCCGAGATTTATTTCCTCGCGCTCCGGCCGCCGGAACGGCGCCAGGTGAAACCGGTGCTCGACGTGCTCGTCGAGCGCGGAGCCGATGCGCTCGCGGGACTTCTGCTCGTCGTCACGCTGCGCGCGATGGGAGTCGACGTGCGCATCGTCGGCGTTCTGACCGCGCTCGCGGCAGCGGTTTGGATTTTCGTGATCTACCGGCTCCACCGGCGCTACGTCGCGGCCTTTCGTGCCTCGCTCTCGGCTCCATGGGCCGAGCCCGAGACGGCGTCGCAGGCCCTCCGGGTTCCAGGTGTCGTTCGGGCGCTCGTCGAGGCGATCCGAAGCGGCGACGAGCGACAGGCGACGATCGCGCTTCGATTCTCACAGCGCGTGGGCGATCGCAGGCTTCGGGATGCTGTACAGGAGTCGCT